>NZ_BAAARV010000076.1:0-33095 GCF_039532525.1 Dactylosporangium salmoneum
CTCCAGCGCCGATGGTACTGCACCCGAGAGAGTGTGGGAGAGTAGGACGCCGCCGGACAAACTTTTGCCAGGGGCCCACCGATTCGGTGGGCCCCTGATGCGTTTCCCGGGCGCCCGCAAGAATCGGGCGCCGGCGAATAAGAAAGCGGCCGGTCCCGTTCGGGGCGGCCGCTTCTTCGTGCTTTGCTGCGGCAGGCGTCATCCGGCGGCGACGCGATGCCGTTCCAAATGGGACATGACCGCCTGGTTGGCCTCCCAGCCGTCGGGGAACTTGACGATTTCGTTGAGGTACATGCGTCCCGTGGACGGGTGCGCGTCCAACAGTTCCGTGATGCCGGCCCGGGCCACCACGATGCACGCGTGACGATGCCTCGAGGTCAGGACGCAAAGGCGCCCGGCCTCCAGATGAAAGGCCGTCGCGTCACGGCGGCCGGACAGCGGGTGCCACACGATGGTGACGTCGTACTCGCGGCCCTGGAGACGGTTTGCGGTGTCGACCGTGATGCCGGCGTCGTCGGGGAGGTATTGCCGTACCGCCGCGGCCTGATCGCGGTGGGCGGTGCCGATCGCGATGCGGTCCGCCGACACCGGCGCACCGGCCGGGAACTTCTCCGAGAAGGCGAACGGGCCGCGCTGCAACAGCCGCAGGGCCAGTTCGGCGCAGGCCTCCGCCACCTCGGCATCGGTGCGCATGCTGTGGCGGGCCGGGAGCTCGTGCAGGGCCCAGCCGGTCTCGGCCGCGGTGGCCAGGGTCGCGTCGACCGGGGACGAGCCGAAGGCGTGGGTGGCGAAATCGAGGCGGCGATCGCCGAGCGCGGTGCCGGAGGTGAAGCCGGTGAACGGGTAGAACGCCTCGGAGACAACCGGAGCCGCGGTGGCCGGCAGGCGCCAGGAGACTGGCAAGCGGTGCAGCGGCGCCGTCGGGTTGTGCCGCAGCAGCACCGCGACCGCGCTGAGCTGCGGATCCCAGGAGAGGCCAGCCCAGCGTTCGGTCTCCACTGTGGAGAATGGGTCGAGCTGGCCCGGATCGCCGACGAAGAGGGTGCGGGCGAAGCGGCCGATCACCTTCAGCAGGGCATCGGAGCGCATCTGGTAGGCCTCGTCGACGATGGCCCAGGGCCAGGATCCCTCGGTCAGCCTTTCCCACTTGGCCGCCGTACCGACGATGACGCGGCAGCCAGCCAGGCCCGCCACGGCGGTGTCGACGGCGACGTTGCGATGGGCGGCGATGCGGGCCACCGGCGCGTAGCCCTGCGCCGAGAGGCGGCCGATCGGTAGGTCCGGCGCGGTCGTCGCCAGGTTCGCGATGAGGTCGTCGACCTGCTCGTTGGTCTGGGCGACGACGGCGAGCGGCTCGCCGGTCGCGGCGATGTGCCGGGCGGCCCGCACCACGAGGGTCGACTTGCCGGCGCCGGGCGGAGAGTCCACGACGACGCCGGGGACCGGATGGGCCTGCAGGTCGGCGAGCACCGCCGGAAGGATGTCGGTGGTCACGACCAGGCCTCCACGGCGTCCTCCTGGGTCGGGCCGGGCGGGGTAGGCGGGCCACCGTGCGTCCACGGAGTGTCGGCCGCGTCGGGGAAGTTGCCCGCCGGCTGGAAGGCGGTCGACGCCGAACCGTAGGTGATGCGCTCCCCCGGCGCCGGAACGCTTCCGGGCGTGGCGGTCAGCGCGCGGCCCATGCCGCCGGAGAGCTCCAGCCGCACGTCCAGGCCGCCGGCCGATGGGGTCACGGCGAGGATCTCGGCCTTCTGGCCCGGGCGGGCCGGGGACGTGACCTCGGCGCCGGCGGTCAGCCGCAGAGGATCCGTCGTGTGTACGGTGACGTGCGGCCGGAGCCTGCGGCGCGGGCCGGTGGCGTCGACCCGGTCGGGCTCGGCCGCCACGACCTCGCCCGCGAAGGCCTCGCCGGTGAGCCGGTGCTCGGCCATCACCAGCGGATCGTCCAGGGCCCGCTGGGCGTCGAAGCGGGCCTGCGCACGCTCGAGCCGCTCGAGGCGCCGGGCCGCGGCCACGGCGCCGTCGCGGCGGGGTTGGGGCACCGGGTTGTCGCCGGTCAGGTGGGCGAAGTAGGTCGTGAACGCGTCGCGGTCGTCGGCCCAGCGCTCCAGCACCGTCGCGCCCGCGGCGAGCCCGCGGAGCAGGCCCAGGCCTTGCCACATCAGCCGCCAGGTCGGCTCGAGCTGGCTGTGCAAGGCGGCGCGCAGCCGGTCGAGGGCGGCCGCGCGGGCGGCGGGGTCGGCGTCGGTGCGGGCGTAGCGGTTGATGGCCAGGGCCAGGTGCTCGGCGTCGAAGGCCGGGTCGGTCGCCGGGCCAGCCGGCGGCCAGCGGTCGGGGTCCTCGGCCTCCAGGGCGGCGTCGAAGGGCGAGCGCCCGGGCGGCGGGTCGAGCCAGGCGAGCAGGGCGGCCAGGTTGGCGTCCTCGACGGGGCTCTGGCCGGTGGCCCAGTGCGCGCTGAGGGCCGAGGTCATCGCGAGCATCAGCGAGGAGCCAGGGTGCTCGGCCCGCTCGGCGAAGAACGTCAGCCACTTGCCGAGCAGCGGCACGACCGGCGGCACGGCGTACTCGCCGAAGACGCGGCGCAGCCGGGTCGAGCGGCCGAAGAGGCGCAGGAAGCTGATGCCGCCCGGGTTGGGCACGAGCAGCTGGGGCGCGTCGGCGAAGCGCCGGCGGCCGCGCACGTCCTCCAGGTCGCGGGTGAAACCGTCCACGTAGGACACGACGATCCGGCCGAGGTCGGCGGCGAACGCGAAGCGCTGGTCGCGGTTGCGCGGCTGGGGCACGACGAGCAGGCGGGGCGCGTCCTCGCGGTCGCCGACCAGCGCGGCGACGGGCGCGTTGGCCTCGCCGGCCAGCCCGAGCGGGATCATGACCAACGGGCGGGCGGCGACGTGCACATGCCGGACCGTGGTGAGCGGCTGCGCGGTTCCGTGCCGGACGGCGAGCGCCCGGGCGAGGGAGGTCAGCGCGGTCATGCCGGTGCTCCGAGGCACTCTTCGCGCATGCGCAGGGCGGTTCGCAGTACCGTCGCGGCCTCCTCCTGCTCGGGGGCCGGCCACGCCGTCCCGTCGGCCAGGGCGAGCGCGGTGTCGATCCAATCGACGCTGCCGAGTTCCTCGCTCACCGACTTGCCGAGCGCGTGGGTGCTGCCGCGGGCCTCCTGACGGCAGAAGTACGACATCTCGCACATGGACAGGCAGTCCGGCGAGTACCGGGCGGGGATGTCCTCGATCGCGGCGCACAGCTCGCCGGCCGGGCGGGTCGGCCGGCCGTCCCGGTCGGGGGCGAGGTCGAAGGTGAGGCCGGGGTCCAGCGAGGCGAGCAGCTCGTCGACGCGCCGCATCCGGTCGAGCTGGCGGCGCAGGACGGTGAGCTGGCGGCGCACGTCGATCCGGGTGGCGACGGCGTGGTTGGAGAAGTTCTCCGGGCACACCAGCACGACGCGGTCGCTGACGCACCCCGGGTCGTGGCCGAGATCTTCGAGCAGGCGGCGCAGGGCCACGACGTACACCGCGGACTGCATCGCCGCCGCGGCCACCTTGCCGCCGTCGGCCTGGCCGTCGATCACGGCGAAGGACTTGATCTCGATGATGTGGAAGGTGCCGCGGTACTGCAGCGCGATGAGATCGGGCTCGAGGAACACGTGCCGGCCGCCGACCGGCAGGCGCAGCAAGGGGTGGTCGAAGAGCGTGCCGAAGTCGTCCTCGGTGCGCCGGGCCGCGGCGCCGAGCACCGTGCGGGCCAGGGCGTGCCGGACCTCCTGCGACTCGTTGCCGCCGGCGTCGTCGAGGTCCTGGTAGGCCACCTCGGGCAGCGGCAGGTCCAGCACTTCGCGCAGCATCCGCAGCAGCTCGGCGCAGCCGTTGGCCTTGACCTGGGCGGTGAAGGCGCGGGTGCGGGTGATGGCGAACGGCGACTGGCCGTAGGGCGGGGCGAACCCGACCCGGGCGGCCACGGCGCGCTTGTCGACGCCGGCCGCATCCATGATCGCGCGCCGGGCGCAGCCGGGATTGGTGGTGAGCGCGGCAAGGGTCCGGGCGTTGTGCGCGAGCGGTGGCAAGGATCCGCGGATCTGTTCGAGCCGCTGTTCGGTGCTGTTCACGGTGCGCTTCCTTCGCGGGGGAAGTCGTACTCCTACGGGTCGGTGCCGGTCGCCGGCACTGATTTCAGCGGCACTCCTTCCAGCGGCGCGCCGTACAGCTGCTGGACGTCGTTGAGCTGCGCCCGGGCCCGGGCGGCGGCCGTTTCGCGGTGCGACCGGTCGGCCGGCTCGTGCGTGTCCAGCTCGGCCCGCGCGGCCCGGATGACGCCCTCGGGCCGGGCCACCCCGACCCCGTCGGCCGCGCCGGGGATGTTCTCGGCGAACAGCCACAGTAGGCGCGCGGCGGCGCGGTCGGTATCGGGCAGCCGGGCCACGTGTTCCGCGATCCTGACCGCCGCGACGAGGAAGTCGACCCGGGGGCTGAGCGGCCCGACGATGCGGCGATCGAGCGGCCAGGTGGAGATCGCGAGCAGCCCGCGCCCGGCCGCCAGCCGGTCCGCGGTGAGCGCGGCGCACAGGTAGTACGGCCGCGCGAACGGCGCGGCCCGGAACGAGCGCTCCTCGTCGCGGCGCAGGCTGGTGAGCTTGGCGCTGCTGATGTCCCCGCCGAAGCAGGCGTTGTACACCTGCGCGATCAGTTTCGGCGCGGCCGGCACGGTGAGCAGCGTCAGCGCGCCGTGCACCTGCTCGCGCAGCGGCAGCAGCGACCCACCCTCCCGCGGCGGGTTCGGCACTTCCGGGGCCAGCGCCTCGAGAGCCTCTTCCCAGGCCTGCTGGAGCGCCGTGAGCTCCGCCCGCAGGACCCGGGCCCTGGGCCGGTCACCGGCGGCCGTCGCCCGCCGAACCTCGGCGAGCAGCGCCTCGATCCGGGGCTCCAGCTCTTCAGCGCTGTCTGCCATGCGTCGACCCTACGTCTTCCAGTAACTTCCAGCAATCCCCGCCCAACTCCATTGCATGCCTCCTGTATCTTCCAGTAAGTTCCACTAATATCCGGGCGTCGATGGGGGATCATCATGAACAAGGGCGCAACCCTGGAGTCGGTGCTACGTGGCCTGCGCGCATCCGGCCTGCATCCCCGGCTGCTGTCCGACGTGTCCGGCGGGGCCGGGATCGTGGTCGTCGCCGTTCTGCACGAGCTGCCGCAGGCCGAGACTGACTGGGCGCTGCTGACGGACCGCGAGCGGGACGTGGCTCGGCTTGCCGCCGGCGCGATGACCAACGTTCAGATCGCGCGCCGGCTCGGGATCTCGGCACACACCGTGAACTACCACCTCCGGCAGATCTTCCAGAAGCTCGGCATCGTGTCGCGGGTCAGCCTCGCCGGCTACACCGACCCGGAATGAGTCAGGTGAAGAGATGACTGCGCGTGATCATTTCGCGGCGTACGGTCGGAAACCGTGAGCTCAGGGGTTCGGTGGTGGTCCGAGCCGCCGGTCGGCCAGGCCAGCTTCCTGGCCGACGTCGACCCCGCCCTACTGGGCGTGGGGCTGGACCCGCTGCCCGCCGGCGCTCCGGCTGTTGTGCGGTTCCGTCCACCGCTGGCGTTGTCCGTCGACCGGTATGCCGGCGCGTTCCTCGACGCGCTCGACGGGGCCGCGATGAGCCTCTTTCCGGGCTGGCTCTGCGGGGCCGAGCGGCTGGACGGCCCGTCGTCGCTGGGCGTCGAGGCCGTGCGGGCCCTCGCCGCCCGGATGGCCGCCGGGACCGAGCACTTCGGGCCGTTCCTCGTGGCCGCCGCCGAGCGGGCGCTGCGCATCCGCGGCGGCCTGGGCCCCGGCGACGGGCCGCGGTTCCCGGCCGAGGTCCGCGCCCGCGGGCTCCGCGCGCTGCTGGCCGAGGCCTACCGGCGCGACCACGTGGCGGTGCTGGTCGATATCCCGGCCAGCCTCCCGCCCGCGGGTGAGCATGCCTTGGCCGTCGCCGCGCAGTGGCTCGCCGAGCACGGACGCTTCACCGTGTGGCTGGCGGGGCCGAGGCTGCGCAGCGTCGACCGCATCCCGGTGATCCGGATCCGCCTGCCGGCCGGGCTCGCCGGGCTGACCGAAGGTGCCGGGCCGGGGCCGGAGCCCGACGGCGGCGGCGCCGAGCTGCCGGTGCTGAGCTTCCCGCCGCTTTCCGGGGCGCCGCGGGCCGACAGCGCGGCCGAGCAGGCCCTGGAGCGGGCGCTCGCGCCGCAGGAGTGGGCGCGGGGGCGCCGGTGGAACGAGGTGCTGGAGTGGCACGTGTTGGGCAAGGCGTACCGCCTCGACCTCTTCTGGCCCGACGACCGCCTCGTCGTCGAGGTCGACGGGGACGAGCACCGGCAGCGGTGGCAGTACGCCGACGACCGCCGCCGCGACGCCCAGCTGCAGCTGCTCGGTCACGCCGTCCTGCGCTTCACCAACGAGCAGGTCCTCACCGATCCGTACGCTGTAACCGTTACTGTCCGTGACCTTTTGCTGCTTCGTCGTAACGCTCCGAACCGGAAATGAGGCCCCAATGCCAACCGAAGACGTCCCGAGCCTCACCCCGAACCAGATCCTGGCGCTGGTGGTGCTCATGTCCGAGGCGCACAAGCTGAACAACAACGAGCTCAAGGAGCTGGCCGGCTTCTCGCTCACCGGCGACGACAACAAGAAGCTGGAGAAGCTCGGCCTCATCCAGACCGACCGGTCCCACCGGCCGTTCTCTCACGAGCTCACCGACAAGGGCTGGCACGTGATGCGCGACCTGCACACCACCGAGCCCCCGAAGGCCGGCAAGTCGGCGTCGCGCGCCCTGCTGACGCTGCTCGGCAACATCCACCGGTCGCTGGAGCAGCTGCAGGTCACGCACGGCGTGAAGCTCAGCGAGGGCGAGTTCTTCCGGCAGGTGCGAGGGGAGAGCGTCGAGGGCGCCGTGGTCAGTGAGACCGCCGGGGACGCCGAGGCGCAGGTGCGCGCGGCCTACGCGGAGCTGGCGCCGGCTCCCGGCGAGTGGGTCGGTCTCGCCGACCTGCGCGACAAGCTGGAGCGCCTCGAGCGCGCGGAGGTCGACCGGGCCCTGATGGCGCTGCTCGACCGGGGCGACGTGCGCATCATCCCGGTCGCCAACACCAAGGCGCTGAAGCCCCGCGACATCGCGGCCGCCCTGCGGATCGGCGGGGAGGACAACCACACGCTGTCGATCGGCCGGTCATGATCGGCGATCAGGCCCGCGCCGCGCTCGAGGAGCTGCACCTCAACCCGGCGCCGACGCCCAACGACATCTGGCACCCCTCACCCTACAACGTCCCGGAGCTGCACGAGCGCTCGGTGCACGAGATCCTCAGTGGGGTTGGCAAGGCACGCCGCAGCGACCGGACCCAGCCGCAGGGCGTGGCGCTGCTGGGCCGCGCCGGCTCCGGCAAGACCCACCTGCTCGGCGCGGTGCGCGAGACGATCCAGAATGCCGACGGCGGCGGCTACTTCTTCCTGGTGAACATGATCAACGGCCGGTCGTTCTGGGAGGCGACCGTCCAGGGGATGATCACCGGCCTCACCCGCGAAGAGAAGGTCTGGGGCACTCAGCTCAAGAGCTTCCTGTTCCGGCTCACCTCGCAGTTGAACATCCGGGCTGCCGAGGTGCGCGCCGCGGTCGCCGGCAATGCGTCGCTGACCCGCGCGCACCTGGACACGTTCATCCGGGGCCTGCGCGAATATGACGACGCCACCGGCCGCGAGTGCCAGGACACCGCGCGGGCGCTGGTGCTCTACGGCTCGTCCGACTTCGACCTCCAGGACATCGGGCAGGCCCACCTCATCTCCGAGCCGACCGAGGTCGGGGACCGCACCGACTGGGGTTTCACCGCCTCGGTCCGCAAGCCTCAGGAGGTCGTGCGCGACATCTCCCGGCTGATCGCCCTGACGCTCAGCCCCAGCGTGATCGCCATCGACCAGCTCGACACCCTCTTCGCCCAGAGCACCGCCGCGTTCTTCGACCGCGAGGCTGTGTTCGAGTCCGAGCAGGCCGGCCTGGCCGGCCAGGTCGCCGACGGTCTGCTGAACCTGCGCGACAGCACCCAGCGCACGCTCGTCGTGATGTCGTGCCTGCCCGACACCTGGGAGCTGATGAAGAAGACCGCGGCGACGCCGGTGGTCCAGCGCTTCCGGGAGACCGTCCTGCCCGACCGGATCAACAGCGCCGAAATCGCCCGCACGATCGTGGCCAAGCGCCTGTCGGCGGCCTACGGCGCTCACCACGTGCCGGTGCCCTACGACACCTGGCCGGTCCGCCCGGAGGCGTTCGACGAGGCCCGGCGCTTCACCCCGCGAGACCTGCTGCGCAGGGTCGAGGAGCACCTGCACCGCTGCCTCGACAACGACGAGGTCGTCGAGCTGTGCCGCTTCGATGCGCCGAGCCCACTGCCGGCGTCGCCCGCGCAGCCGCAGTCCGGGGACCTCGGCCACCTCGACGCGATGTTCGCCGAGCTCGTCTCGTCGGCCGACGTCTCTCGGGCGCTCGACAAGCGCAGCGAGGACGTGGAGATGCCGCAGCTGCTCGCGGCCGCGATCGGCGCGTGGATCGGCGAGCAGGTCCCGACCGGCGTGGTGTACAAGCAGGATCCGCCGCCGGGCGCGAACCCGGCGCTGCACGGCCGGCTCATCCAGGTGCTCGACGAGGCGACCGAGAACGAGGCCCACTGGGGACTGCGCGCGATCGTCCACGACAACCCGCGGGCGGTCACCGCCCGGATCCGCAACGCCTGCGTGATGTCGGGCCTCGACCGGGCGATCCCGCAGCGCCGGCTGATCCTCCTGCGCCGCGACAACTGGCCGTCCGGCCCCCGGACCAAGCAGACGGTCGACGAGTTCCTGGCCGCCGGCGGCGTGTGGCACAAGATCGACGACGCCGATCTCAAGGTGTTCGACGCGCTGCGGCGCATGCAGGCGGCGCCGCACGCGCTGCTCGGCGAGTGGCTGGTGGCCCGGCGACCGGCGAGCAGGACCGCCTTGTTCCAGGAGATCTTCGGGCCGCCGAGCGAGGCGCCGGCACCCGAACCTGAAGTGATGCCGGAAGCGGTCGAGCCGGAGCCGGAACAGCGGGACGATGGGCGCACCATCCGACTCGGCAAGGTGATGCAGAGCGAGGAGCCGCTCGTCGTCGACCTCGAGTCGCTGCGCCGGCACACCGTGATCTTCGCCGGCTCCGGATCGGGTAAGACCGTGCTCATCCGCCGGCTGGTCGAGGAGTGCGCCCGGCAGGGCGTCTCGTCGATCGTGCTCGACCCCAACAACGACCTCGCGCGGCTCGGCGACCCGTGGCCCGAGCCGCCGCCGGGCTGGGGGCCGGGCGACGAGGAGCGCGCCCGCGACTACCTGGAGCACACCGACGTCGTGGTGTGGACGCCGGGCGTGGGCGGCGGCCGGCCGCTGACGTTCCAGCCGCTGCCGGACTTCGCGCCCGTGCGCGACTCGCAGGACGAGTTCGCCCAGGCGATTCGCGCGGCAGTCGAGGCGCTCGCCCCGCGGGCCGGCGTCAGCGGCACGACGAAGCTGGCCGTGCAGGGCAAGGCGGTGCTCACCGAGGCGCTGCGGGCGTACGCCCACGGCAACCGCGTCGGCCTGGAGGGCTTCACCGACTTTCTCGGCGACCTGCCCGAGGACGTGAGCCGGATGAGCCGGGCGGGCAAGCTCGCCGCCGACCTGGCCGAGACGCTCAAGGCCGCGATGGTCAACGACCCGCTGTTCGGTGGGCGGGGCGTGGCGGCCGACCCGGCCGAGCTGCTGACGCCGCCGCCGGGCAAGCGGGCCCGGATCTCGGTCATCAGCTTCATCGGCCTGATGTCCGACGAGGAGCGGCAGGGCTTCGTCAACCAGCTGCAGATGGCGCTGTTCACCTGGCTCAAGCGCAACCCGGCCGGCGATCGCCCGCTCGGCGGCCTGTTCATCATGGACGAGGCGCAGACGCTGGCCCCGTCGAGCGGCACGACCTCGTCGACCGCGAGCACGATCACGCTGGCGTCACAGGCGCGCAAGTACGGCCTCGGCCTGGTCTTCGCCACCCAGGCGCCCAAGGGGCTGCACAACCAGATCTCGGGCAACGCGACGACGCAGTTCTTCGGGCTGCTCAACGCCCCGGCTCAGATCGACGCGGCCAAGGAGCTGGCCCAGGCCAAGGGCGCCCGGCTGCCGGACATCGGCAGCCTCGGCAGCGGGCAGTTCTACGCCGCCGGCGAGGGGTTCTCGTTCGTGAAGGTCCGTACCCCGCTGTGCCTGTCGTACCACCCGAAGGCGCCGCTGTCCCCGGAGGAGGTGCTCCAGCGGGCCCGGCGCCGATAGGCCGGCCGGGTGCCGCCGTCGAGGCGGCGGCACCGGGCGTCCGTGTTCAGCCGAGTGTCCGTGGTCAGAAGACCGGCGAGGCCGGGGAGGCGGGGGCCGGGGCCTCCCGCTCGGCGGGCATCAGGATCCACAGGATCGGGTAGATCAGGATCTGGCTGCCCGGGATCGCCAGCAGGATCAGGACGAACAGCAGGCGGGCGGGCCAGGGGTCGATGCCGAACCGGCGGCCCAGGCCGGCGACCACGCCGCCGAGGACCCGGCCCTGGGTCGGGCGGATCAGGCCGTTCTGGCGCATCGAGCCGTGCACGGTTTCCATCGTCTTGCTCCATTCAGGTGCTGTACCGGATCTGATGGAAAAAGCATGGCCGGCCGAGGGGGTCCAGGGCATCGGGGAGCGACCCCGGCCTCACCCTGGGCCTCGGACCCTTACGCGGGTCGGGGGTGTAGATAGCCCCACCCCAGGCGGATATCCAGGGTCAGTCCGCCGGCGCGGTGAGGTTCGTAAGTTCGGATGCATGAGCGAGCACACGCAGCGGGGCCCGGCGCTGGAGATCCGGGGGCTGAGCAAGCGGTACGGGGACAAGGTGGCCGTCGCCGGCGTTGACCTCGACGTGCCGCAGGGGTCGTTCTTCGGGCTGGTCGGGCAGAACGGTGCCGGGAAGACCACCACGCTGTCCATGGCGACCGGGCTGCTGCGGCCCGACGGCGGGACCGCGCGGATCTTCGGGGCGGATGTCTGGGGCGAGCCGCAGCGGGCGAAGGCGCTGGTCGGGGTGCTGCCGGACGGGCTGGCGATGCCCGAGCGGCTCACCGGGCGGGAGGTGCTCACGTACCTCGGCCGCCTACGGGGAATGCCGAAGGACGTCGTGGCGGGGCGGGCCGACGAGCTGCTGCGGGTGCTGGAGCTCGACGAGGCCGAGTCGACGCTCGTCATCGAGTACTCCACCGGGATGCGCAAGAAGATCGGGCTGGCCACGGCGCTGCTGCACGGGCCGCGGCTGCTGGTGCTGGACGAGCCGTTCGAGGCGGTCGATCCCGTGTCGGCGGCGGCGATCAAGGGGATGCTGCGCGGGTTCGTCGCCGGGGGCGGGTCGGTGGTGCTGTCCAGTCACGTGATGGCGCTCGTCGAGCAGCTGTGCGACCACGTGGCCGTCGTCGACCGCGGGGCCGTGGTGGCGGCCGGGACGCTGGACGCCGTCAGGGACGGGCGGTCGCTGGAAGAGGTGTTCGTGGGGCTGGTCGGCGGGGAGCGGGCCGTGATGAAGGGGGAGCTGTCGTGGCTGTCGCGATGACCATGGCGCAGATGAAGATCGCGGTGCTGCGGCACTCGCTGCGCGGGCAGCGGGCGCAGACGGCGGGGACCGGGGCGGTGCTCGGGGCCGTGCTCGCGGGCGGGACCGTCTACCTCGGGTTCCTGGGGCCGGACCTGCTGGCCGCGGGGTACGCGGTGTGGCTGCTGGGCTGGATGCTCGGGCCGGTGTTCATGGGCGGCGGGGACGAGACGCTGCGGCCGGAGTACTTCGCCTCGCTCGGGCTGCCCGCGCGCCGGCTCGCGGTCGGGCTGCTCACCGCCGCCTTCGTCGGGGTGGCGCCGGTGGTCAGCCTGGTGGGGCTGCTCGGGATGGTCGTGGCGGGGGCCCGGATCGGGGTGGTCAACGCGCTGGTGGCCCTGCCGGCGGCGGCGCTTACGCTGGCGCTGTTCGTGCTGGCGTCCAAGGTGGCGGTCGGGCTGGTCGGGCTGGCGCTGCGGACGCGGGCCGGGGCGATCGGGGCCGGGCTGGTCAACGGGGCGATTCTGGCCTCGCTCGGGCAGGTCTGGGTGTTCATGGTGGCGTTCGGGCAGACCGGGACGCCGGCCGCGGTGTGGTGGCTGCCGTCGGGGTGGGGGCTGCTGGCCGTCCGGGGGCAGTGGTGGGCACTGGCACCGCTCGCCCTGGTGGTACTGCTCCTGCTCGCCGCCTGGGCCGCCCTGCTCAGCCGGCGCGCCGGGGCGAGCCGGCCGCGGACCGGTCAGCGGGCGTCCACGGTGGACACCGTGATGGGCAAGGAGCTGCGGACCTGGTCGCGCGATCTGGTGCGCAACCACGGGCTGGCGTTCGCCCTCTCGTACGGGGTCTGCTTCGCCGGCAGCCCGCTGCTGATCGGGTGGGCGGGCATGCTCCCGTACGCCGGCCCGATCTTCGTCGCGATGGCGGCGGCGATGACCGCGAACCAGTACGGCAACGACGGCACCGCGCTCTGGCTCACCATCCTCACGCCGGGGGCGAGCGACGTGCGCGGCCGGCAGGCGGCCTGGCTGGCCGCGATCGGGCCGGTCGCGGCGGCGCTGACCGTCGGGTTCACGGCGATCGTGGGAGGGCCGTGGCCGCTGGTGCTGGCGCTGCTGTCGGCGCTGCTGGGCGCGGCGGCGGGCCTGGTGCCGATGGTGTCGGTCTACGCGCTCGTGCCGGCCACGGACCCGCACCGGCGGGCCGGCAACCCGCTGCGGGTCAGCGAGGACGACGGCGGGCTGACCGGGCTGGCGTACCTCATGCTCGCCCTCGTCGTCGCGGCCGCCATGCCGGCGGCGCTGGTCGCGGTGTGGTTCGGCTGGGCCGGGGTGGCCGTCGGGCTGGTCACCGGCGGGCTGTCCTGGTGGGGGTTCGGGCTGCTGGCCGAGCGCCGGCTGCGTTCGCACGGGCCCGAGCTGCTGCAGGCCATGCGGACCGGGCGCAAGCCGAAGGGGGCCGGCGCGGTGCGCTTCCGCCTCGACGGGCTCTCCCGGGTCCGCCGGTCGATCGCGGTCTGGGGCCTCAGTTTCGGGGCGATTCCGCTGGTACCGCAGGGCATCGTCGCCGGGATCTTCGTCGCCAACGGTCACCTGCGCCACTCCTGGTTCCTGGCCACCTACGCGCCGGCGGGATGGCGGTACCCGGTCGCGGCCGCGTTCGTCCTGCTGGGGCTGGCCATGTACGGGTCCGCCCTCTGGGTGGTAAAGCCGAAAAAGGCGCAGTAGCGGACCGGAGCTGACCGCTTCCCGCCGTACCGTCGAATCGTCAGCACGGCGGGAACCGAAACCGACAAGGGTGATGAGCATGAGCGCGACGAGTTCGAACACCGTGACCGGCGAGCGGGCCGACCTGCTCGAGACGCTCGGCAAGGCCCGGTTCTTCCTGCGGTTCACCGCCCGCGACCTCACCGACGAGCAGGCGGCGCAGCGCAGCACGGTCAGCGAGCTGTCGGTCGGCGGGGCGATCAAGCACGTGACGGCGGTGGAGCGGCAGTGGGCGCGGTTCATCGTGGAGGGCCCCGAGGCGGTGGCGCCCGCCGACGACCCGCAGGCGTGGGCCACCTACGCCGACGGCTTCCGCCTGCTGCCCGGCGAGACGCTGGCCGGGGTGCTGGCCGACTACGAGAAGGTGGCCGCGGAGACCGACGAGCTGGTGCGCACCCTGCCCGACCTCGACGCCGGCCACCCGCTGCCGGAGGCGCCGTGGTTCGAGCCCGGCGCCCGGTGGAGCGCCCGCCGCGCGATCCAGCACATCATCGCTGAGACCGCCCAGCACGCGGGCCACGCGGACATCATCCGCGAGGCGATCGACGGCTCGAAGACCATGGGGTGAGCAGGAGCCCTGGTCGGTGAGGCCTAGGCCCTGTCCTGTCGATCATGTCGAGCCGAGACGAGGTCCAGATTTCGCCTGCGTGTGCCCCGCGAAAGGCAGGCTACCGGTGTTGTAACCGGCCTTTCGCGGGGTGCGCGCAGGCGGAATCTGGGCCCGTCGCAGGCCGGCATGATCGGCAGGACAGGGCCTAGACGAGCTCGACCGTGACGGAGGCGGTGTCGCCCGCGGACAGGGACTCGGCGCGGCGGACGGCCTGCTTGACCGGCAGGACGTAGGTGCCTTCGGGGCCGCCCGGGAAGATCGAGGTACGCCAGATGCTCGTGCCGATGCGGACCTGGACGCGGACCGAGCCGAAGCCGCGGCGATCCCCGTCGGTCAGCTCGCGGATCTCGTCGGAGGCGTCGGCCGGCAGGGTGACGAAGGTCCACGTGTCGGCGCGGCGCGCGTCCCAGATCCACAGCTCGGCGTCGAACTCCACGATCATGAGGCCTCCGGCAGCTCGTCGAGGTCCGCCGTCGGTACCGCGATCCAGCCCTCGACCCGCGCCGGCGCGAGCTGCGCCGGGCCGGGACGGGTGGCGCGGCCCAGGGCGGCGGCCCGGGCGGTGAGCGCGGCGATCACCGCGTCGAATGCGTCGTGGCTGGCCCGCATGAGCGGCTCGTGGCCGCCGAGGTCCAGCCAGGCCCGGGCGCGCAGGGCGTCGACCAGCGGGTCGTGCCGGCCCTTGTACCCGCGATGGGTCAGGTCCCAGCGGCGCAGCGCGACGGCGGGATAGGCCTCGACGATCGCGCCGGCGCCGGAGCGGTCCACGTCGACGCCGGCGGCCGCGAGGGTGGCCAGGATCGCGGCGCAGCGCATGGCCGCGTGGGCCAGGCGGTCGGCCGAGACGCTCAGCGGGATCAGCCCGAAGTCGGCGCGGATGACCTCGTCCGTCGTGCGGTACACCATCGCGCGCCGCCACGCGGCCCCGCCCCCGGGTGACGGCAGGTCGGCGGCGTGGCCGGCGCGGTGGGCGACGAGGAGCCGGATGAAGGGCTCGGGCCAGCCCAGGGCGCAGTCGATGCCGGTCTTGGCGCAGGTCGGCACCGCGGCGACGATGTCGGCGTCGGACACGCCGAGGCGCAGGTCGCGCAGCACGGCGCGGCCCGGCGACCACTCGATGACGGCCAGGGCGGTGCGCTCGTCGGCGGCGGCGAGGTCGACGCCCGCGGTGCGCATGCGGGCTCAGCCGCGGGTCAGCACGGCGTTCGCGGTGTAGGTGGCCACGTCCGGACGGTACGCGATCTCGAGGCTGCCGCTCGGGTCGAGGTGCATGGTCATGATGCCCGTCGGGGTGCAGCGGCCCGAGGTGATCGCCTCCTGGGCCCGGATCACGCCGCCGTTGACCGACAGCACGGTGACGGTGCCCTGGCAGCCGGCCTCGGCGTAGCGGACCTGGGCGATCTTCGAGCCGGCCGTGACGACCAGGCTCATCTGGTACACCTTGTTGTTGTCCTGCACGTAGGAGCCGCTCCAGCTGCCGGCCCACGTGGACGGGTACTCGATCGCGGCCTCGGTCGTCTGGGCCGCGGCCGGGGCGGGCGCGGTGGTGGTCGGCGCGGGGACGGTGACCGTGGTCCCCACGACGACGGTGGGCCCGGGGCCGGCGTTGTTCGGGCTGGAGCTGGCGGCCGGCTGCCACGGGCGGGTCACGGCCAGCACGGCGCCGGCGGCGACCAGCGCGGCCACGATGGCGATGAGGACGAGCGTGCCGATCGGGCGGCGGCGCTCGGGGACGCCGTTCCACGTCGGCGGCATCGGCGCCGGTGGTGAGGTGCTCACGAACTGGGGCGGCGGCGCCGAGACCGGCGGAACGCTGACCGGCATGGCAACCGGCATGGGAGACATCGGCGCGGCCACCGGCGGGGCGCTGACCTGGGCCATCGCGGCAAAGGGGGTCACCGGACCGGCGGAAACGGGGGCCACGGCCGGGTGCGCGGCGGCCGGGTACGCCGTGGTCGGGGGCGCAGCGGGCGGGGGTGGGGCCGCTGGAGGCGTGGCAACCAGGGGCGCGGCGGCGGTGACCGGGCGGTCGCACAGGGCGCCCTCGGCCACCACCAGCTCCGGCTGGTCGATCACGGTCGGGGCGATGCGCAACGTCCGGTGCAGCAGGGTGGCGGCGAGCGGGATCCGCGACGAGCCGCCGACCAGGTACACCCCGCCGATGCGCTCCGGCGGGATGCCGGCGTCCTGCAGCGTGGCCAGGGTCATGGCCGCCGTCCGGTCCAGCTGCGCCTTGGCCGCCTTCTCGAACTCCTCCCGGGTCAGGCGCACCTGGCGGTCCACGAGGGGGAGGTGGAGATCCCCGCTGGCGTACCGCGAGAGCTGCTCCTTCACCGCCCGCGCCGACTGCCACAGGGTCTGGCGGGCCTGCTGGTCGGCCGGGGTCTGCGGCCAGTCGAGGCGGCGCCACGCGTCGGTGGCGGTCGCCGTCGCGGTCCGCGCGTGGTCCACCACGGCGGCGTCCAGGTCGAGCCCGCCGACGTCGGGCAGGCCGGCCGAGGCGAGCACCTCGAAGCCGCCGGGCGTCGGCAGCAGCACGCTCAGGTCGAACGTGCCGGCGCCGAGGTCGTACACCACGATCACCCGGCCGGGCGGGATGCGCTGGCCGAGGACGGTGGCGAAGTACGCGGCCGCGGCGACCGGCTCGGGCACGAACTTCACCGGGCCGATCCCGGCGGCCTGCGCCGCGGCGGTGAGCACCTCGAGCCGGGGGCGGCCCCACGCGGCCGGGTGGGTGAGCACGACGTCGCCGACCCGCTCGCCGGCGACCCGGCTCGCCTCGGTGTGCACGCGGTGCAGCACGGCGGCGACGAGGTGCTCGATCGGGAACTCCCGCTCGCCGAGCCATACCGCCCGGTCGTCGATGCGCCGCTTCGGGTTGGCCTCGAAGCCGGCCGGCGCGCCGATCGCCGAGCGGACCGCGTCCGCGCCGACCAGCAGGCCCGTGTCCGGCCCGGCGAAGACCGCCGAGGGCAGCAAGGGGGAGCCGTCGAACAGCAGCGGGCGCACCTGCCCGTCCGGGCCGGACAGCGCCGCGACCGTGTTCGACGTGCCGAAGTCGATGCCCAGCCGATGCCCGCCGCCACTCACAGTGGCGACCATACGGGTAGCCGGCAGCCGGATGGCATGCTCCGCTCGGGTCGTTCCCACCGGTCCGACCGGCCCACTGCCTGGGTCGCTGCACGATCCAGAACGTGTGGTGGGAGGACGTCGGCGAGGACGCGGCCACGTTCCTGGGCACCAGCGGCGACGCCTACGTCATCGGCGGCGGCGCCAAGTCGGCGAGCGACAAGGTGTTCCAGCACAACGGCTCGGGCACGGTGCACATCAGCGGGTTCTACGCCAAGAGCATCGGCAAGCTGTACCGGGCCTGCGGGAACTGCACCAACTCGTACCAGCGCAAGGTCACGGTCGACAACGTGCTGCTGGACAGCGCGAAGTACGTCGTCGGCATCAACACCAACTGGGGCGACGCGGCCACCCTGTCCCGCGTGACCCTGACCAACTCCTCGGGCGTGCACGTGTGCGCCGAGTACAAGGGCGTCGCCAAGGGCAGCGAGCCCACCTACCTGGGCGACGGCATGGGAGACGGGCACTGCAACTTCAGCGCCTCGGACATCACCTACAAGTAGCGGCTCGGACGGGAGGGAGGGGCCGCCGGCCTCGCCCTCTGCCCCTTGTGCACCGATTTCTCCGACATGCGCATTTCTAGCGTTTATGTCCGGTACGGTCACCACGACGGTGGACTCACGCTGTCGGGGTCGTACTGACGGGGGATTTGTGTGATCAAGGTGTTCGTGCGGCGCAAGCACCCCGGAAGGCGCGGATCATCCTTCGGGGCACTGGCGCCGAACATCACGCTGTGTGCGCTGGTGCTCGGGGCGTTCACGCTGGCCACGGCCGGCCCGGGTGGCCGGGCCGCCGAGCATGAGAGCGGGGCGCCGGCACTCGCCAGCGCCGTGACCCAGCCGGTCGTGTCGAGCATCAGCCCGAGTTCCGGGCCCAGCACCGGTGGCACGGCGGTGACGATCACGGGCACCGGGTTCACCGGCGCGACGGCGGTGACCTTCGACGGCACCGCCGCCACGTCGTTCACGGTGGTCAGCCCGACCCGGATCACCGCGGTGACGCCCGCGGGCACGGCCGGGTCGGCGCTCGTGCAGGTCGCCATCGGCACGTGCGTCTCGCCGGCCGGCGGCGGCACGTTCACGTACCTTCCGCCGGTCGTGACTCCGACGCCGCCGGTGGTGACCCCGACGCCGCCGGTCGTGATCCCGACGCCGCCGATCGTGATTCCCACGCCGCCGATCGTGATCCCGCTGCCGCCGATCGCGTCGTCGATGTCGCCCACGAGCGGGCCGACCGCCGGCGGCGCGACCGTCACCATCACCGGCGTCAACCTGGCGGGCACGACGAGCGTGACCTTCGACGGCGTCACCGGGTCGGTGAGCAACAGCACCGCGACCTCGATCACGGTGGTCACGCCCCCGCACGTCGCGGGCAACGTCCCGGTCGGCGTCAACACCGTGATGGGCGGGACGAGCGTGACGGGCGGCTACACGTACGTGGCCCCGCCGTCCGTGACCTCGCTGTCGCCGGCGTCGGGCTCGACGTCCGGCGAGGACACGGTGACGATCACGGGCACGGGCTTCACCGGCGCGACGGCGGTGACCTTCGGCGCCGGCGCCCTGTTCACGGTGGACAGCGACACGCAGATCACGGCCCTGACGCCGACGCATACGGCCGGCCCCGTGGACGTCGCCGTCACCACGCCGAACGGCTCGGCGACCGCGGCGGGCGCCTACACCTACGTGGCTCCGCCGTCCATCACCTCGGTGTCGCCGACCTCGGGCTCGACGGCCGGCGGTACCTCGGTGACGATCACGGGGACGGGCTTCACCGGTGCCACGCTGGTGAGGTTCGGCGGCACCGCGGCCGGTCCGATCGTGGTGAACAGCGACACGTCGATCACGGCCTCGACGCCGGCGCACGCGGCCGGCACGGTGGGCCTCGAGGTCACCGGGCCCGGCGGCACGGATCTCATGATCGCCGCGTACACGTACGTGGCCGCGCCGACCGCGATGGGGATGTCCCCGACGTTCGGCCCCGACTTCGGCGGCACCAGCGTCACGATCATGGGCACCGGCTTCACCGGCGCCACTGGCGTGCAGTTCGGCATCTTGGACGCCGCCTCGTTCACCGTCAACAGCAGCACGCAGATCACGGCCGTGACACCGCCGGGCGTTTGGGGCGTCGTGCCGGTCACCGTCACCACGCCCGGCGGCATGGCGAACGTGCCGGGCGACTTCGAATATGTCCCGGTGCAGGCCGCGAACCTTGCCGCGCACGCAGCCCACCGGGACGCCGCGCCAGAGCCGGCCAAGGCTCGGGCATCCGGCAAGGCGGACAAGGCGGACCACGCCAAGCGCTCAGCCAAGGCCGACGGCAAGGCCAAGTCCAAGGCTGACGGCAAGGCCAAGTCCAAGGCTGACGGCAAGGCCAAGTCCAAGGCTGACGGCAAGGCCAAGTCCAAGGCTGACGGCAAGGTCAAGACCACGGCGAAGGCCAAGGACACGGACAAGCACGGGTCGGACGCCACGGCCGCGCCCAGGATGAAGAAGGTCTTCTTCCAGATGCCGGCCTCGCTCTGCCCGGCCCCGCCGAGCGCGCCGAGCCCGGTCACGGCCACCGCGGGCACGTCGTCGATCAACGTGAGCTGGACGGCGGCCACGCCGCACGACTCGCCGGTCACCGGCTACACCGTCACGGCCACGCCCGGCCCGGCGACCTGCACCACGCTGGTCACCGACCCGGACCCGCTGAGCTGCGTGCTGGGCGCGACGGCCGGTCAGCAGTACACCGTCTCGGTCGTGGCCAACTCGGCCGCGGGTGCCTCGGATCCGGCCACGAGCAGCGCGGTCACCCCGGCCGCGCCCGTCGCGCCGGCCGCGCCGCCGGACACCCCGCTCAACCTGACCACGGACAAGGGCCTGATCAGCACGGCCGCGCCCGGCCAGGACATCGTGGTGATCGGCACCGGGTTCGCCGCCCACTCCACGGCGACGATCACGCTGTACTCCACGCCGCTGGTGCTGGGCACCGTGGTCACCGACGGCAACGGCGACTTCAGCAAGCCGGTCACCGTGCCGCCCTCCCTCGCCGCCGGCGTGCACACGCTGGTCGCGCAGGGCGTCGCACCCTCGGGCAGCCCGCGCTCGATGAAGCTCACCGTCACGGTGGCGGCGAGCGCGCCCCGCCCGGCAACGGGCGGCGGCCTGCCGGTCACCGGCGCGCCCGCGGGCCCGCTGGCGCTGGCCGGCCTCGCCATGGTGCTGGCCGGCTTCGGTCTGCTCCGGCCGTGGCAGCGGCGCACGGTGCCCGGCCTGCGGTAGGGAGCCGGCGCAAGCCTGGACCTCGGCACCTCGCCGAGGTCCGGGCTACTGCTCCTCGAGGAGGAACTGCAGGTCGCGGGAGCGGCCGGCGATGTGTTGCGGGGTCGTGCCGTGGACGGTCGCGGCCCGGGGGTTGGCCCCGGCGGCGACCAGGCGGCGCAGCAGGCCCGGGTCGGCGCCGTTGATCACGCCGACGTAGAGCGGCGTGCGACCGATCCGGTCCGGCACGTCGATCGGCAGCCCGGTGGCCAGCACCGGCCCCAGCGCCTGCTCCCAGTCCAGCCACATGACCATGTGCAGCAGCGTCCAGCCGTTGCCGGCGCGCATCCGCGGGTCGATGGTGCCCGCCGCGAGGCCTTCGAGGAGGTACGGCGTGTCGCCGTGCTGCAGCCGCTCGACCACCGCGCGGCGGTGCTCACGCAGGGCGCGGGGCAGGCGACCCCCGCCGGTGCGCCAGGCGGCCTCGGTGGCGTAGCAGCCGCCGCTCTGGCCGCCCAGGGAGCGCAGGGCGGCCTCGCGGCGCTGCTCGGTCTCGTTGTGGTCGTGCAGCCGCAGCGCGCCCTTGGCGATGGACAGCTGATGCCAGTCCGCGCCGCAGCGCACCCGGAAATATCCGGATCTCGGCGCCGAATCGGACAGGACGGGCTCGCGGGACAGGTCGCCGAACAGCGCCGACCGGATCAGCGGATGCAGGTCGGCGGGGGTCATCAGGCCCGCCGAGAGCAGGGCCAGGTCCGGCGGGACGGTGCCGGTCGGGATGCGCACCGGGACCTCCATCCACTCGCCCGGGTAGGAGGCCTCCGCGGTCAGGTCCGGCAGGTCGAGGTTGATGTACGCGCCGAAGAGGGTGGCCACGCGCCGCACGCCGAAGGCCGCGCCGGCCGCCCGGGCCTGCTCGGCCACCCCGACCGGGCTGGTGGGGGCGGCGGTGGGCCGCTGCAGCTCGATCTCCTCGCCCTCGGGGATGACGATGCCGCACTCCCGCCAGGCGCGCTCGTGCTCGCCGGCCGACAACATGGCGTACACCTGCGGGCTGATCCAGGCGGAGGACAGCTCGTCGGTGTGGCGGACGTCCCAGGTGTACCGCGGGGCGAGGTACCAGCGCTCGTACTCGAGCTCCGCGAAGCCCCGCACGTCCAGCTCCAGCCGCTGCGGCCCGGTCGGCGAGCGGGGCAGCCGGACGCGGATCAGCGGTGCGGTGTCCGCCCCGGACGGCGGGGCCAGCACGGCCGTGACCTGGGCCTGCAGCGTCGTCATCCCGCCCCGGTGCCGGGGCAGGTGCCACCAGAGCAGGTCGAGGCACAGGTGGTGCAGGTCGTCCTCGAGGGCGTCGGCGGCCTCGGCGCCGTACCGCGCGCGGACCGCGGCCAGGTCGACGTCGACGCTCACCGGCAGCAGGGCGGCGGCACCGCGCCAGTCGCCGGCGGCGCGCCGGTCCGCCGCCGCGGCGACCAGCTCGGGTCCGGGCATGCCGGCCCGGATGCGGCGCCATTGGGGCAGGTCACGCTCCAGGAAGGGCAGGCCGGCCGGAATCGAACCGGCGTCCTCCATCTTCGCAAGGTGGCGTGTCGACCTCTGCACTACAGCCTGCCGGGGTCGAGGGTACCGGCGCCGGGGTGAGGCATGGGCAGAAGGTATCGCACGCTCGCTTTGCCGACAGTGCGTAACCAGGGCCCGGTGTAAGGTAGCCGGGTCGAAATGGCCCTTGACGAAGAGGAACCGATGGTCGACGTTGCGTTGCTGCTGGGCGGCCCGTCCGAGGAGCGGGGGATCTCGCTCAACTCGGCACGCTCCGTGGCCGACCACCTGGAGGGCGGGGTCGTCGACCTCAAGGAGATCATCTTCTTCGATCGGCAGGTGCGGCCCTACGCGATTCCGCGCGGCCTGCTGTACTGCAACACCCCATCCGACTTCGACTTCAAGCTCGGCCACGAGGGCCGCCCGCTGACCGAGGACGAGCTGCTCGACCGGCTGCGCGGCGTCGACCTGGTCTTCCCGGTCATGCACGGCGCGTTCGGCGAGGACGGGCAGGTCCAGGCGCTGCTGGAGCGGGCCGGGGTGCCCTTCGTCGGCACCGGGGCCGAGGCCTGCGCGACCGCCTTCGACAAGTTCAAGGCGAAGGAGGCGCTCGACGCGCGGGGCATCGGTGCGGTGCCCTCCGTGCTGGTCGACGCCGCGATGTCCGACGCCGAGGCCGAGGCGGTCGTCGCCGGGGCCTTCCCGGAGGCCGACAAGCTCGTGCTCAAGCCGGCCAAGGGCGGCTCGAGCATCGACGTGTTCGTGGCCCGGGACCGCGGCGCCGCCGCCGACATCCTCCGGGAGCTGCGCAAGCGGCACGACCGGATCGTGATCCAGCCGCGGATGACCGGCGTCGAGGTCACCACCATCGTGCTGGAGAGCCCCGACGGGCCGGTGTCGCTGATCCCGGTCGAGATCGAGCTGCACAACCGCAGCACCGACGACGAGATCTTCGACTACCGCCGCAAGTACCTGGCCAGCAACGACTCGCATTACCACTGCCCGCCGCCGCGCGACGACGAGACGATCGCCCGGATCCAGGGCACCGCCGAGGACGTGTTCACCGCGCTCGGCCTGCGCGACTTCGCCCGCATCGACGGCTGGCTGCAGCCCGACGGCTCGGTGCTCGTCTCCGACGTCAACCCGATCAGCGGCATGGAGCAGAACAGCTTCCTGTTCATCCAGGCCTCCCAGCTGGGCATGTCCCACGCGGACGTGCTGCGCGAGGTCCTGCGCGCCGCCGGGCGCCGGGTCGGCGTGGAGATTTCCGCCAGCTCCGATACTGCCGCCCAAAACGGACAGCCCGCCGCCGTCCTCTTCGGCGGCGCCACCGCCGAGCGGCAGGTGTCGGTGCTCAGCGGCACCAACGTCTGGCTGAAGCTGGCCCGCTCCGAGCGCTACGCCCCGGTGCCCTACCTCCTGGCCCCCGACGGCAGCGTCTGGCAGGTGTCGTACTCCACCGCCCTGCGCCACTCCGTGGAGGAGATCGTCTACGCCTGCCGCGACGGGGTGCGCCTGGAGGAGCACCGCGCCCGGCTGGCCGCCCGGATCATCGAGCGCCTCGGCCTGCCCGAGACGGCCCGCACGGCGAGCGTCGCCCCGCCGGTCCAGCTGACCATGGACGAGTTCCTGGCCCGCCACGACCTGGTCTTCATCGCCCTGCACGGCGGAATCGGGGAGAACGGCACGCTGCAGGAGCTCTTCGACCGGCACGGCATCCGCTACAACGGCTCCGGGCCGGCGGGCTCGCGGCTGTGCGCGGACAAGTACGAGACGGGCAAGGTCGTGGCGACCCTGGCCGCCGAGGGCATCCACACCGCCCGCCGCATCCGCGTGGACGTCCCGCCTGCGGCGGACGCCGCCGCGGTCGAGGGCCTGTGGCAGGACATCATCACCGAGACCACCGACACCAAGGTCGTGGTCAAGCCGCTCGACGACGGCTGCTCGGCCGGCATCGTCCCGCTGGGCAACGCCGCCGACCTGGGCCGGTACCTGGAGCTCATCAACGCCGACGCGCGGCGCATCCGGGGCGAGGGCTTCTCGCTGCTCAGCCCCGACCAGCTGATCGAGATGCCGACCAGCCGCCCGCAGCACCTGCTCTTCGAGGACTACATCGACACCGACGACGTCCGCGTCGAGCACCACGGCGGCCAGGCCGAGCTGGTCTGGGGCCGCGACCGCGACACGGGCTGGATCGAGGTCACCGTCGGCGTGATCGGCCCGAAGGGCGCCATGGAGGCGATGAACCCGAGCATCACGGTGGCCAGCGCCGGCATCCTCTCCCTGGAGGAGAAGTTCATGGGCGGCACCGGCATCAACATCACGCCGCCCCCCGGCCCGCCGCTCGGCCGCGTCGAGCCCGGCGCCGTCGAGGCGGTCCGCGCCCGCATCGCCCGCACCGCCAACGCGCTGGGCATGGCCGGCTACGGCCGGATCGACGCCTTCATGCACCGCAAGACCGGCGAGGTCATCATCATCGAGGCGAACTCGCTGCCGGGCCTGACCCCGGCGACGGTCTTCTACCACCAGGGGCTGGCCGAGCAGCCGCCGGTGCCGCCGCGGCAGATCCTCGAGCGCATCCTGGACCTTGCCACGCATTCGTGAGATCCGGGCGGTGCCGGTGGACGTCGCCCTCACCGAGCCGTTCGCGATCGCCGGGGGCGCGCCACCGTTCGCCCACAACGTCTTCGTTCGGGTGGAGCTCACCTCGGGCGAGGTCCGCTACGGCGAGGCGGCCCCCTTCACCGCGGTCTCGGGCGAGACCCAGTCCTCGACCCTGGCCGCGATCCGGTCCTGCGCCCCGGCCCTGGTCGGCGCGCCCGTCGAGGACCTGCGCGCGCTCCGCCCCGTGATGCCGCAGGCCCCCGCCGCGCGGTGCGCCCTGGAGACGGCCCTGTCTGAGCTACCGGAAATTTCCGGGCAGAAGGCGCTTGAAACCGACATTACGATCCCGGCCGGCACGGTCGAGCACGCGGTGGCCGCCGCCCACCGCGCGGCGGCCCGGGGATTCGCGACAGTCAAGCTCAAGGCCGGCGCCGCGGGCTGGGAGACGGACGCGCGAAGGGTCCAAGCGGTCCACGCCGCCGAGCCATCCCTGCGCCTGATCGTCGACGCCAACTGCGGCTACACCCTGGCCGAGGCCCGCCGCTTCCTGGGCGCCCTGGGCGACGCCACCCTGGACCTGTTCGAGCAGCCGGTACCCCCGGAGGCCCTGGCCGACCTGCGAGCCCTGACGGCAGAGGCCCCCATCTGTGCCGACGAGTCGGTCCGCACCCCGGACGACGCCCGAAGGGTGGCAGACCTGGGGGTCGCGGCCATCAACGTGAAGCTGATGAAGTGCGGGGTCCTCGACGCCGAGCAGGTCATCGCCACCGCGAAGGACGCCGGCATCCCCTGCATGATCGGCGGCATGATCGAGACCCCGCTGTCCATGTGGTACTCGGCCCGCCTGGCCGCCGCCGACCCGGCCCTGTTCCGCCACGTCGACCTGGACACCCCGCTCTTCATGCCCCCGGACGTGGTCACCTCCCCGCTGACCTACGACGGCCCCACCCTCACCCTGACCTCAGGCCGCCCCGACGCGGGCCGCTGGTTCCCGGCCGGCCCGGCGTAAGAATCGCGGGCCGGCCCGCATTACCTCGTGACGAGAGCGCGAAGGAGTGCGTATGGCGGGGCAGAGCGATGAGGAGCGCCGGTTCACCGACCTCTACCAGGCGCATCACCGGCAGGTGTATGCGTACGCGGTGAGCCGGGCCGGGCGAGGGCTGGCCGACGACGTCGTGGGGGACACGTTCCTCGTGGCGTGGCGGCGGCTGCGAGCGGTGCCGGAGGCGGCGCTGCCGTGGCTGCTCGGGGTGGCGCGCAACGTGGTTCGCGAGCGCTACCGCGACGAGGTCCGCCAGGCCGCCGTCGCCGCCGAGCTGAGGGCGTGGGTCGAGGAGGCCGACGGGGACATCGCCGACGGGGTGGCCGACAAGGCCGCGGTGCTCGCGGCGCTCGCCCGGCTCGGGGAGGACGACCGGGAGCTGCTCACCCTGGTGGCCTGGCACGGGCTCGCGGCACGCGAGGCGGCCCGGGTCGTCGGGTGCTCCACCGCCACGTACTTCGTGCGCCTCCACCGGGCCCGCAAACGGCTCGAGGAGGCCATGCGCGCCCGGCCCCCAGTGGCCGCGTCGACCACTTCCACCACTTCCACCAGGCAGGAGTACAGCCGATGAAGGACACCATGAAGATGCTGACCGCGGCCCGGCCCGCCCGGCTCGCGCCCGACCGGGCGCCGGGCGATCCCGCGGACATCATGCGGCAGCCCCGGGAGCACACCCGCCGTCCGGCGCGCCGGCTGGTGCTCGCGGGGGCGGGGCTGGCCGCGCTCGCCGCGGTCACCGCCGCCGCCGTCGCGCTCGACAAGGCGCCCACGGGGAGCCCCGATGCCGCTCGGCCGGGTCCGGGCGCGGAGCTCGACGCCGCCGACCTGCTGCTCGTGGCCGCGACCAAGGTCGACACCGGCCGGCCGAACGCCGGGCGCTACTGGGTGGTCCGCGCCGAGCACGCCGAGGGCGACCGGCGGGTGACCGACGAGCAGTGGCTGGCCACCCGGGCCGGCGACCCGTCGGTCGCGTTCCTGCGGGCCGAGGCGGGCGACTGGTCGCGGCGGGCCATGGATGGGCACACGGCCGACAGCAACTTCCTGCTGGGCGGGGTGCCCCGGTCGGCGGCGGCCCTGGCCGCCCTGCCGGCCACGCCCGAGGCGTTGCGGGCGCAGCTGCTGCGGTGGTGGCCCGAGGACGCGCCCGAGCCGAAGGACGTGTACCTGTTCAACGCCGGGGCCGACCTGGTGATGCGCCTGCCGGTGCCCGCACCGGTGCGGGCCGCGGCCTACCGGATGCTCGCCCAGATGCCCGGAATCGATTCGCTGGGCCGCGTCACCGATGCCCTTGGCCGCGGCGGCGTCGCGGTCGCCTACGGCGGCGGGCGGCAGCGGCTCGTCGTCGACCCGGCCACCGGGCGGGCGCTGGCGCAGGAGTCGTGGGCGGACGGGCGGCGGCTGGGCTACACCGCAGTGCTGAAGGCGGAGTGGGCCGACGGCGCGGCCCCCGCCGCCGTCAGTGCTGGGTGAAGATGCGCTGAACCCGCGGGCCGACCTGGGTCAGCAGCTCGTGTGAGACGGTGTCCATGGCGGCCGAGGCCTCCTCGATCGGGGAGGAGAAGCCGGCGTACTGCCCGAAGATGAGCACGTCCGAGCCCACCTCGGCGTCCGGGTGGCCGGTGATGTCGATGGCCATCGAGTCCATCGAGATGGTGCCGGCGATCTCGCAGCGGCGGCCGTTGACCAGCACGAAGCCGACCTTGCGGAAGGCCCGCGGGACGGCGTCGTAGTAGCCGGCGGCGATGAGGGCGACGCGGGTGCCGGGGGAGTGGGCGCGGAAGTGGCCGCCGTAGCCGACCCGCTCGCCCGGCGCCATGTCGTGGATCTCGACGATCCGGCTGACCAGGCCGACGCCCGGGGTCAGGGTGATGAGGCTGCTCGTCGCGGTCGAGGGCTGCAGGCCGTAGAGGCCCAGGCCGATGCGGACCATGTCGTAGCGGGCCTCGGGGAAGCGGATCGTGGCGGCCGTGGCGCTGGTGTGCCGTACGACATCCTCGAAACCCAGCTCGGCGGCGGCCGCGCAGACCGCGCCGAAGCGCTTGAGCTGCTCGCGCGTCAGGTCGTCCTCGGCCGGGTCGTCCGGGCAGCCCAGGTGGCTCATCAGGCCGGTGAGCCGCAGGTGCTCGTGGCCGCGCAGCTTGCCCAGCAGCTCGATCGCCGCCTCCGGGTAGAAGCCGCTGCGGTGCATGCCGGAGTCCACCTCGAGGTGCACGTCCAGGCGGCGGCCGCTGCCGGCGGCGACCCGGCAGGCGGCGTCGTACATCTCCACGGAGTACACCGACGGGGTGAGCCGATGGCGCACCAGGCGCTCCAGGTCGCCCGGCACGGCCAGGAAGACCAGGATCGGCATCTGCACCCCGGCCCGGCGCAGCGCGATGCCCTCGTCCGCGGTGGCGACGCCGAGCCAGTCGACGCCGGCCTCGCGCAGGGTGTGTGCGACGGTGACCGGGTTGGTGCCGTACGCCTCGGCCTTGACCACGCCCATGAGCTTCGTGTGCGGGCCGACCAGCTTGCGAAACGCCGCGACGTTGCTCTTCACCGCGGCGAGGTCGACGTAGAGGCGGGTGGCCGCGGCCGTCTCCACCAGGTGCATCCAGGAGTCGGTGACCATGGTGTCGCGCGGCACGTGGACCAGGGCCACGTCGTCCGGGCGCAGCTCGGTGGCGACGAAGGCGCGCATCCGGTCCTCGTCCGGGAAGCGGTGCACCGGCACGCCGCCCCGATCCGTGCCGGTCAGGGCCGCCTCGATCAGCCCGTGCGCCTCGGCGGTCAGGCCGCAGACCAGCTCCACGTTCTCGGCCCGCAGGCAGCGGGCCATCGCCTCGGCCGCCTCGGCGGTCAGGCCGGTCAGCGGGTCGCCGATGATCATCAGGGTGCGGCCGTGGGCGCCCATCAGCGAGCGGGCCGTGCGCAGCGCGCTGGACAGGGCCAGCGGGTCGGTGTTGGCCAGCTCGCCGACGACGGTCGCGCCGTCCGGGCGGCGCCACATCTGCATGCGGGTCGACGGCGGCGTGTAGTCGGCCACCGCGGCCAGCAGGTCGTCCGGCGCCTCGCCGAGCAGGGTGGCCGCGCCCATCGCCAGCTCGAGGTCGCTGAGCACCTCCGGCGAGGGGGTGGCGACCAGCAGGTCCTCCTCGACGCCGCCGGGCAGGGTGGCGCGGACCAGCGAGGAGCGCTCCACGTGGCGCAGCCGGGTCAGCCGGGGCAGCGCCGCGTCGCCCGCGGCCAGCAGGCGCGCCTTGGTGATCCGCGCGGCCAGTTGCCGTACCCCCGGATCGGTCTCCCCCATCAGCAGCCAGCCGTCGGCGGGCAGGCCGGCGGCCATCGTGAGCAGCTCGCGGGCGTGCTCCTCGCGGCTGCCGAAGCTCTGCACGCTGCGGGAGCCGAGGTTGGTGAACACGACCGCGTCGGGGGCCACGATCCGGGCCAGCCTGGCCATCTCGCCCGGCTCGGTGGCGGCCGCCTCGATCACCGCGACCGGCACGTCGGCCGGGCACTGCAGCACCGACAGGGCCACCCCGAGCTGGCTGTTGTAGCTGCCGGGGCTGGCGTAGGTGGTGTGGCCGGGCAGCAGCCCGACGAGCGCGTCCTTGGTCAGGGTCTTGCCGTTGCTGCCGACCACCGCCACGAACGTCGTCGCGGTCAGCTGCCGCCGCCACCACACCGCCATCTCCTGCAGCGCGGCCAGCGGGTCGGCCACGGCGATCAGCGGCCCGGCGTCGCTGGGCAGCTCGTCCAGCCGGTCGGCGGCGACGACGGCCGCGATGGCCCCGTTGGCGAGGGCCCGGGCCACGAACCGGTGACCGTCAGTAGCACCGTGGAGAGCGAAGAAGAGACTGTCGGCCTGCAACCGGTCCGAGTGGATCGCGACGCTGCCGACCTCGCGTTCTTCCCGCGGGAAGTGCACGGTTCCGCCGACGATCGACGCCACCTCGGCGACCGAGACTGGGTCCATCGGCGAATAGTAACTGGAGCGCTCGGTGCCACGGACAGTAAGATTGCCCGGTGTTGGAGATCATGGAGATCCTCCGGGGCGATGCCCATGCGACGCCCGAGCGGATCTCGGCGCTGACCGGGATACCCGTCGAAGAGGTCCGCGCGCAGATCGCCGAGTGGGAGCAGCAGGGCGTCATCCGCCGCTACAAGGCCGTGGTGGACGCCGACCGGCTGCGCGAGCTCACCGGGGAGCAGCTCATCACCGCGTTCATCGACGTCGCCGTCACGCCGGCCCGCGGCCTCGGCTTCGACGACGTGGCGCTGCGGATCTCCCGCTTCCCCGAGGTGCGCTCGGTGTACCTGGTCTCCGGCGCCCAGGACCTGCGCTGCGTGGTCACCGGCCGCAGCATGCACGACATCGCCGACTTCGTCGCCCAGAAGCTCTCCACGATCGAGCGGGTGACCGCCACCGCCACGCACTTCGTGATGAAGACCTACAAGGACGACGACGAGCTGTACGCGACCGCCGAGGTCGACCGACGCCTCCCGGTCACGCCGTGAAGCCGCTCAACCCGATCGTCGCGGCCTGCCCCCCGTCGGGCATCCGGCGCTTCTTCGACATCGCCGCCACCCTGGACAACGTCATCTCGCTCGGCGTCGGCGAGCCGGACTACGTCACCCCCTGGCACGTGCGCGAGGCCGGCATCTACGCCCTCGAACAGGGCTACACGACCTACACCTCCAACGCCGGGCTCCTGGAGCTGCGCGAGGCGATCGTCGAGGACCTTTCGCGGCGGTACTCCGTGAGCTTCGACCCCGCCGCCGAGTGCCTGATCACCTCGGGCGTCTCCCAGGGCCTCGACCTGGTCATGCGCACCCTGCTGGCCCCCGGCGACGAGGTCATCATCCCGGAGCCGTGCTACGTCGCCTACGGCCCGTGCGTCACCTTCGCCGGCGGCACGCCCGTCTACGTACCCTCCTCCCCGACCTTCCAGCTGCTGGTCGAGGAGATCGAGCAGGCGATCACCCCGCGCACCAAGGCGGTGCTGGTCTCCTCCCCGTCCAACCCGACCGGGGCCATCCAGTCGCGGGAGCTGCTCGCCGCGCTGGTGGACGTGGCGGTCCGGCACGACCTCTACCTCGTCTCCGACGAGATCTACGAGCGCCTCAGCTACGACGCCCCGCACACCTGCGTGGCCGCCCTGCCCGGGGCCCGCGACCGCACGGTCCTGCTCGGCGGCTTCTCCAAGGCCCACGCGATGACGGGCTGGCGGGTCGGCTACATCTGCGCCCCCGCGGCGGTGCTGGAGCTGGCGGGGCGCATCCACCAGTACACGATGCTCTGCGCCCCGCACGTCTCCCAGGCCGCCGCCCTGGAGGGCCTGCGCTCCGGCGAGCCCCGGGTGGCCGAGATGATCGCCGGCTACGACCGCCGGCGCCGCCTCTTCGTCAAGGGCCTCAACGACATCGGCCTGGAGTGCGACGAGCCACAGGGCGCCTTCTACGCCTTCCCGTCGGTCCGCTCGACCGGCCTGGACTCGGAGACCTTCGCCGAGCGGCTGCTCGCGGCCGAGCAGGTCGCCGTCGTCCCGGGCAGCGTCTTCGGCCCCTCCGGCGAGGGCCACATCCGCTGCAGCTACGCCACCGCCCTGCCGTTGCTGGACGAGGCCCTGGAGCGGATGGGCCGCTTCGTGCGCTCGCTGGGTTAGTTCGCGACGTAGGCGAGCAGTCTGGCCTTGTCGAGTCCGGCGGGCTCGTTGACCGTGGTCCTGACGGTGCGGTCGGCGTTGAGCAGGGTGAGCTTGCCGGGGGTGCGGACGAGGATCGTGCCGTCGGGCTGGAAGGCGATGGCGCTGATCGGGCCGGTGACGGGCAGGTTGACGACGTTGCCGGTGCGGGTGTCGATGAGGGTGTTGGCTTCGAGGTCGCGGCCGATGTCGCCGTTGGTCTCGTTGGCCTTGGTGAGCTGCAGGAGCGCGACGAGGGTGCCGTCGGCGGAGATGCTGTAGGGGTCGAAGCTGCGGCGGTTCTCGGGGTTGGTGGTGGTGTCGGGGTCGCCGAGGATGGGGATGGTGTGGGGGTTGGTGCCGTCGGCGTCGGCGGTCATGATCTTGCCTTGGCCGTTGGAGTAGGCGATGTGCTTGCCGTCGGCGGACCAAAGGACGTGTGTGCGGGCCTGCTCGGTCAGTGGGGTGAACGTGCCGGTGGTGACGTCGATGGTGCCCCAGGTCGGGGTGGCGTTGGAGGGGCCTTTGGCGGCGAGGAGGTGCTTGCTGTCGGTGGACCACTGCGGTTCGTAGCCGGGCCCGGGCACGCCGGTCAGGAGCGTGTGGGGGTGCTTGCCGTCGCGGTCGGTCACGACGAGCTTGTCGTGGTCCATGAAGGCGATGGCGGTGCCGTCGGGGGAGACGTTCGCGGTGTACCCGGCGACGCCGTCGACCTTGACGAGGTTCCCCTTGTCGATGCGGACGACCGTGGGGCCGCTGCCCTCCAGGTAGTAGAGCCGGCCGGGCAGGCCCTCGATCGAGGCCGCCGGCGGGGCCTCGGCCGTGGCGGTGACCGTGGCGGGGGCGCTCGGCGCGGCGGTGGCAGGGGCGGCGTCGGCGCTCGTGCCGTTGTCGCCGCAGGCGGTGAGCAGCATCAGCAGGGACGAGCCGGAGAGCAGGGCGGTGGCGGCGAGGACGGGCCGGCGGACCGAGAGCTTGCGCATGGTGGGACTCCGTTCGATGTTGTGGGGGATGCGGGAAGGAACTGGCGCCGGCCGGCTGTGCAATTCCCTTGCGCCTTGGTAGACGCGTGCCTCGGCTTTGACGGGCGACAGTACTTTCGGACATCTCTCGATCCACCGAACGGTGGATGCTGGAGTCAGGCGGGGAAGACGGTCAGGCGGGCGTTGTAAGACCAGCGGCGCAGGGTCTGCAGGACCTTGGCGGCGCCCGGCGGGTTGGCCGAGTGGACGTGGACGATGCCGATGTCGTAGGGGGCGCCGTCGAAGGCGGCCCGCTCCAGGAGTTCCACCACCGGCCAGATGGTGTCGTCGCCGCCCAGGTCGTGGTCCAGCCACAGCTCGTCGAGGTGCTGCTCGCGGTACCGCTGCAGCAACACGACACCGGCGGCGCTCGTGCGCGCCACGAGCGCCGGTGCGGTGTCGGGGAACGAGCGCAGGTCGTCGACGAGGATCCTCACGCGGCCACGGTACGGCGGCGGAGGCGGCGCGCGGCCTTCCCGGCGTTCCGCTCGACCGGCCGGGACTCCGAGACAGACGCCGTCGTCCCGGGCGGCGTCTTCGGCCGGTCCGGCAAAGGCCACATCCGCTGCGGCTGCGCCACCGCCCCGCCGCTGCTGGACGAGGCCCTGGAGCGGGCGTCTTCGGCCGGTCCGGCGAGGGCCACATCCGCTGCGGCTACGCCACCGCCCCGCCGCTGCTGGACAAGGCCCCGGAGCGCATGGACCGCTTCGCGCGTTCCCTCCAGGGCCGGGTCAGTCAGCCACGTAGGCGATCAATCTGAAGGTCTTGACGGCCGAGGGTTCGGTGACGGTCATGTTCACCGTGCGGTCGGCGTTGAGCAGGGTCAGCTTGCCCGGGGTGCGGACGAGGATCTCGCCGTTGGGCCGGAATGCGATGGCGCTGATGGTGCC
>NZ_BAAARV010000077.1:0-3801 GCF_039532525.1 Dactylosporangium salmoneum
GCGTAGGCGATGTGCTGGCCGTCGGCGGACCACTTGGCGTGGAGGCCGACCTGCTTGGCCAGGGGTGTGAACGTGCCGGAGGCGACGTCGACGATGCCCCAGTTCTGCGGGCCGTCGGGCACGCCCTTGGCGGCGAGCAGGTGCTTGCCGTCGGTGGACCATTGCGGCTCGAATCCGGCCCCGGCGACCCCGGTCAGCACGGTGCGGGGGTGCTTGCCGTCGCGGTCGGTCACGACGAGCTTGCCGGTGGCGACGTAAGCGATGGCGGAGCCGTCGGGCGAGACGCTCGCCGTGTAGTCCGGTCCGTTGACCGTGACGGGTTTGCCGTTGTCGAGGCGGGTGATCGCGTCGGCGCCGGCCTTGAAGTAGTAGAGCCGGCCCGGCAGGCCGGAGACCGAGCCGGACGGCGGCGGGGCCTCGGCCGTGGCGGTGGTCGTGGTCGCGGTGGTGGTGGGGGCGGTGCTGGCGTTCGCGCCGTTGTCGCCGCAGGCGGTGAGCAGCATCAGCAGGGACGAGCCGGAGAGCAGGGCGGTGGCGGCGAGGACGGGCCGGCGGACCGAGAGCTTGCGCATGGTGGGACTCCGTTCGATGTTGTGGGGGATGCGGGAAGGAACTGGCGCCGGCCGGCTGTGCAATTCCCTTGCGCCTTGGTAGACGCGTGCCTTGGCTTTGACGGGCGACAGTACTTTCGGACATCTCTCGATCCACCGAACGGCGGATGCTGGAGTCAGGCGGGGAAGACGGTCGGCGCGCTACGGCGGCGGAGGCGGCGCGCGGCCACCCAGATCAGGGCCAGGGCGCCGAGCGTGAAGATGGCGTTGCCGACCAGGTCGACGACCGCGTTCGCCGCGCCGGTCGGGGACTCGATGAACGAGTGCCAGGCGTAGGTGAGCAGGCCGCCGGCGCCGATGGCCAGGCGGTGGGCGTCGCCCCAGGTCCCGGCGGCCGACCAGCGGGCGGCCAGGGCGAAGAAGCCGGCGACGGGAACCAGCAGCAGGGCCACGCCGGCCCAGGTGGGCAGGGCGTCGAGCGTGGCGACGCCCTCGAAGACGCCGCCGGCGATCAGGGTGGCGATCAGCACGATCCACGCGCTCGGGGCTTGGGCGCCGGTGCGGGGCTTGGGCAGGCCGATGCGCACGAAGAGGCCGACGGCGATCAGCGCGGCCACGACGACACCGGTGACGGCGAACTGGGCGGCGGTCGACGTGTACGGCCACAGCGTCATGTTGATCGCCGAGGTCACCGCGATGCCGATGGCGAACAGGACCGCGGTCACGACCAGGCCGGTGCGGCCGAGCCACGGGGTGGTGCGCCGCTCGCCGGCCAGGCTCTCCACCATGACGATCGGGGTGCCGACGCTCCAGAAGACGTGCAGGCCGATCACGAAGATGGTCCAGGGGACGCCGATGCCGAGCTGCGGAACGTAGCCGTCCGCCAGCAGGTGGGCGTCCGCGTAGTTCGGGTTGAACAGCGACTGGGTGGTGAGGCCCTCCTCGATCACGCCGTAGGCGGCGGCGAGGATCAGGATGTTGGGCCAGCCGAGGCCGCGGCGGCGGGCCAGCTCGCGGATGAGCAGGGCGCCGCCGCCGTACATCGGGGCCAGCGCCACGATCGCGGGCAGCATGGTGATGGGCAGGTTGCCCAGGAGGAACTCGGCGACCAGCGGGGCGAGGAAGAACAGGCCGAGCGCCGGTGCGATGCGACGAATCATGCCTTTAATGAACCGCCGGCGCGGCCCCGGTGCCGGGATCAGATCTCAGGCATCGCCCGGGACAAATGTCACCGTTGTCGCCGGACCTCCTGCAGGCCCCGCGCGGCCAGCCGGTCGGCCCGCTCGTTCTCCGGGTGGCCGTTGTGCCCCTTCACCCAGTGCCACTCGACGGTGTGCCGGGCCACGAGCGCGTCGAGCTCCTGCCACAGGTCGATGTTCTTCACCGGCTGCTTGTCGGCGGTCTGCCAGCCGTTGCGCTTCCAGCGCGGCACCCAGGCGGTGATGCCGTTGCGGACGTAGGAGCTGTCGGTGTACAGGTGCACGACCACGGGCCTGTTGAGGCTCTCGAGCGCCCGGATCGGCGCCGTGAGCTCCATCCGGTTGTTCGTGGTCGCGGTGGCCTCGCCGCCGAACAGCTCCTTCTCCACGGTGCCGTAGCGCAGGACGGCGCCCCAGCCCCCCGGTCCCGGGTTCCCGCTGCAGGCGCCGTCCGTGTAGATCTCGACGTGGGTCACACGTGTATTAGACCGTGTGCCACTTCTGGTTCGCCGTGCCGGCACAGTCCCAGATCTGCAGCACGGCGTCGTTGTTCGGGTTCCAGTCGGCGATGTCGACGCACTTGTTCGCCTGCGGGTTGACCAGGTCGCCCGCCGGGGTGAGCACGAACTGCTGGGCCGGGTTGCCGCTGCAGTTGGCGATCTGGACCGCGGCCCCGTTGGCGGTGGAGCCCCAGGCCACGTCCATGCACTTGTTGTTCTCGGTGCGCAGCGTGCCGCCGGTGAACGTCCACTTCTGGTTCGTACCGCCCGTGCAGTTCCACACGATCAGGCGCTGCCCGTCGTTGAAGTTCCAGTTCGGCACGTCGATGCACTTGCCGTGCCAGTTGCTGGCGATGGCCTTGCCCTGGGTGGCCGGCGGCGGCGTCGTGGAACCGCCCCCCGTGGAACCGCCCCCCGTGGAACCGCCCCCCGTGGAACCGCCCCCCGTGAACGGGCTCAGCGTGATCCCCGCCGCGCGCGGATCGCCGTCGTGCACCAGCGACTCCTGGTTCATCACGTCGTCGAAGGCGAAGCCGTACGCCTTGCCGTCGGCCATGTTGGCGTGCACGATCCGCGAGTAGTGGTTGGTCAGGGCGCTCTTGTAGAAGTCCGACGCCGACCCGCCGGGCTGGGTGTCGATCGTGCCGAGCGTGCTGCGGTGCAGCGCCGCGCACAGGGTCCGCGCGATCGGCCCGACGACCTGGTCGTTCGGCGCGCCGAGAGCGCCGTCGCAGCCCCACACGTTGCTCGTGGACGGGCGGTTGAAGCTGGCGACCTGGCGGCCGGAGCCGTCGGTGAAGTTCATGACGGTGCCGCTGGTCCGGCCGTAGTACTTCACGTCGGGCCGGTCGGTGAACGGCTGCACGGTCAGGGTCTTGGTGGTGTACGCGTTCCAGGCGTTGGCGATGTACGGGTCGAGGTACGTGGGGCTGAACAGCCCGGCGTCGGCCGCCTTGCCCGGCGCGAGGACCCGCAGCACCGTCCCGTCGCCCCGGGTGACCACCGTGTTGCCCCAGCCCGCGGTCGCCTTGACCTGGTCGATGACGTTCTGCCGGCCGTTCGGCACCAGCGCGCCGGTGGTGTGCACGGCGCCGTCCGCGCCGGTGACGCTGACCGCGTGCGGCACGGCGAACATGTCTACCTGCGAGCTGTTGAGCCACAGCCCGGCGTCGTTGTAGGTGAACTCGCTCCAGTCGAACAGGATGTCGTGGTTGGGGTCGCCGGCCGCCCACGGGGCCGGCTGGACCAGCCCATCGGGGGTGAGGAAGAACCTCAGCCGCTCGCCCAGCGACATGTAGACCCGGCCGGACAGCCCGCGGGGCAGCTGGATGGTCTTGCTGGCGCCGTTGCCGGGCCCGGGGATCGACACGTCCGGGGCGGGCATCGGCGGGTTGGTGCCGGGCGACCAGGGGGTGAACCCGCCGCCGGCGTTGACGTAGCCGAGCCGGCCGCTGGCGAGGTCGGTGCCGAGCACGTACAGGTAGACGGCGTCGCCCCGCCCGGTCGTGTTGGTCACGGTGAACGGCAGCAGGTTGGGCCCGGTGGCCTGCG
>NZ_BAAARV010000077.1:3866-10749 GCF_039532525.1 Dactylosporangium salmoneum
CGTCCTCAATCGCACGGTTCTCTACCTTTCGTGAGAGCGCTCTCACGAACAGGGTCGGCGTGGCGATCACGCGCGTCAACGCAAGCCAACGAAACCCAACGAATTGTTAAGGGTCACTTGAGGACGGGGTAGCAAACCGTACGTACGTCTTGCTATGGTCTGGCCATGGCACTCCCGACCGGCCCGCTACGCCTGCTCGTGGTCGCGCAGCTCGTCAACACGCTGGGCTCCGGGCTGTCGATGGCCTCGAGCGCGCTGTACCTGACCCGGATCGCCGGGCTCTCGGTCGCGCAGACCGGCCTGGCGCTGAGCGTCGCGGCGCTGGTCTGCATGGTGGCGAGCGCGCCGATGGGGTACGTCGCCGACCGCGCCGGCGCCCGCGGGGTCCTCGTGGCCGGGCTGGTCGCGCAGGCCCTCGGCACCGCCGCGCTGACGCTGGTGGGGTCGGTGTGGACGTACCTGCTGGTCGCGGTGCCGCTGGCGATCGCCGACGCGGCCCAGCGCGGCGCCAAGGGCGCGGTGATCGCCGGGGTGGTGCCGGCCGACCGGCGCGTGCACACCCGGGCCTACCTGCGCTCGGTCACCAACGTCGGCATCGCGGCCGGCGCGGCGCTGGCCGGCGTCGGGCTCGCCGTGGACACCCGCCCGGCCTACTTCGCGCTCATCCTGGGCGACGCCGTCACCTACCTGGGCGCCGCGGTGCTGCTGAGCCGCCTCGACCCCGTGCCGCCCTCGCCCCGCCGGGCGGACGGCCCCCGCCTGATCGCGCTGCGGGACAAGCCGTTCCTCGCGTTCGTCGCGCTCGACGGGCTGCTGTCGACCCACTTCGGGATGTTCGAGGTGGCGCTGCCGCTGTGGATCGCGCACCGCACCGACGCGCCCCGCTGGCTGATCGCCGTGCTGTTCCTGACCAACACGACGGCGGTGGTGCTGCTGCAGGTCCGCGCGGCCCGCGGCACCGACGAGCCGACGGGCGCCGCGCGGGCGGCCCGGCGGGCTGGGCTCGCGCTGCTCGTCGCCTGCGGGCTCTACGCGCTGTCCGGCCAGGCGCACCACACGGTCACCATAACCCTGCTGGTGGCCGGCGCGCTGACCCATGTCGTGGCCGAGCTGTGGCACGCGGCGTCGGGGTGGGGGATCTCGTTCGGGCTCGCGCCGGCGCACGCGCATGGGCAGTACCAAGGGGCGTACGCGATCGGCATGCAGCTCGGGCAGATGCTCGCGCCGTTCGTGGTCACCACGCTGGCCGTGAGCTGGGGCTGGCCGGGCTGGCTGTTACTCGGCGCGGTGTTCGCGCTGGCCGGCTCCGCGATGCCCAGCGTCGTGGCGTGGGCACTGCGGAACCGGCCAGCTTCAGCCGAGTTGGTAGACGCATAAGCCTTTGGCTCAGGTCCGCCTCACTATCAGGCCGTTGCTCCCGTCAGCGCCTGGTCTGGGTCGATCAGAGCGAAGCCGCATCGAGCCAGACTGGGCGAACCGGTCGGCCCTGGGGGGCCTCCCTGCCGGCTTCGCTGTGTCAAGAGACTTCCCGTGGCGGACGGACCGCACCGGCGACGGCGCAGGCCAGGGCGAGCAGGACCGCCACGGCGATCAGGGCGCGCACTACAGTCACGTGGTCGCCGAGGAAGCCGATCAGGGGCGGCCCGCCCAGGAAGGCGCAGTAGCCGATCGAGGCCACGACGCTGACCCGCGGCGCGGCCACCTTCGGGTCGTCGGAGGCCGCGCTCATGCCGACGGGGAAGCCCAGCGACGCGCCGATGCCCCACAGCAGCGCCCCGGCGAAGGCGACCGCGGTCACCGGCCCGAAGACGAACAGCAGCAGGCCGGCCACGCCGATCACGGCGATCGCGCGGACCACGGCCACCCGGCCGTAGCGGTCGAGCAGGTTGGGCCCGAACCAGCGCCCGACGGTCATCGCGGCCAGGAAGAGCGCGAACGCGAGCGTGCCCACGGCGGCGGGCGCGTGGTAGCTGTCGATCATCGACACGTTGATCCAGTCGATGCCGGTGCCCTCGGTGAACGCGAAGGCCAGCGTGAACACCCCGATCAGCAGGGTGCGCGGCTCGCGCCAGAAGCGCAGCGTGTGCCGCAGCCCTCCGCCGGAGGCGGCCTCCTCGGACGCGCCGTCGGGCACGAAGTCGCGCACCGCGAAGATGGTGGCGGCCCCGATGACGACGGCCATCACGCCCAGGTGCAGCGACACCGGGACGTGCAGCGCGACCATCGCCGCGCCGAGCAGGGCGCCGGCCACGGTACCGATGCTGAACCCGGCGTGGAAGCGGGACATGATCGAGCGGCCCAGCCCGCGCTCGACCACGGCGCCCTGGACGTTCATGGCCACGTCCCACGCCCCGTTGGCGAACCCGAGCGCGGCGAGGCTCACCACCAGCGGCGCGACCCCGAGGTGGTACCCGGTGGCGGCCCCGAGCAGGGCCAGGGCCAGCAGGCCGGCCATCGCCGCAACGGTCCGGCGCGAGCCGAAGCGGCTCACGATGTGCCCGGAGGCGACGAGCGAGACGAGCGAGCCGCCGGCGATGGACAGCAGCACCAGGCCGAGGCGGGACGGGGTGAGGTGGAGGGCGTCGCGGATCTGCGGGATGCGGCTGGCCCAGCTGGCCATGGCGACGCCGGACCAGATGAAGGCGGCGTACGTGGCCCGGGTTGCGGCCCGGAACTCGACGGGGGCGGGGGCGGTCACGGTCATGGGGTGGCTGTTCCGATCACTCGTTCGACGACCGTCCTGATGTCCTGGCGGGACACCGGTCCGGTCGACAGGGTCTTGTGCATGACCAGGCCTTCGATCAGGGCGTCGATGCCCCGGGCCGTGGTCGGGTCGACGAACCGCTCGAGCACGGCCCGGCTGGTGCGCATCCAGATCTCGGTGATCTCGCGCAGGGCCGGCTCGCGCAGGGCGGCGAGGTACAGCTCGTAGGCGACGGCCCAGTCCGGCCCGCTCGCCCCGGCGTCGCCGTCGATGAGGTCGGTGACCGCCTCGACGAGCTGCTCGCGGCCGGTCACGCCCTCGAAGTGGGCCTCGTAGATGACCGACATGCGCCGGGCGTGGCGCAGGAACGCCTGCGCCCGCAGGTCCTCCAGGCCGGTGAAGTAGTACGTCAGCGAGCCCAGCGGCACGTCCGCGGCCGCGGCGATGAGCCGGTGGGTGGTGCCGGCGACCCCGTGCTCGGCGATGACCTCGATGGCCGCGTCGATGATGCGGTCCTTGCGGTCGGGATCGTGCCGGCGGGTCGGCATCAGATCTCCCGGATGACCCGGGCCGGGTTGCCGACGGCGACGACGTTGGCCGGCAGGTCCTTGACCACGACCGCCCCCGCGCCGACCACGGTGTTGTCCCCGATCGTCACGCCGGGGCAGACGATGACCCCGCCGCCGAGCCAGACGTTGTCGCCGATGGTGATGGGGGAGGCGGCCTCCCACTTGTCCCGCCGCTGCTGCGGGTCGATCGGGTGCCACGCGGTGAGCAGCTGCACGTTGCTGGCGATCTGCACGTCGTTGCCGATCGTCACCCGCGCGACGTCGAGGCAGACCAGCCCGAAGTTGACGAACGTCCGGTCGCCGACGAAGGTCTGGTACCCGTAGTCGAACTGCATCGGCGTGCGGATCTCGGTGTCGTCGCCGATCGCGCCGAGCAGCTCTTCGAGCAGGTCCAGCTTCGTGGCCCGGTCCCCGGCCGGCAGGGCGTTGATGCGGCGCGTCAGGTTCTGCGCGCGCAGGTAGTCGCCCGCGATCTCGTCGTCGGCGATGTAGAGCTCGCCGTCGAGCATGCGCTGCCGCATCGACTTCTCGGTCATGTGTACAAACGTACACTGCACTGTGTACGCCTGTACATGGCGTGGCCGGGGCGCCGGAAGCCGGGCCGAAAATTCGCTGCAACCTTCCTTCGCGGCGGGACGTGTTGTCGCCGTACGACCGGGGATAGCCGGTCGCCGATGGAGAGGAAGAGCCGTGAACACGGTGCTTGACGGGGGCAGCGTTCGGATTCGGGCCAAGGCGCGCGCCATCGCCGCGGCGAGCCTGGCCGCGCTGGCGATCGCGCCTCTGACGGCGTGCAAGTCCGCGGACTCGTCCGCCGGGGCCGCATCCGCGCCGTCAGCAAGCGTCGGCGCCACGGCCACGACGACGACCGCCGCGGGAGGCATCGGCAAGGAGGACCTCGGCAATGCGACGCTGTCGGTTCCGGCCTGGCCGAAGGGCTTCGCCGACAGCTGCCCGACGGGCTCGGTGAAGCTCGACGCCGGCAAGCACGGCATCCTGCAGCTGCAGGGCGAGCCGGCCTACGCCGACGTCGACCATGACGGCACGGCGGAGACGGTCGTGCTGCTGTCGTGCAGCCCGCAGGGGCAGGACTACAAGGTCCTCGCCCTGCGCCGCGACGCGCAGGGCAAGATCGTCACCCTCGGCCAGGTGGTCGGCAGCGCCGGCAACACGGGCAAGCAGGGCGCCGACATCGAGACCATCTGGGCGATCCAGGCCGGCGAAAACGGCCAGGTCAGGGTCGACGTGGGCGAGTACCGCCCGTGCTGCGACGCGGCGCAGGCCTCGCAGCACCAGTGGCGCACCTACGGCTGGAACGGCAGCGCGTTCACCCAGACCGGCGGCCCGACGTCGTTCGCCGCCAACCCGAACGTCACGGACCTGAGCATCAGCGCGGAGCGGCTGACGATGACCGCGACCGGCAGCGGCTCGTGGGAGGGCACCGTGAAGGTGACCGTCAAGAACAACGGCCAGTTCGCCACCCCCGGCAAGCTGCGGTTGTCGTTCGGCCTCCCCAGCGGCCTGACGGCGCAGTCGACGCCGGACTGCACGATCCAGCCCGGCGTGGAGCCGGTGCCGTGCCTGGCCGACAGCGTCCCGGCCGGCGGCACCCGGGTCGTCACGCTGAAGATCAGCGCGACCACGCAGCCGCCGGCGTCGCAGTTCGACGTGTGGGCCGCCGCGGCCGACGACCAGGGCCGCACCTACCCCGACCGCAAGGAATCCGTGACGACCAAGGTCCAGCTCGCCCGCGCCTGACCTCCCTTCGCCGCTGCCGGTCCGGGCTCATGAACGATGGGCCTGGACCGGCCCGTAGTGCCCCAAAAGCGATAAGTCGGGCGCTGGCGCGCCACGACTTATCGGACTTATAACCTGACGGGGTATAAATCCGAAATGTCGTGGCGCGGCAGCGCCCGACATTTCGGATAAAGGGTCCTAAGAGGACGCGCCGGCCGGGATGACGTGCGTGGCGCCCATGCCGAGGCGCTGCACGGCCAACGTGGCGATCTCGGGGGTCAGGTTGCGGGCGTCGGCCACGTTCCAGCCGTCGCCCGCCGCGTAGGACGCCCCGGACCAGGTCGGGTGCAGCACCGGGATGACCGCCTGCATGACCGCCTCGAACGTGTGCCCGTCGGCCACCGTGTCGAAGGTGGTGATCGTGACGACGGTGCCGTCGATGGTGCAGGTGCCCTGGTCGCGGTACCGGTACACGGCGTTGTCGTGCTTGGCCGCCCGGGTGTAGCCGCTGCAGCCCAGGGCCGTCGCCACCTGGTCGGCGTTCTCTCCGAGGTACTTCGGCTTGCTCAGCGCGTCGACGGCGTGCGGCGCCTGCCAGCCGGCCAGCCCGGCGACCGCGGCCAGCGCGACGGCGCCGAGGGCGAGCCGCGCACGGCCGGGCTTGCGGGGTGCGGCGGCGGGACGCTCGGCCGCGGCCGGGTGCTCGACCGGGTTCTCGGGCTTGTCGATGATCGTGGCCACTGGCTGTCCCCGCTTCGCATCGGCTGGATCGGTACAAATCCAGGCTAGGTGCAAAAAGGGTGCAGCTCTGTCAGCCGAAACGGCGCCGGCCGATGCCCCGTCGAGAGGACATCGGCCGGCGGTCTTCAACAGTCAGCTGGCGCCCGGGACGGCCCCGGTCACCGGGAACCAGGTCGACGGGTCGGCCGGCTGGGCCAACTGCGCGCTGTCGAGCACCCTGCGCAGGTCGCTCTCGGGGACCCCGCCGTTGCTGTCGATCTCGACGAGGTACTTCCCATCGTCCGTCATCCGGTAGCACAGGTTGGGATTGCCGGCGTTGCAGCTCGCCGCGCCCGGCACCTGGTGCGTGCTGTCGGTGAACTCGATCGGGTACACCGACACCCGCACCGTCGCCGTGCCCGTCGCCGAGGCGTCGACCGTGGCGACCAGGCCCGTGTACGCCGGCCGGGCCTTCACCAGCCGCACGCTCGACACCATGTACGACGCGCCGTTGGGGTACCCGTCGGTGCTGCCCGCCGAGGTCAGCACGTAGCCGGTCGGCGTCCACCGCAGCTTCACCGGCGTGGTGGCCGTCCTGGCCGGCGCCGTCGTCAGCCCCTCGGCGATCTGCAGGAACTCCGCCTTGGTGTAGCCGTCCGGGGTCACCGAGGCCACGGTGGCCCAGGCGTTGTCGGCGTACTGCCACGCCAGCGCCCCGCGCGAGGTGCTCTCGCCCGGCTGGTAGGGCACGTCGGCGGCGTAGAACCCGGGCCGGCCGTGCACCCGCACCGGCTCCCCGCTGGTGAAGCGCGTCGGCTGGAAAGCGCCGGGCCGGTAGACGGTCACCAGCGCGCTGAAGCCGGCCGAGGTCGCGACCACCTTCTTCCCGCCGGTGACGGCACCGTCGTAGAGGTCGAAGGTCTCGCCGCCCCGGCGCACGTAGAGCTCCTGGTAGCCCGGGGTGACCAGCACCGGGCCGGTGATCGCGAACGGGCCGGCCGAGTAGGCGGCGAAGCTGTAGGAGAACTTGGCCGACGGGTAGGCGACGTTCGAGGGGGGCGGCGACGGCGTGGCGGGCATCTGCGCGGGCAACGCCACCGCCGGCGGCGCCGTCGCGGCCGTCGCGGCGGGCGATCCCTCCGCGGCCACGCCG
>NZ_BAAARV010000078.1:0-80077 GCF_039532525.1 Dactylosporangium salmoneum
CCGGTCTCGGTCGCGGTCGCCTCGGCGTCGGCCAGCGCGAGCTCGGCGGCGCGGCGGCGGTAGTGGCGCACCTCGGCGTCGAGCTGTTCGGCTCGGGTGGCCTCCTGGCGTACCGAATCCTGGGCTTCTTCGGCGGCTCCGGCGTCGGACTCCGCGGCGGCCAGGGCGAGCTGGACGGCGGCCGTGAGCGACGCGGCGAGCGTGGCGGCGTCGTCGCGGGCGGCCCCGGCGGCGGCCTCGGCGCCGGCCAGCGCGGCGCGGGCCTGCTCCAGGGCGGCGAGCAGGGCCACGGCCTCGTCGCAGAAGGCGATCTCGGCGCGCAGCCGCGGCTGGCGGGCGAGGCGGTCGCGGGTGGTGCGCAGGATGCCGGCGACCTTGCCGGCCGAGGTGGGCTCGGTGACGAGGGCGAGCAGGTACTGCACGAACTCGTCCGCCGTCTTGAACTTGAAGTGGTGCTCGATGCCGCCCTCGGTGGCGTTGATCTTCAGGATGGCGGTGAACAGCCCCGGGTCGAGGCCGCGGTCCTGTAGCGCCTGAGTCCAGCGCTCCTGCTTGGTGGTGACGACCGGCTCGGTCTCGTGCGGCAGCCCCTCGACCGCCCGCACGAAGTCCTTGAGATCGGCGTCGAACGGCAGCTGCACGTCACCGGAAGGGGTGAACGCGTACCAGGCCTGGCGCAGGCGCTCGTGGGAGGCGTTGGGGTCGGCGGGCTGCGCCTTGTCGGCCCACTCGTAGACGCCGCCGGTGACCAGCCGCTGCCCGGCGGGGTCGATCCACTCGACGACGACGTGCGCGGTGTCGGCGCCGAGGATGCAGTCCTCCAGGTGCCGGCCGGTGGTGGCGGTGGCCAGGAAGTCGCGCCGGTCGGGGCGGATGAGCGCGCACAGCAGCGCGATGAGGGTCGACTTGCCGCCGCCGTTGCGCATCCACAGGATCGTGTCGAGCGGGGCGCCGTCGCGGCCGGTCAGGTCGAGCCGGACGTCGCGGAAGCGGGCCGCCGCCGACCCGATCCGGTCCAGGTAGATGCTGCGGATGCGCCACAGCCGCGCGGGGGCCGCCATCAGTGCTGCCCCGCCCGGACGGCCTTCATCGCCTCGAGCGCCTCGCCGCCGGCCACGTCGGCGACCAGCAGCCGGAAGCGGTCGGTGAGCTGGAAGGTGCTGGCCCCGAGCTGCGGCATCTGCCGGGCGGCGCCGCGCTCGACCAGCCAGCCGAGAACCTCGGCGACGGCGAACTGGGTGCAGCCCTTCGCCGGGCCGGGCTGGCGGTCCTTGGGCCGGAAGGCGGCCGTGCGCCGGTAGAGCTCGGCGGCCGTGCGGGCCTGCCCGTCCACGCTTTCGGGGTCGCCCGGGACGGCGAGGACCCGCTCGATCGAGTCGCGCACGAACTTGTCCAATGCGGCGACCTCGACGGTCTTCACCTCGCTGCTGTCGAGGTCGGCCTCCTGCGGGAAGGCGTACGCGGCGACGCCGAGCACGACCAGGCCGGCGATGAGCTTCTCGTCGGCGGACATGCCGGTGCTGCGCAGGTCGCCCATGCGCACCGCGAAGACGCTGCCGGGCTGGGTGCTCAGCACGAGCCCGGTCCGCGCCGGCGCGCCGAGCACGACCAGCCCGAGCCCGCTCGCGACGGTGTCGACCGTGTCGCGGAAGAGGGTTTGGCTGCGGTACCGCTCCAGAAGCCGCCCGTACGGGTTCGCGTCGGTCGGCCGTGCACCGGTGCGCAGGCCCAGGGCGACCAGTTCGGCCGCGGCCCGGACGTCCTCGATCGGCACTGTCACGCTTCGTCTTCCTCCTCGCTGTACTTCACCAGCAGCTCGTCGCCCCAGACCATCGCGTTTTCGAGGGTCCCGCCGGTGCGCTCGGCGACGAGGGCGGTCAAATCGGCGGAGCGCTGTTCCTCGGGGTCGGCGACATCGGGCGCATAGGCCCACAGCGCGGACAGCATCACCAATTCCGCCGTTTCATCGTCGTCAATGTTCTTGAGCAGCTCGGAAAGGGCGACGGGCCGTTCCTGGGCGCGCCGCAGAATGCGGGTGGCGGCCGCCACGACGTGCGCCGGATAGGACTGCGGGTCCACGCCCTCGGTCTCGCCGGGCTCCTCGGCGTCCAGGTCGGTGTTCCCTTCGGCCTTCGGGGGCGCCAGCAGTACGTCGATCAGGCTGTCCAGCTGCAGCAGCCGCGGGATCTGCAGGCCGAGCACCCGGTCCCCGAACGCCTCGGCGACCGTCGCCGCCTGCTGCGCGGGCAGTCCGAGGACGGGGTGCAGCAGCTCCTGCTCGACGTTGAGGAGCCGCAGGTGTACGCGCCGGGCGAACACCTGCTGCAGCTGCGCCTGGATGAAGATCGTCCGCGCGCCGCTCACCCGGTCGGCGAGGTCGAGGTGGACCTGCCGGATGCGCCGCAGCGTGTCGACGAGGTCGCCGGAGGCCCGGCGCACGGCGGGGTCGGTCTCGGCGTCGATGCCGGCCGCGACGTGGTCGAGGACCTCGGCGTCGGCGGCGATGCGGGCCTCGACGTGCTCGCGGGCGCGGGCCAGGCGCTGCGGCACATCGGCCACCCAGTCGACCGAGCGCACGTCCCGCTTGGTGGCGTCGAGGACGTCGGCCAGCGACGCCGACATGGCCACCGAGGCCCGCTCGGCCTGCACGGCGGTGCGCCCGGCGGCCTCGAACCGCCGGTCGCGCAGCTGCCGCTGGAGCACCACCGAGAAGGCGGCCTCGGCGTCGTCCACGTCGAGGTCCAGGCCGCTGAGGTACAACATCACGGCCTGCGGCGAGGCCAGCACCACCGCCCCGTCGGCGCCGTCCTGGAGCTGGAGCAGCTTGAACGCGTACTCCTCGCGGTTGTCGTAGGTGTAGACGAAGGCCCGCTGCTGGTCGGCGTCGTTGAGCAGCCCCTTGACCACCCACCGGGCGGCGTCCTCGTGCTCGGCCGGGTCGGCGCCGGGCGCCCTCATCCGCCCCGCGAGCTCGGCGATCGACTCGATCAGCTCGGCCAGGGTGAGCGAGCGGGCGAACCCGAGCGAGGCGACGGCGAGGTCAATCGCCGCGAGCGCGAGCTGGCGCAGGTCGTAGGCCTCGTGGATGTTGGCGTGCGGGGCGTTGCGCACCAGCCGGGCCACCGGGTCGGTGAGGATGAGCGCCCGCCACCTGGTCCGCACGTCCGTCACCCGATCACCCCCGGCCACCTACCGTACGCATCACCCGTTCGTGGCGCAGGGTTGGGCCTGCCTAGGCTCGGTACTCCCGGGCGGTGACCGCGTACTGCACCTCGGGCTCGTCCTCGCCCGGGTAGTCGAACGTGGCGACGTGGCGCAGCCCGCACTTCTCCATCACCCGGCGGGAGCCCACGTTGGTCGCCATCGTCTCGGCGTACACCCGCTCGACGCCCAGCGCCTCGAACCCGCGCACGACGAGCGGCCGGCACGCCTCGGTCGCGAAGCCCTTGCCCCACGCCTCCCGCCGCAGCCGGTAGCCGACCTCGATCCCGGACCGGTCAACGGGCGCGGGCGGGTCGATGTCGCGGTGCGGCCGGAAGAACACCCAGCCGAGAAACGTTTCGGCGGCCTTCTCCTGCACCGCCCAGTAGCCGAGGTCGTCGCCGCGGTCGTAGTAGGCGAGGATGCGCGGCAGCCCCTCGTCCCGCATGGCCTGCAGGAGCGTGGGCGGGCCGAGGTACCGCATCACCTCGGGATCGGCATCGAGCGCCACGAGGTTGTCGAGGTCACCCACGGTGATACGCCGCAGCGCGAGCCGTTCGGTCTCCAGGTGCACGGACATGCAGCCATCATCCACGGGCTAGGTTGGAGGCATGGACGCGCTGGACCGGTTGGGCGAGGAGTACTTCCGGCGGCACTACGCGGCCGATCCGTTCGCGGCCGGGGTGTTCGGGGTGCCGGGACACGAGGCCGAGGTGCCCGATCCGAGCCGGGCGGCCGCCGATCGGCACCGCGCCGAACTCGCCCGCCTCGCCGGGGAGCTGGACCGCATCGACCCCGCCGGGCTCGTCGGCGAGGACCGGATCAGCCACGCGATCCTGCGCCGGCTGCTGCGGGACGGGCAGCGGGTGCTCGCCGACGGGGTCGTGGAGGTCGGGGTCACGGCCGGGGGCAGCGGGCCGCTCGCGCTGGTCGTGTCGACCGTGCCGGCGGGGACCGGGACCGACTCGGAGTACCTGGCGCGGCTGGAGAAGCTGCCGGGGTTCTTCGACGCCTACGTCGGCCGGTACCTGCAGGCCGCGGCCGACGGGCGGTTCCCGGCCGCGGTCGGGGTCCGGCAGGCCATCGCGCAGGCCGACGCCTACCTCGCCGGGCCGCTCGAGCGGGACCCGCTGCTGCGGCGGCTCCCGACGGACGTGGTGGCTTCCGCGGTACGGCCGGCAGTCGTGCGGTTCCGCAACACCCTCGAGGAGCGTCTGCTGCCCGTCGCGCGGGACGACGAGCACGTGGGGCTGTGCCACGTGCCGGGCGGGGCGGAGGGCTACCTCGGGCTCGTGGCGGCGTGCACCACGACCGAGCTCGGCCCCGAGGAGATCCACCGGACCGGCCTGGAGCTGGTGGCGCGGCTGCGCGAGGAGTTCGCCGAGCGGGGCGGGCGCGCGCTGGGCACCACGGACGTCGACGACGTCCTCGTGCGGCTCCGCGAAGATCGAAGCCTCCGCTTCGGTACCGCGGAAGAGATCGTCGGCACCGTGACGCGCGCGCTGCGCGAGGCCGAGGCGGCGCTGCCGGACTGGTTCGCGCACTACGACATCGCGCCGTGCGTCGTGCGCGAGATGGACCCGGCCGAGGCCGAGCACTCGGTGCTGGGCTACTACATGCCCCCGGCGGCCTCCCGCCCCGGCGCCCACGTGGTCAACACGCACCGGCCGGACCTGCGGGCCCGCTTCGAGTACGAGGCCCTTGCCTTCCACGAGAGCGTCCCCGGCCACCACCTGCAGATCGCCCTGGCCCAGTCGCGCACCGACCTGCCCGCGTTCCGCCGCTTCGCCTACTTCGACGCCCACGGCGAGGGCTGGGGCCTGTACAGCGAGCGCCTCGCCGACGAGATGGGCCTCTACACCGGCGAGCTGAGCCGCCTGGGCATGGTCTCGTTCGACGCCTGGCGCGCGTGCCGCCTGGTCGTGGACACGGGGATGCACCATTTCGGCTGGTCACGCTCGCGCGCCATCGACTACATGCGCGCCAACACCGCCCTGTCGCAGACGAACATCGAGAACGAGGTCGACCGGTACATCGCCATGCCCGGCCAGGCCCTGGCGTACATGATCGGCCGCCTGAAGATCCAGGAACTGCGGGAGCGCTCGCGCGCCACCCTCGACATCCGCGCGTTCCACAACGAGGTCCTGGCCCACGGCCCGCTCCCCCTCGACGTCCTGGACGACCTGATCGAGGGCAGCACGTCGTCCTTGTAACGGAACGTCACTCCAACATCTCGTGCACCGCGCTGGCGAGCTTGCCGAGCCGGCCCTCCTCGCGGAGGCGCTCGTGGTGGATCCATTGCTTCCCCTCAGCAGCGATGCCCTCCAGAACATGCAGGGTGTTGCTGAGGCCGGCGGCGTCGAGCGTCACCCGGGAGACGGAACGTTCATCCTCGTGAGGCTCGATCGAAACGGCCGTCACCACGGCCTCGATCGGGTGCCCGTTGACCAACGTCAGCTCGAACGTCTTGTGGCCGTCATCGGCCTCGGCGACCTGCACCGCCGCCACCGCGTCGAAGCGGTAGTTGAGCCGGTCCATTCCGTGAAACCGCGCCTTCTCGAAGTCGGATTCCACGGTCATCTGCCGGACGCCGTCCTCGGTGAGCAGGAAGATCAGCAGCCGGTACCGCGAGAATCGCCACGGGCCGTTCCGCACCCGTGCCTGCTTGCGGCCCGGAGCCGGCGCCTCGATGAATGCGTGTGCGACAAGATTTCGCGGCGCCAGCTTGTAGTGCCGCATCGCGTCGTCCATGAGTACCTTGCGGTCGCAGTCCAGCCATCGGGCCATCTCCAGATCGCTCGGCTTGTCGGCCAACCTCTGGCACCAGCGCTCGTACGCCGCCACCCTGGCCTCGAGGAGATCCTCGGCCTCCGCGACATCGGCGGCGAATCGCCGATGCTCGACAAAGATGCCGAGGCCGTCGCGGATCGCTGCCCAACCGGCGAGCAGGCCGACTACGGTGGCGCCGATGGCGCTGAACGGCCGGCTCTCGACGGCCTCGGCCACGATCCGGCCCAGCCCTCCCCCGACGACCGCGATCGCCAGCACGCACAGCACCTTGAGGTGCGCGGGAATTCGCAGGCGCGTTCGGTACTCCCACAGGTGGCCCTCTTGCCATCCGCTCTTGACTTCGCTGGCTGTGAACCGGATGAGCCAGTCCACCCGCCGGGCGCTGATCCGGCTCTCGCGGTACAGCTCCGCGAGTTCGTCCCGCAACGCCGCCCGTATACCGCTGGTGAAGGCCAGCCAATCCGCTCGGTCGGCGTTGCCGGGCACATATCTGCCGAAGTAGCGGTCGATGGATCGCTCGATCCTTCGCGTGAACCCATCGACGGCACCGACCGGCCGGCGCTGCCTCGGCAGGAGCGCACGGTCCTTGGCGCCGCGGCGAACGGTCCTGAAACGCCACTCGGCAATCGTCCGGGCGGACACCACCGCGGCACCGACGACAACCGCCAGGGTCGAGAGGGTGATCGGCCAGTCCTGCTGCCAGGCCGCCCAGGCGACGAAGGCTGTCAGCAGCGCGAGAACGATGCTCGCCGCCGCGCACCGCAAGTACACGACGAGGTCGACCTTGGCGGGTCGGGGCACCCGCACTCGAGCCCTGGCGGGTCTGGGGTGAAAGAACTTCCATACCCGCTCGGTCCGATTGTCGGCGCGCTGGTCCCGCCGGGCCTGGTCGAAGGCCCGCTGCCAGATCCAGTCCTGCAACGGCCCGTGCAGGAAGATCTCGAGGTGACGGGTGATCTCGATCCGCTGTGCGGGGGCGAGTTCTTCCAGTTCCTTGATGAGTATCCGCGGGTCCTGTTCGTGGCTCTCGAGCGAGTCGATCAGGCGCATGACGGCCCCCGCCGCATCGGTCCAGGCGTCGCGCGGCTGGCGGGACAGTCGTCCGCGCAGCGAGCGCAGCGCGGTGAGATCCGCGTCCGTCATCTGCTGCACGGTCCGCCCGCTCACCATCGCGAGGACCAGATAGAAGCACGACCGACTGGTCACGTACCCGCGGGCAACCGCGTCGCCGACGCACTCTCGCGCCTTCTCGGGCATGCCGCCGCTGAGGTACCGCAGGCCGAGCTCGAACGTTTCCGCCGGCGTGGCGTCCGGCGGCGCGTAGTACAGGTTCACGTCGCCGTGGATGGCCTCCGCCTGCACGCCGACCGTTGCCGATCCGCTCGCCGTGTTGGCCACTCGGGGGCTTGCGACGGTCATGACATGCCCCGAACTGCCACGACGAGCGCGGTGACCTTGGCCGCGAGCTCGGCGACGTCCATTACGAGTCCGGCGAGCTTCTTCAGCGCCACCAGCATCTCGCCACGCCGCTGTTCGGTGCTGGGCGGCAGCACGCCGTCGACAACGTCGAGCTCATGGGCCGCGGCCTCGTAGGTGCCCTCGTCCAGCCGTCCGTCGACGTACGCCGCCTGAACCATCCGGCGCAGTTCGGCGAGTTCCTCCGCGACGTGAAGCGGCGCGTCCGGCACCGCGCCGATGAACACTGAGCCGGCGATGCTCCCGGCCTGTACGCCGACGCGCGCGTTGTCCCTGGCGACGTTCTTCACGGCATGATCCCTTCGCGTTGTGGAGGGGCTGACCTGCGGGAGCTCGCGGGCCAGTTCGTCGGCCAATGCCACGGCGAACGCCGCCGCGTTCTCGACCGCTCGGGGCTGCCAGCTCTGACTGTCCGTGGTGGCTTTCGTGCCGTCCGCGCGGTCGCTGATCCCGCGAATCACGACGACCGGCAGCGATCGGTTGAAATGGCCGGCCTGCGCGACACCGGCGCCTTCCATCTCGATGGCGATCGCGTCGTTGTAGATGTCCCTGAGCCAGCGGGCCTGATCGGATGTGGCGGAGTCCTGCACGACCTCGCCGGCGGCAATCGGCCCGAAGCGCACCGTGGGCGCGGCTCCGCCGGCCGGCAGGAACCGTGCCCAGGTCCCGGCCCGGGCCAACCCGTGGGCGATCTGGTCGGGCTCGTGCGAGATGTCCCAGGACCGGGGGCGCGCCTTCAGGCCGTCGTCCTGGCTCGTCGCACCGTGGTAGGCGTAGACCCGGCTGGCGACCACGACGTCACCGAGCTGAACGTGCGGCCAGAGCGCACCTGCCACCCCGACGAAGAGGATCGCCCTCGGCCTGAACTGTGTGATCGCCCGCTCGGCCAGCACCGCCGCCGATTGGTTTCCAGCCCCCACGAGCCCGAGCGCTATCCGGCAGGTGCCGCGCGTGAGCCGGCCTGTCTCGTACCTTGTGCCGGCCGGGTGCCGCTGCATCGTCAACCCGCTCAGATGAGCGTGGATCGCCTGGTACTCGAGATCCAGGGCGGTAAGGATGACGATCGGGACGCTACTCATCGATCGGCGCCCCTTCGTGTACGGCATGGGCGGACCGGACCATCGGCGGATACAGGCTGTGGAGCGGCCCGGCTCTGAACAGCCGAGCCGGACGGCCGCCATCGGTTCGCCGGGCCGGCCCGGCCGCGACGATGAAGCCTCGCGCGCCTTGAACCTTGCGGTAGAAGTTCCGCGGGTCGAGACGGATCCCCCAGACCGCTTCGTACACCTGCTGCAGTTCCGCGATGGTGAAGGTCGCGTCGCAGAACGCCGTCGCGAGGGCGGAGTGCTCCAGCTTCCGGCGGGCGTGCTCGACGCCGTCCGCCACGATCCTCCGATGATCGAAGGCCAGCTCCTCCTCGCCGCTCAACAACGGCTCGACGGGCCGCCAGGAGGCGGCGGCCGCGTCAGTGCCGGCAACGGGCTCCGGAAGCCGGGGCGCGATCGCGAGGAACGCCACGGACACCACTCGCCCGCGAGGGTCACGACCCGGATCGCCGTACACGCCCAGCTCCTCGAGGTAGGGAACCTCGGCGAGGTCGGCCTCCTCGGCCAGCTCCCGCCGCGCGGCGTCCAGAAGCCCCTCCTCGAGATGACTCAGGAAGCCGCCCGGCAGCGCCAAGGCACCGCGATAGGGGTCGACACCACGCTCGACGAGCAGCACATGCAGGCGAGACTCCCGCAGCGTCAGAATCACGAGATCCACGGCAAGCGGCACCGCCGGCGCCCGCCAGTCATCGTCGTCCATGAATATTGACGATAGCTTCCTGTCAGAGTGACAGGAAGGGTCCGAGTGTGCGCCATGTGCACACCGTCCGAGATCCTCGCGACAGCCGCTGGAGGAGAGTTACGGCCGCAGGCGCGAGGACGGGATGATCATCACGCCGGCCCGGGGTGACCCGGCTCAGGCGAGGGCGCGGGCGATCGCGGCTGCCGCGGTGACCACCTCGGCGGGGACGGTCACGGGGTCGAGCTCGGTCAGGGCGACCACGCCCACGCTGGCCTCCAGGCCCTCCACGCCCGCGACGGCGGCGGCCACGCCGTGGGCGCCCTGTTGCAGTTCGCCGGTCGTCGTCACCGCCGAGTGATCGCCCCGGCGGCCGGCGAGGATGGCCTTGCCCGCGGCGCCGGACTCCAGCGGGTGGCGGGAGCCGGTCCGGTACGCCACGTGAAACTGCGTCCACGAAGGCTCCACGACCGCCAGGGCGTAGGCCTCTCCCCCGTCGGCGATGGTCAGGTGCGCGGTGGCGCCCACGGACTCGGCGAGGCGGCGCAGGGCGGGCAGGGCCGCGTCGGCGACCAGCGGCTGGGCGCGGCGGGCCAGGTGCAGCACGCCGGCGCCGAGGCGGAGGCGGCCCGAGCGGTCGCGGCGGATCATGCCGTGCTCGACGAGCGTGGCGGCCAGGCGGTAGACGACGGCGCGGCCGACGCCCAGGTGGACGGCGGCCTCGGTCATGGTGAGGCCGGCGGGGGTGTCGGCGACCAGGTGGAGCAGCCGCAGCCCGCGGTCCAGGGTCTGCGCCGTCTCGGTTGCCACGGCCCAAGGCTATGTGAACCGCCGAAGGGGCACACCATACCCAGGCGCCCCGACGGCTACTCTTGCACTCGTGACCCTACGCCTGTATGACACCGCCACCCGATCTGTCCGGGACTTCGTCCCGAAGACGCCCGGGCAGGTCGGCATCTACCTGTGTGGGCTCACGGTGCAGGCCGGTCCGCACATCGGTCACCTTCGCTCCGGCGTCAACTACGACGTGCTGCGCCGGTGGCTGCTGAAGTCCGGGTTCGCGGTGCGGTTCATCCGCAACATCACCGATATCGACGACAAGGTGCTGCAGAAGGCCAGCGAGGCCGGCCAGCCGTTCTGGTCGATCGCCTACGCCAACGAGCGGCTGCTCGCGGCGACCTACCAGCGACTCGGCGTGCTGCCGCCGACCTACGAGCCGCGCGCGACCGGGCACATCCCGGAGATGCACGAGCTGATCAAGAAGCTGATCGACGACGGGCACGCGTACCCGGCCGTGGACGGCAGCGGCGACGTGTACTTCGACGTGCGCTCCTACCCCGAGTACGGCGCGCTGTCCGGGCAGCGGCCCGACGCGATGGAGCCGGCCGCCGACGGGCCCGAGCGGGCCAAGCGCGACCCGCGCGACTTCGCGCTGTGGAAGGGCGTCAAGGCCGACGAGCCCGCCGACGCCTACTGGCCCTCGCCCTGGGGGCCCGGCCGGCCCGGCTGGCACATCGAGTGCTCCGCCATGTGCTGGCGCTACCTCGGCACCGAGTTCGACATCCACGGCGGCGGGCTCGACCTGCAGTTCCCGCACCACGAGAACGAGATCGCGCAGTCCCGCGCGGCCGGGCACGGCTTCGCCCGCTACTGGGTGCACCACGCCCTGTTGAACCTGGGCGGGGCCAAGATGGCCAAGTCGCTCGGCAACGTGGTGTCGCTCGAGTCGCTGGAGCACTCGGGGGTGCGGCCCGTGGAGGCGCGCTACTACCTCCTCGCCCCGCACTACCGCTCGGTGATCGACTTCTCGCCGGAGGCGCTCAGCGAGTCGGCCGTCGCCTACCGACGGCTGGAGAACTTCGTGCTCCGCGCCGCGGAGCTGGTCGGCGATGGCGAGCTTGGTGACGTACCGGCGGAGTTCGCGGAAGCGATGGACGACGACCTGAACACCTCGCGCGCCGTCGCGGTGCTGCACGACGCGGTGCGGGACGCCAATACGGCCCTCACCAGCGCCGATGCCGCGGCCGTGCGCAGCGCGCTGGCGCAGGTGCGGGCCATGCTCGACGTGCTCGGGGTCGACCCGCTGCACCCGCAGTGGCGCCAGTCGAAGGCCGGCGACCTGACCAAGGTCGTAGACTCGCTGGTCGCGCTTGCCCTCGAACAGCGGGCGGCAGCGCGCGCACGCAAGGACTGGACCGCCGCCGACGCGGTGCGCGACCAGCTCAACCAGGCCGGCGTCGTGGTGGAGGACACCGCGGCCGGCGCCCGATGGACCTTGGAGCATTAGTCGTGCCTGGAAATTCCGAACGCCGCGGCAAGCGGGTCGCCTCGAAGAAGGGCGCGACGAAGGGCTCGGGCGGCAAGAACCGCCAGTCGCTGGCCGGGCGGGGTCGCACCCTGCCCGCCGACGAGCGGCCCTGGCACAAGGGGTACTCCGGCGACGAGCCGCTGCCCGACCGCACCGCCTGGAAGCAGGAGAAGGAGCGCCGGTCCGCGGCCGCCCAGGGCCGCACCCCGAAGATCGGCCAGCCCGGGACGAAGCGCACCGCCGGCAAGGGGCCGTTCGGTCCGGCGGCGAAGAAGGCGGCTGCGCAGAAGGCCCGGGTCTCGCCGGGGCGCAAGTCCGTGGCGCCCAAGGACGGGCCGGAGCTGCTCGTCGGGCGCAACCCGGTGGTGGAGGCCCTGCGCACGCACGTGCCGGCCACCGCGCTCTACGTCGCCCTCGGCATCGACATGGACGAGCGGGTCAAGGAGGCCGTGCGCACCGCCGCCGAGCGGGGCGTGGCGATCCTCGAGGTGAGCCGCAACGAGCTCGATCGCATGACCGGGGGTGTACTGCACCAGGGCCTCGGCCTCCAGGTGCCCCCGTTCGCCTACGAGCCGTTCGCGGACCTGCTGGCCGCGGCGCTGGAGAGCCCGCAGCCCCTGCTCATCGCCCTCGACGGCATCACCGACCCGCGCAACCTCGGCGCGATCATCCGCTCCGCGGCCGCGTTCGGCGCCCACGGCGTCTTCCTCACGGAGCGCCGCTCGGCCGCCATCACCGCGACCGCGTGGCGCACGAGCGCCGGCGCCGCGGCCCGGGTCAAGGTGGCCCAGGTCACCAACCTGACCCGCTCGCTCAAGCAGTGTCAGGAAGAGGGCTTCGTCGTCGCCGGCCTCGACGCGGACGGGGAGGCCTCCCTGTACGCGCTGGAGGCCGCCGTCGGCCCGCTGGTCGTGGTCGTCGGATCGGAGGGCCGCGGCCTGTCCCGGCTCGTCGGCCAGACCTGTGACCTGCGCGTGGGCATCCCGATGGTGTCCGATGTGGAGTCGCTGAACGCCTCCGTCGCCGCCGCCGTGACGCTCGCCGAGGTAGCACGTCGTCGCGCTCTGTAGATCTTGAGGGCCGCACCTAATATGGGCCGGTGACTCAGCCTCAGCAGGGCTTCGCCATCGGAGTGGATCTCGGCACGTCCAACACCGTCGCGGTGGTTCGCCACCCCGACGGTCGGACGCGGCCGCTCCTGGTCGACGGCGCGCCGATCATGCCGTCCGGCGTGTACGTCGACGAGCAGGGTCGGCTGCACGTCGGCCGGGACGCCTACCGGATGGCCGGGCTCGATCCGTCGCGCTTCGAGCCCAACCCGAAGCGGCGCATCGACGAGCCCACGGTCCTGCTCGGCGACCGGGAGATCGCGACCGTCGACCTGCTCGCGGCGATCCTGGCCGCGGTCGCGCGGGCCGCCGTCGAGGCGGTCGGGTTCCTGCCCACCGCGGTGCTCACCTACCCCGCGGCCTGGGGCGCCCGCCGCCGCGACGCGCTCGCCGAGGCGGCCCGCCGGGCCGGCTGGCCGCCGGTCAGGCTCGTGCCCGAGCCGGTCGCCGCCGCGCGGTACTTCGCCGACGTCCTGCGCCGCCCGGTGCCCGTCGGCGCGGCGCTCGCGGTCTTCGACTTCGGCGGCGGCACGCTGGACATCGCCGTCGTGCGCAACGACAACGGCCGCTTCTCCGTGGTCGGCTCCGGCGGCGTCGAGGACCTCGGCGGCCTCGACGTCGACGCCGCGATCATCGAGCACCTCGGCAACGTCATCGCCCAGACCAGCCCGGACGCCTGGGCCCAGCTGCGCAACCCCTCCAACACCACCCAGCGCCGCGACCGCCGGCTCTTCTGGGACGACGTGCGCGGGGCCAAGGAGATGCTCTCGCGCACCACGGTCGCGCCGATCACCGTGCCCGGCCGCGACCAGGCGCTGCACGTGACCCGTGAGGAGCTCGAGCGGGTCACCGAGCCGCTGATCCGCCAGGCCGTGTGGGAGACCGGCAAGGTCATCAAGGCCGCGGGGCTGCGCGCCGACCAGCTGGCCGGCCTCTTCCTGGTCGGCGGCTCGTCGCGGCTGCCGCTGGCCGCCCGGCTCCTGCACGCGGACCTGGGAATCGCGCCGACGGTACTGGAACAGCCCGAGCTGCCGGTCGCCGAAGGCGCGCTCGCCGAGATCGTCCCAGTCGCGGCTGGTTATCAGACGGAGAGCATTCCTGCGGCCCCTCCCACGGCGCCGTTCTCGGCCGTGCCGGTTTCTCCGGTCTCTGGGGGCTTCGGCGGTACTCCGGTTTCTGCGCCTCCGGGATATCCGATGACCGCGGGGCAGGCGATTCCACCGGGGCAGATCAGCTCGCCACCGGTTTCCGCCGCGCCGCTTCCTTCCCCGGTACCGTCGCGGCCCCGCCGGACCGGTCTGCTCGTCGGCGCGGTGGCGGCCCTCGCGGTGCTCGCGCTGGTCGGGGCGGGCACGTACTGGTTCTTCTTCCGTGACCGCATCAACGCCGTCGACTTCAAGACCGTGGCGAGCGCGGGCGAGCTGGCGCTCGGCGCCGACGACAACGCGATCAGCTACCCGGTCACCGCCACGCTCGGCTCGCGCACCTATGTCGGCTGGGTCGCGGACAAGAAGTTCCACGTCGCCGCATACGAGCTCGACGACAAGAAGAAGGCCTGGCAGACCGACATCGACAGCGACACCACCCGCTGGCAGCTCTATCCGAATCCGGACGGACTGGTGCTCATCGGCGCCGGCGGGACCAAGGGAACCCTGCGGCTGGTGAACACCTCCAACGGCAAGCAGCTCGCGCAGCAGGACTTCAGCTCCGACGACCGCGTCGTGTTCCTCGACTCGGTCTGGGTGGTCCACTCGTACACCGCCAAGAAGACCACCGCGTACGCGTGGGGCGGCCAGCTGAAGTGGTCGCTGGACGACGACAAGAAGGGCACCGTCATCCGCGGCCCGGTCAACGCGGCCGACACCCGTGGCCCGGCCGACTTCGGCGGCGGCCCGACCAACCGCGACACGAAGTCCCGCACGACCTACGTCTCGATGGACGGCGGCAAAATCAACCTGCGCGACGCGTCGGCCGGCGGCAAGGTCCTGCGGAGCTGGAACGACAGCGGCGACAGTTACTCCGAGTACGCGATGGCTGACGACATGCTCATCGTGTACGGCACCAGCTCGAAGTACACGGTGAAGGTCTACGACCTGACCAAGCAGAGCGAGCCCGACCAGCTGTACGCGGGCGACGACAAGCACCGCGTCGCCTCGGTCTCCCCCTGCGGCGCCGGCCGCGTCTGCGTGCTCGACTCGTCCGCCTCGGACGGCTCGGACACCACGCTGCACATGCTGTCGGTCGCCGACAAGAAGCAGCTGTGGCAGCGCGAGGCCAAGTCCACCGACCTGCTCGTCCCCGTCGGCAAGCAGATCCTGGCCACCTCCGCCAACGGCAGCTCCAGCCGGCTGTACGGCGAGGACGGCACCCAGCTGCTGAAGTCCGAGGACATGGGGGCGCTGGGCGTGCGGGTGACCAACGGCAGCCTGCTGTTCTTCGCCAAGGCCCCGTCGCCGTACGCCGCCGACGTGGCGCTGGTCGGGGTGTCGGCGGCGAGCGGGGGCCGGGTCGCGCTCGGCACGCTGCCCAAGGTCGTCGGCACCAGCTGCTCCTGGAACGCCACGAAGATCGCGTGCGTGGCGGGGGCGAAGCTCCAGGTCTGGGCCTTCGCGTAGGGCGCTTTCGCACCTTCGTCACTCTGGGTGATTTGCCCGAAATGTCGGGCGCTGACGCGCCACGACATTTCCGGATTTATACCCTGACAGGGTTTTTGCCGGTTACTTCTACGCGAAAAGGGGCGGTGCACTAGGCACCGCCCCTTTTGTTGCTCTTGCTGCGCTTGTTGCTCTTGCTGCCGTTAGATGCGGTGGCCCGTCGCGGCGTTGAACGCGTGGTGCGTGTTGGCGTGCGGACGGACGTACACGATCTCGGTCAGCCGCGGCGTGCGGCGCGGGTCGGCCCGGACGACGAACCGCTCGTCCTGCCCGTCCAGCGCGACGATCCCGTGGACGTACGCGTCGGAACCAAGCTCCTCGACGAGGTCGACCGTGATCGGGATGCCGCCGTCGTTCGCGCCGACGAGGTCGGTGTCCTCGGGCCGGAACCCGACGGTGACCCGCCCGTTGGCCCCGTCCGTCTGCGCCGCCGCGATCTGCTCGCGGGTCAGCGGCAGGATGACGTCGCCGAAGCGGCCACCCTGGTCGGTCAGCGGCACGGTCTTGATGTTCATCGCCGGCGAGCCCATGAACCCGGCCACGAAGACGTTGGCCGGCCGGTCGTACAGCGCGCGGGGGCTGTCGACCTGCTGCAGCACGCCGTCGAGCAGGACCGCCACGCGGTGGCCCATGGTCATGGCCTCGACCTGGTCGTGCGTGACGTACACGGTGGTGATGCCGAGCTTGGCCTGCAGCGTCGCGATCTGCGAACGGGTCTGGACACGCAGCTTGGCGTCGAGGTTCGACAGCGGCTCGTCCATGAGGAAGACCTGCGGCTCACGCACGATCGCGCGGCCCATCGCGACACGCTGCCGCTGACCACCGGAAAGCGCCTTCGGCTTGCGGCCGAGGTAGTCCTCGAGCTGCAGCATCGCGGCCGCTTCCTTCACGCGACGGTCGATCTCGTGCTTCGGCGTCTTGCGCAGCTTCAGGGCGAACGCCATGTTCTCGTACACCGTCATGTGCGGGTACAGCGCGTAGTTCTGGAACACCATCGCGATGTCGCGAGCCTTGGGCGGCAGGTGCGTGACGTTGCGCTCGTTGATCAGAATGTCACCGGCGTCGACGTCCTCGAGCCCGGCGAGCATGCGCAGCGAGGTCGACTTGCCACAACCGGAGGGCCCGACGAGCACCAGGAACTCGCCGTCCCCGATCTCGAGGTCGAGCTGGTCCACCGCGGGGCGCGGGGTGCCCGGGTAGATCCGCGACGCCTTCGCGTACGTGACCGTAGCCATAGGGGTAGCCACCTTCCACCGGCAGGAACGTGCCGGACGATCCGAGTAGAAGTACCTCCGGCCTGCGACAGTGCAGGGCACGAAGTACCGCAACAGTAGGCGGTACAACGCCCCGTGCCAAGGTCGCGGTCCAAATTGGTGGTGTTTTGGTACGCTTCGTCCCCGGGAGTATCCGGAGGACACCTCTTCCCCACCTAGGTACCATCGTGAGACCACGCCGACGTGGCGCAACTGGCAGCGCACCCGACTTGTAATCGGAAGGTTGGGGGTTCAAGTCCCCCCGTCGGCTCTCCTGATCAAGCCTCTGAGCTGGCATTTCTCGGGTGGATCATGATCCTGGATGGTCAGTGACGTCGCGGCTTGTGCTCATTCCGTGCTCGGACAGACTGGCAATGCGCGGCACATCGCGCCTCATGCTGAACGCATGTGCGAACGGTGGCAAGTTGCCGGTATGGGTGTCATCGCGATCCGCCTCACTGGCCGGGGCTGGGACCATATCCGGCATAAGGCTATCCAGCCTGCTCGCCTCGGCCAATGATTCTGCGCCGTCCAAGCGGCCTCGCAATGCGGGCCAATCAAACGATGGGTTTACTCGTCGTCGATGGGCTGTGCGAGCCAAGCCCGCGGCGCCCGGCAGCCAAAAGCGGGCGGTCGGCGTGACAAACGGGCCAGCTCGTCACGATCCATGGCGAACGATCACCTGCTCGGGCACCCGTTGTCGACCGCTTGGCGGATCTCATCCGCGATCTCTGCATGTTCGATGGAATTTCGACCGATCCGTGCGTACTTTACGCTCTGCCCGCCTTCGGCACGCCAGCAGCGTTCGGAGTGGGGATCGCTGGAATTTACGGGAGAACGGAAGTGTCCCGGGACGTGCCGGACAGCGTTGAGGAGCTGGAGCAGCGGATCGAGTCGTTGCCGGCCGTGGTTCGCCAGGCGCCGGTGACCGCCGTGCGGATCGCGATCGGCACCGCCCGCCGGGACCTGGCCGCCGCGGTCCGTCAACTCCTGCCGGCCGACTGCAGGATGACCGCCGACACTGCCAAGCGGCCGCAGGATGACGCGCTCCCCGCCCTGCTCGAGCAGTACCTACAACAGCTGATCGAGCTCGGCAACGACGGCCAGGTCGCAGTAAACGTGTGGGAAGACCACGAGCGGATCGAGCTATTCGAGCGTGCGATGCGCCATATCGGTGCGAAACCGGTCGTCAGCGCCACCGGCTGTATGGCGCCCGATGGCTCGCGCATCCACAACGCTGGCGTGCTGCTCGTCCTGCCAGCGGCTGATCCGTTGATTCCGGCGGAGCTGCTCGGCCGCCTCGAAGCCGGCGCCACGGGAACGATCGGCGCGCTCGCCGCCATCCTGGCGCGCGAGTTCAGCGGGCTACAGCTGCCCGACGCTCGTCCGAAGTGGTGGCAGCCCGTGTGCGAGCGGCTGCTCATGCCGCTGCCGACCAACAAGGCGCAGCAGAGCCGCAGCGATCCGCGACCTGCGGCAGCGAGGCGCGGCAACTGCCACGAAGATCGCGGACCTGGCCGACCACACCATCGATGTCCACGCCGCGTTGGCATCCGGCGAATAACCCCTAACCGAACCTGGTTCACGAGGCGTTCACCTACGTGCGCCGCCGCGGGAGCTCCTGGACCATTCGGCTCGGCCAGTCATCACCGACCCGCACCTCATTCGCCGCCGTCAACTGGCTACGGTGATCATGAGACAGCTCCATCCGTGACCGCTGACCGCCACGCAGTTGCAAGTCTTACGCCACTCATCTCCCATGGTGCACGTCGGAGGGAATACGTATGACGGGGACGATCGAAAACCCAATCCTGAACTCCCCGTATGAGCAGCCGGACCGCTACTACGAGATTGGCCCACAGGGCCCGACGGGGGAGATTAACGACGGACGCCGGCCGAGCGAGTCGTTCATTCCGATCGCAATCACTAAGAAGGGCAAGAAGGGACAGTTCCAGCAGGGCGTGTTCGACTTTGATGCGACCGGTGAGCGGCGGGAGAAGAACTCCCTAATCAACGAGATCCGTCGGGATGTCGCGAAGTGGCGTCGCGGCGGCGACTACGCCGGCGTAACCCCGATCACCCGGAAACTGCTGCAGCACTGGGCGGATCCGAAGCGGGAGAATCGCGTCATATTCGCTCAGCGCGAGGCAGCCGAGACGGCAATCTTTTTGACGGAGGTTGCGGGCCGTATTCACGGCTACGCCGACTGGCGAAAGCGACTTGAACCGCAGAACCAGGCGCACAACAATGGCCTTCCCCGGGCTGCGTTGAAAATGGCAACAGGCGCGGGTAAGACCGTGGTGATGGCGATGCTTATCGCTTGGCAGACGATCAACAAGGTACAGTCCCCACGCGACGTCCGCTTTACCAACCGCTTCCTAGTCGTGGCGCCCGGCATTACGATCCGCGACCGCCTCCGAGTGCTGCTTCCCGCGGATCCGGAAAACTACTACGATCTCCGCGACTTGATCCCTGCGGACCTAAAGGGCGGACTCGAGCACGCCCGCATCGTGATCATCAACTACCACGCGTTCCAGCTCAAGGACGCCAAGGAAATTCGCGGCGTTGCCAAGAACACAAGGCTTCTCCTCAAAGGTGATCGCAGAGAGGACGCGTTCAGGGAGACGCCGCAAGCGATGGTGAGCCGCGTGCTTCGAGACCTAGGCGCGGACAAGCAGCAGATCATCGTATTCAACGACGAGGCCCACCACTGCTACCAGGACAAGCCGCTCCCGGCCGGCGAGAAGGCGGATGCGGAGCAGCAGGCTGCCAATGAGGAAGCCCGGGTGTGGTTCAAGGGGCTTCAGGCCATCGCCAAGCATGTCGGGATCAAGCAGATCTTCGACCTCTCCGCAACCCCGTTTTACCTCAAAGGATCCGGCTACAACGAGGGCTATATCTTCCCGTGGACCGTCAGCGACTTCTCGCTTATGGACGCGATCGAGTCCGGAATCGTAAAGGTGCCGCGCACCCCGGTCGACGACGACGCTGACCACGAACTCGTTACCTACCTCCGCCTGTGGGATTTCGTCGGTGACCAGCTCCCCAAGCGTGCGGCGAAGGATAAGGTCAACGACTGGCTACCTCCGCCCGAACTCGAAGGGGCGTTGAAGAGCCTGCACCGCAGTTACAGAAAGGCATTCAACCACTGGCAGCAGGAGTTGGAGCGGCACGGCGAGACCCCACCTGTCTTCATTGTGGTGTGTCCGAACACGGTGGTAAGCAAGCTCGTCTACGACTGGATCGCAGGCGAACAGATCGAGGTGAACGGCGAGATCGTCGCTCACAGGCCCGGGAATCTTGCGTTGCTCAGCAACGTCCTCGACGGCAAGCCGTTGGCCAGGCCGAGGACTATCCTGATCGATTCCGCCCAACTGGAGTCGGGCGAAGGCATGAAGCCAGAGTTCAAGCAGGCTGTGGGGACGGAGATCGCAGCGTTCAAGGCCGAGTACCGGCGGCGCAACCCAGGCGCTGATGTCGAGAAGATCACCGACGACGAGTTGCTGCGCGAAGTCATGAACACGGTCGGCAAGAAGGGCAGGCTCGGAGAGCAGGTTCGCTGCGTCGTCAGTGTCTCCATGCTGACCGAAGGCTGGGATGCGAACACTGTCACGCATATCCTCGGCGTCCGTGCGTTCCGCAGTCAGCTGCTTTGCGAGCAGGTCGTCGGGCGTGGTCTCCGTCGCCGTTCGTACGCGATCAATGACGATGGATACTTCGACCCCGAGTACGCCAACGTCTACGGCATCCCCTTCCAGTTCATCTCCTCCGACAAGCCGATCAAGGACCCGCTGCCGCCGAAGCCGGTTCAGCAGGTGGCAGCCTTGGAAGGCCGCGAGCACCTGCGGATCACTTTCCCCAAGCTGACCGGCTACAGGGTCGAGCTTCCGGATGAGGAAATCTGGCTGGACCTTGACGCTGCACCTGTCTTCGAGATTGGCCCGAATACGGTCCCGCGCTGGGTCGAGATGCTGGGCGTTGTTGGCTCTGGGGAACGCGAACGTGGCGAGGACCGGGTCTACCGCTCGCAGGAGGTCGCGTTCGCGCTTGCGAAGCGCGTCCTCGACACAAATTTTAATACTGTCGACGACAAGCGACCCTGGCTGTTCCCGGGGCTGGTCGGCATGTGCAGGGACTGGATCGAGCAGCGCGTCGTCCTGGCCGATGGGTACGATCTCGGCTACCTCATGACGATCACAGAGGCACAGGCCGAAGCAGCCGAGAAAATCTGGGGCGCCATCACCAGCCTGGCTGACCGTCGGGGCCGGCTCCGGCCGATGCTCAACCGCTTCGACCCACAAGGCTCGACGGGCGACGTCGACTTTCCCACCCGCAAGGCCACCGTGCCGACGGAGAAGTCCGAGGTCTCCCACGTGACTCTCGACGGTAAGGACGGCAACACCTGGGAGCAGCTACTGGCCGCCGAGCTCGAGCTCAACCCGAACGTTGCCGCGTATGTGAAGAACGACCACCTCGGATTCACGATCCCGTACGTGCATAAGGGCCGCACCCACTCCTACGTCCCTGACTTCCTCGTCCGCCTCAAGCGACTCGAGGATGAGGAGTTCGACCGCACCCTCATCGTGGAGGTGTCCGGCAGTCAGAAGAGCCCCGGCCCCACGCAGGCGAAAGCCACCACGGCCAGGGACTCCTGGTGTGCCTCGGTGAACAACCACGGCGGCTTAGGTCGCTGGGGCTACGTCGAGATGACCTACCCGCTCGAGTTCAAGATTCGGCTCGGCGAGTCGATCCAGCTTCTCCACGACGACGCCCCGATCATCGGCGACCCGGATCTGCTCGACTTCCAGACTCAAAACCTGAGGAGCGCTCGTGGCGCGTAGCACGCAGAATGGCCCCACCCCGGTCGACGCCATCAAGCACGGCGACAAGCGGACCAACATCCCGACGGCAGACGCCCACGAGTTCGTGGACCCGAGCCTGGAAGAGGCCCGCAAGGTCCGCTACGCCCGCGACGAGACCCTCGACCCTCAGCTGGTTTGGCGCGGCAAGTACTCGGCCGTCGAAGAGGCTGGGGCGACTGACACCGACCTGGTGGCGGACGCACCCCCGATCTACATCCAGGAGAAGATCGATCCGCGCGTCCTCATCGAGAATCTCCGCCATACGGCGGGGCGGCCCGAAGACGAGCCGGAACTCACCCTCTTCGACAACTTCGACGGCCTCGACGAGCTCGACCAAGTCGACTTCTACAAGCACGACGCCAACTGGTCGAATCGCATGATCCTCGGTGACTCGCTCCAAGTGATGGCCTCACTCGCCGAGCGCGAGCGGCTGCGCGGCAAGGTGCAGATGGTCTACATCGACCCGCCCTATGGCATCAAGTTCGGCTCCAACTGGCAGGTCTCAGCGCGTAACCGCGATGTCAAGGACGGCAAGCTCGAGGATGCCGCACGTGAGGCTGAGCAGATCAAAGCATTCCGAGACACGTGGGAAGTCGGCATTCATTCGTACCTGTCGTACCTGCGTGACCGCCTACTGACTGCTCGGGACCTGCTCACCGACTCTGGCTCATGCTTCGTACAGATCGGCGACGAGAACGTCCACCTTGTTCGCAGTCTTATGGATGAGGTGTTCGGATCCGAGAACTTCGTCAGCCAGATCGTCTTCAAGAAGACTGCTGGTGCGACGTCCAGCTACCTTGGGGCAGTTGCTGACATCATATTGTGGTACGCAACTGACCTTCCGCGTCTGAAATACCGCCAGCCCTACGCGCAGAAGACGAAGACCGCGGATGAGCAGTACACAACGCTGCTGATGCGCGATGGGTCTATGAGGCGAATGACCGCCGAGGAGTTGGCAGGGATCGATCAGCTTCCCAATGGGTCACGGCGTGTATACCCAGACACTCTGACGAGCCAACGGCCACCGGGCGACTTCCCGGTTGAGTTCGAAGGGACGGCCTATAGACCTCGACCTGGGTACTGGAAGACCAACCCTGACGGCATGCGCCGACTAATCCAGGCGGGCAGGATACGGGTGGTCGGCAGGAAGCTGCGTTACCTGCGCGATCTCCAAGACTTCCCGGTCGCTCCTCTCAGCAACTTGTGGGAGGACACCGTCACATCCGGCTTTGCAGAACCGAAAGTCTATGTCGTTCAGACCAACACGAAGGTCGTGCAACGGTGTCTTCTGATGTGTACCGATCCTGGAGACCTGGTCTTGGACCCGACCTGCGGTTCGGGCACGACCGCCCTCGTTGCAGAGCACTGGGGTCGCCGGTGGATCACTATCGACACTTCCCGCGTTGCCCTCGCGCTTGCACGTCAGCGGATTATGGGCGCTAAGTTCCCATGGTTCCTTCTGGCCGATAGCACCGAAGGTCACGCTAAGGAGCAATCCCTGACCGTACACGTGTTGCCCCGCGAGACTTTCGGGCGTGACATTCGACAAGGTTTTGTTTATCAGCGTGTGCAGCGCATCACGTTGAAGTCCATCGCAAATAACCCAGATGTTCGAGAGGGAATGACTCCTAGTGAGCTTGATGCTGCAATCAAGCGCCACGCGGACTTCGAATTGCTTTACGATCGGCCCTTTGAGGATTCCAGGAAAGTGCGAGTCGCCGGGCCGTTCACCGTCGAGTCCCTGAGCCCGCACCGTTCCCTTGCTTTCACAGGCGGCCCGGAGGGATCGGTCGGCGAGTCCGGGAGTGAGACCGAGGCGGCCAAGGAAGCAGACGCGCCGAACTTCGAGCAGTCGATCCTGGAGAACCTGGCGAAGGCCGGCATCCAGAACGGTCGACGCAAGGAGCGGATTAGCTTCGCGTCGTTCGAGACCTACGCAGGTGAGTACGTCCAAGCCATCGGTGAGCGAACGGGCGAGTCGGAGCGTGACGCGCCGACGCGCGTCGCGATCGCAGTCGGACCGCAGTACGGCACCGTCAGCGCGTCGTATGTCAAGAAGGCCGCTCGCGAGGCGATCAGCGCGGAGGACGTGGACTTGCTCTGCATCCTCGGCTTCGCCTTCGACGCCCAGGTCACCGGGGTGACCGAGGACGATGGCGTCACCGTGGAGGCTTCCGACGAAGGTTTCGCCAACGTCGCCGGCGCCCGAAAGCTCGGCCGCATCCCGGTCCTCATGGTCCGGATGAACGCAGACCTTCTGATGGGGGAGGAGCTCAAGAAGACTGGCGCCGGCAACCTATTTACGGTCTTCGGTGAGCCCGACATCGTCATCGATAAGACTCCGGACGGCTTGGTTGTAAACCTCAAGGGCGTCGACGTCTACGACCCCACCACCGGCGAGGTGCGGAGTAGCGACACCAGCCGGGTCGCGCTGTGGATGATCGACACCGACTACAACGAGGAGTCCTTCTTCGTCCGCCACTGCTACTTCACAGGCGACAACGACCCATACAAGCGACTCAAGACGGCACTCAAGGCCGACATCGACCCCGACGCGTGGGACTCGCTCTACCAGACGGTGTCGCGGCCGTTCCCCAAACCCAAGACTGGCAAAATCGCCGTGAAGGTCATCAACGACTACGGCGACGAGGTCATGAAAGTCTTCGAGGTCTGACGGTCATGGCGTTGGGAAAAAGAAGGCCCGGCGCCGCCGCGACCCAACGGGCCGAGCTCGAGGCGCGGCTTGCGAGGCTGAATGCAGAGGCTCGCGACGTCAATCGCGCCCTCTCCAAGCTTGCCGCAGAGCCCGGGACCATTGAGGCCCCTGAGGCCATCCGCGCCGGAGAGTCGTTGCGGCGCAAGCGTACAAGGATCCTGTTCGGGGTCGAGCGAACCGAGGCAGCCATCGAGCGGGCGAAGGTCAGCAAAGGCAAGCGGGTTGTCCAAGGCCCCCAGGTCGGGCATCCGGTCGGTTGTCCAAGATGGTTCCCCTGGACTGGAAGGCGCACATGACGTCCTACACAGAGGCACAGAAGGAAGCGATCGTTTGCCTCGACGAGCCCCTGCAGATCATCGCTTGTGCCGGCTCGGGCAAGACGCAGGTCATCTCGCAGCGGATCGCCGCCATCCTAGCCCGACCGGGCGTGGAGCCTCGGAACCTGATCGCCTTCACGTTCACCGAAAAGGCGGCCGCCGAGCTGAAGGAACGCATCCTCTCGATCCTGGAGAAGGACGGCCTCGACACGCTCGGACTGGCAGAGATGTACGTCGGCACGATGCACGGGTACGCGCTAGACCTTCTTCAGCGGCTGGTCCCCGAGACCTTCAAGTTCTCGGTGCTCACTGAGATCACATCTCGGATGTTCGTCGACCGCAACAGCCGCAAGTCGGGCCTGACCGTCTGCCCAACGCTCAGCAGCGGCACGCCGTACCTGCGGAGGTTCCTGCACTCGCGACTCTTCCTGCAAGCCACGGGTGTTCTGCGGGAAGACACCGTGAACTGGGACCTTGTCCCAGCCGGCGTGGTGGCATCCTTCGAGGACTACATGAAACTCCTCTACGCGCATGCCTACTTCGACTTCACTGAGATGATCAACCTGGCAGTCCAGTTCCTCGAGGGTGACATCGACGAGGACGAGAGCTCCGGTGTGGTCCAGCAGCACATTCGGGAAGACATCCGGTACGTCGTGGTTGACGAGTACCAGGACGTGAATCCGCTGCAGGAACGGCTGGTCCGTGGCCTGACTCAGTTCGGCGCCAACCTTTGTGTAGTAGGTGACGACGACCAGACGATCTACCAGTGGCGGGGTAGCGAAGTGTCTAACATCGTCACCTTCAAGGACCGGTACGAAGGCGTCCGCCAGGTCACGCTGGCCGAGAACTTCCGGTCTAGCGAAGGCGTCGTGGAGGTCGGCCGGTCCGTCGCCGAGCGCATCCCCGACGCGAACCGGCTTCCCAAGGCAATGGTCCGTGCCGGGCATCAACGGTGGCAGCGAGGCGACATGATCGCGCGCGAGTTTGCTGATGAGTACGACGAAGCCGCGTGGATCTGCGACCGCATCGAGGCCATGAGAGGTCTCGCCTTCCAGGACGCGGCCGACACAGAGGCACGCGGGCTCTCGTGGTCGGACTTTGCGGTCCTCTATCGGTCGGTGGCGAATGACGCTGGTCCTCTCGTGGAGGAGATGCGGCGGCGCGAGATCCCGTACGTGGTGAAGGGTCTAAACCGGCTCTTCGACAGCCCCGAGATCCAGGCAGTCGTCGGCGTCTTCCGCTACATGGCCGGGCTGATGGATGCGTCGGACCTGCGTGACCTCTGGGCGGACGCGAAGCTTCTGCCATCAACGGCAGACTGGGGCGGCGCGATGGCGGTGCTGGACGAAGGGCGCGACTTCGACCGCGGCAAGCGATGGGGCGTGTACAACATCCAGCGCCTCTACCTTGAGTTCATGGAAGCCCTCGGTCTGCGGGAGGAGACCGTTCCGGGGCAGCCGGTTCGACGTGAACTGGTCTTTTACCAGCTGGGCAAGTTCAGTCAGGCGATCTCCGATTTCGAGCAGATCTACTTCAACACCGCGCCCAAGCAGAAGTATGAGACGTTCGCCGCTTGGCTTGAGCATCAGGCGCCTGGCTACTACGCGGAGTCTGACGCAGACGTGGGCTACGCAATGCCCGATGCGGTCACGCTAACCACGGTTCACCAGGCGAAGGGCATGCAATGGCCGGCGGTCTTCTTGCCTTGTCTTCGTGCGAACCGCTTCCCCGCCAAGCGGCAAGGCGGACTTGGCCTGTTCCACGTAATCCCCGAAACTGCGGTGGGCGACGCTGATCGCTATAAGGGAACGTTAGAGGACGAAACTCGCCTGTTCTACGTAGCGGTCACCCGTGCGCAGAAGTACCTGTTCGTCTCGTTCTCCCCGGGTGGGAACCAGCTGTATCGCCGGCGATCGGCGTTCTTTGACCATTGCGCTGCCCAGCAGTGGTTCTCGACGCGCGAGGGCGGTGTCGCGGCGGGCACGCCCCGCCTTGAACCTCGCGCCCGTCACGAAACCCCGAACGTCACGCTGTCGTTCTCGGAGCTGAAGTACTTGTTCGAGTGTCCGTACCAGTTCAAATTGCGATTCCTGTATGGCTTCAACCCGCCTCTTCACGAGGCGTTGGGCTACGGCAAGGGGCTGCACGACGCGCTTGCCGAGGTGCACAAGCGGGCAATTGCAGGTGACCTGGTCCGACAGGAGGCCGCCGAAGATCTCGTCATCCGCCACTTGCACACTCCCTACGCTTACCCAGAGTTGAAGACGACGCTTCACCGGGCTGCTGTGAAGGCGGTCAAGCGCTACCTCAAGGACCACGAGTCTGATCTCGAGCGGACGGTCCACAGTGAGAAGCAGATCCAAGTCCACGTTAGCCCCGGGATCACCGTCGACGGGCGGATCGACCTCGTTCGCCGGCTCGACACGGACGAGCTAGCGATCGTCGATTTCAAGTCGACTGCTCGAGCCCAAGACGAAGATGTCACGCGCGATCAGCTGCATGTGTACGCAGTGGGCTACGAGGAACTGACGGGTAAGCGAGCTGATCTCATCGAGGTCCTGAACCTTGACGAGGAGGGAAAGACGATCCGGGAGGAAGTGGAGGATCCGCTCCTGGTGAGCGTACGAGCCAGGATCAAAGAGGCAGGAGATTCGCTGCGAGACAACCATCTCCCTCGGTTGCCGACCTGGAGCGAACACTGCGGCAAATGTGACCTCGCTGAGCTGTGCCGTGACGTTCCACCAGACGCCAAGAGAAGCCGTCGAGCCGCAACGGGGCGCTGACAGGCTTTAGCTCAGTCGGCAGACCGACGCGGTACGTGAGATCTTCGGACTGCGGCCGGTCATCGATGACCGCTCGCGGTTGCGCAACCCGTATGGCTGCCTGCAGTCGAGGTGCTCGGCGAAGGTATCTTCGTGCGTCTGAATTCCGAGTCGCTCGAGCAGTGGGAAGCAACTGAGTTCGCGCACGTCGGGCGCAAGTCGTGCGCGACGGCATGCGGCTCCACGCGAACACATTCGGCCTTCCGGCCGACGCTGCGGTGTCGCGCGAATTGCTGCTGCACAGTCTGTCCGATGTGCTGAACGAGCTCAGCCTTGACAATCGGCCATCCCACGGCATCGCTTCGTGAACGGCTGTACTCACGCGAAGAAGAGGGCGGCATTCTCATTTACACCGCCTTCGCTGACAGTGTAGGCAGCCTCGGAGGGCCTTGCCGCCCAGAGCGCCGCAGCGGGGTTCAACGCCGTTGTCCGATTGGCGATCGTACGAGCGCGATGGTGCTTTGCCGACCCTCTGTGCATCGAGGAGACCTCGTCCGGTGCCGGGCGATCCAACCTGGTGGCCTGCCATGCGTGTCTGTTGGTGCCCGAGACGGGCTGTGAACGGTATAACCCAAGTGTTGGACTGGGCAACGCTAGTGAGCTTGCCAAATGGACCGGATACGGGCTTTTTCGTCGCTCAGCTGATATGCAGTCTCCGAGGACCGATCGACTTGGCCAGTTCGCTATCGCCGTCTTGGTACCAGCGCGGCGGCCGCTTCGGCGGCGTTGCGCGCGACCTGCGGCAGAACCGACGTGTACGTGTTCGCAGTGAGCACAATCGTGGAGTGGCGCAGCATCGCCTGGACGGTTTTGATGTCGGCGCCGCCGGCGAGGGCGAGGGTGGCGGCGCCGTGGCGAAGGTCGTGGAGCCGTACCGGTGGTAGGCCCGTTTCGGCGATGGCTTCCTTGAAGCGGCGGGTGACGTAGTCGGGGTGGATCATGCTGCCGTCTTCGCGCGTGAAGACCAGGCCGGTCTCGACCCACGCCGCGCCGGCTCGCTCACGGAGGTCGTCCTGGTCTTCTAGGTGTTCGCGCAGCAGCCGAGCGGTGATGGTGTCCAGGGCGATGGTGGCTTCGCTGCCGTCCGTCTTTGGCGCAGTGAGGTTGAGCTTCCAGGCCTCCACGACGACCTGATGCCTCACGGTCAGAGTGAGGGCCTCGAGGTCGAGATCCGCGCGGTGTAGGCCGCACGCTTCGCCGCGGCGCAGCCCGCGCAGGGCGATCAGGTGGTACATGGCGTACAGCGGGTCGTCGATGATGTGGTCGAGGAACGCGCCGGTCTGCTCGGCGGTCCACACCATGACCGGTGACGGGATGTGGCCGGTGCGCCGCCATTCGGCGACGCGCTGGTCGGTCCAGATGAGCGGCTTCGCTGACCGTACCGGCGGCAGTTCGACGTGGGTGGCGGCGTTGTAGGTGATCATCTGTCGGCGCATGGCGGCGTTGAGTGAGGCGCGTAGGGCGGCCTGGATGCGTCGTTGCGCGGCCGGTCCGGCTGGTTTCATGGTGCGGCGGTCGCCGTCGAAGCGGCCGAGGTTTAGGTCGGGGTCCGCGAGGTACGCCTGGAAGGCTTCGTTGTGGGCGTTGATCGCGTCGAACATTGCGGCAACATGCTTTCCGGTGAGCCGGACCAGCTTGATGTGGCCGAGGTGCGGCTTGAGGTACTTGCGGATGTTGTCGGCGTAGTTGCGGCGGGTCGTTTCGCGCAGGGAACGGCGGCTGGCGAGCCATACGTCGAGCCATTCGCCGACGGTGACGTCGTCGTGTTCGCCGTCGCTGTGCAGCAGCCGGCGGACGGTGGCCTGGTCGGGGAGGGGTTCCCGGCGGCTGATGGCGCCGGCGATGAGGTCGCCGATGCGGGTGGCGTCCTCGGGCTCGTCGGCCAGGGCGAGCAGGGTACGGATGCGGTCGAGCTCGGCGTCGGCGTCGGCTTTGGTGGCGAAGCCGCCGCGGCGTAGTGGGCGGCGTTTGCCGTCGGCGGTTGGTGGGAGTTCGCATTGGTACTGCCAGATGCCGTGCGTCGGGTGCCATGAGCCGCCGGGGCGGCGCAGTTTTGGGCACGCGCGGCCGTACGGGCGGCCGGTGGCGGGGTTGGTGCAGCTGCACCGCTTGTAGGTGGTGCCGTTCAACCATGCCTCCTCACGGGCAGTCGGTGCGGATCACGGGTGGTGTCGATCGACGCTCCGCTTCGCATGGTGGTCAAGTCGCCGGTACCGGTGGGGTCGACGATGGCGAGCAGATGGACGACGGCGACGCGGTAGCGGCGGCCGACCCGCAGGACCGGGACGGGGAAGTCGCCGGCGGCGGCGAGGGCGTAGGCGGTAGAGCGGCCGATGCCGAGGACAGCGGCGGCGGTAGGCAGGTCGGTGACAGCGCCGAGGGCGCGGACGTCGTCGACGGTCCAGATGCGCGGTGCGGTGGTGGACACGGTGGTTCCTCTCGGGCATTGGGCTGGGACTATTACGGGGTGCGTGACCCGGCGCGGCTCGATGACCGCGATAACTGGTCCGGTGGCTTCTACGAGCTGGACATCGAGCTCGGCGAAGCTGGGCCGGAGCGTCTGCAGTCGGCGCTGACCCGACTGTGGGCGGCTGCGCGTGTTGAGGGCTGCTACGCCGACCCGCGGATATACGGGGGCGACGAGATGGCTGCTGTACCGCTGCAGGTGTCCTCACTCGAGGAGCACGGACTGCTCGCCGGGACGGTGGCGTTGCCTTCCTGCCACCGGGTGGTTTGTGCGTGTACGTCGGTCGAATTCGACGACGGACAGCGGTGGCTGACCTTGAACCTGCCGCTCGGCGCTCTTGGCCGCACCGATCGGCGTATCGGTGCGTTCCCGTTCGGCGAGGACGGCGGCCCGGTGTCGTTGCGCTGGCGACATCCGCTCGACGCCTGGCTGGGTACCGTTGCGGATGCTGTTCACGCGGAGGTTGGGATCGCCTGCGCCGTCATCGGGTTCGAGATCGACGTCGGGAAGGATGCTGCCTCGTTCGCGGCTGGACTTCCTGAGCAGCGAAGGGAGGCGATCGCGCTGCCCGGGCCGGACGGCCTGGTGCACACGCCGGCCAACCGGTGAACGGGTCACACGGTGAACTGCGACAGTTCCGCGAGGCGGTAGCGGTACCAGCCGGCTTGGGCCATGGCCCAGACGTCGTCGGCCGGTGATGGTGGACCAGCGCGGTGGCCGGTGGCGACCGGTACGGCTGGCGGCGGGTCGGTCAGGAGCCGCTGCAGGTTGCGCTCCCGCGCTGGGCTGTGCAGCCAGAACAGCACCGGCCAGACCCGGCCGAGGGTGCGGGCGAGGTCGGCGTACCCGTCGAGCTTGTCCACGAGCGTGCGCAGGGGTTCGGTGCCGGTGTCGTACTCGAGGAAGAACGGCACCATGACACCGCCCTCGAGCCACTCGCCGTACCCGTCGGGCCGGATCCGCGGCTGGTACGCGTGCAGCAGGACCGAGTCGTCGGGGCGGACGAACGCGCCGGGGCGTCGGCAGGCCGACTCCGGCCACCAGGCGGCCAGGCGGGTGCCGGTGTGGGTGCGGGCGTGGGCGGCGAGGTCAGTAAAGAACTGGTTGACGCCGAGCCGGTGCGCGAGAAGGTGCCCGGCGGTCCAGCGTCGCATTTCGGTACGGGCGTGCTCGCGCCGTGGCGGGCGTTCGCCGCGCGCGGCGGCGATGGTCTCGGCGCCGAGCTGGGCGACGACGTAGTGGTACGGGTAGGAGCCGCCGTCCGGGCGGTGCGGCCGGAACCGCGTGATCAGGCGGAGCTCGGTCAGGGTGCGCAGCCGGCGCTGGCAGAAGTCCAGCGACGGGAACAGCGCCGCGGCGATCTGGAACGACGTGAGGACGCCGTGGTCGTACAGCCAGCCCAGCAGCGTGCGGTCGCGGTTGGTGAGCCGGAACTGGACGCGCAGGACGGGATCATCCATGACGGCTCCCACCCCACCGGAGACCCCGAAGCAGAGGGTCTGTCGCAGTACATCGGCCGGCCGGTGACAGCGGCTGTGACCTGCGGTGTGAGCTGATCGGTACGGTCGGTACCGGGGTCAGGTTGAAGACTGACCCCGTTGCTGACGGCAAGCGGGACGACCGGGCTGACGGCAAGGCGTGGCCGTCGACGTTGATTTGACGGGTTGCGGCGGTGCCCATTGCAATCTCCATTTCCGATCATGAACGCTCGCCCTGCTGCTCGATGCGGCAGACGGCCATCTATCCGGGTTTGTAAGCGCTGGCGAGCACCTCTTCAGGTCGCAGCCACTCCCCCGCCCCGCCAGGTCGCGCGCCGTGCGCCAGCTGTCAGCGCGCCTTGGTCGGCGGCCGCGATCTTCGAGGCGTTGTCCGGCAGCATCCGGCCGTGTGACATGTCTTGCCGGCAGCCGGCCAACCGATGTCCGCCGATGTCATCGGTAGTCGTGGGACTGTGACATGCCAGCTGTGACAACTGCGATGACAGTGTCATCGGCAGAGTATCCGCGACGTTATGACATGGCCCCCCGCGATGCCTGTGACACCGAATGATCGAATGTCAATGGGCAGGACAGACGGACATTGACATCGATGCCCTTCGCTGTCGCGGCGGCGCGGGAGCCGTACCGCCGGCGCGTGTCACTGCGGTCGCGTTCCCCGGCGCCGTGTCACGCCGGTCGGCAGCGGGGCCGTCGGATGATGGCCGTGACACGGCACAGGTGACATGACGCGCCAACTGCGGTGGCACCGTTGACATCGGCCGCCTGGGTGGCGGCGCCGCGAGCCGGTGTCACGACGTTCGCTGCACCGTCCGTCACCTTCAAAACGGCGTTTGTGAGCTGTGGCGAACACTTGGGCATCTCACAGCAGTCTGACAACGCCTTCGGCCGTCTGTGAGATCTGCCGATCCGGGATCTCACAAACATGCCGGTCGCTGTGAGACACCCGATCGCCGACGTGGTTCCGCGCGCATCGCCGTCTGTGAGCCGGGACGAGCACCCGCCCGTCTCACAGCAGTCTTACAAAAATCCAACAGCGCCGGTGCACGCCTGTGAGACCGTGCGCGGCATCAATGAACGGTCAATGGCGGCCTTGACGGCGGCGACGTTCCTGCGCGGCGATGACAGCGTCGGCGAGCACCGTCACCGGCAGGTCGAGCACCCTCGCCAGCACGGCCGTCATCGGGCCGCCCGGCAGCCGTATCCCGCGCTCGTACCGTGACAGCTCATGCCGGGTAATCGTCGCTCGCCCCGACGCCAGACAGATCCGTTCAGCCAGATCCCGTTGACTCAAGCCGAGCGTCCGCCGGCGGTTGGCAACGAGCGCACCGAGGGTGCTTCCGGCAATGGTCCGGGTGGGGACGGTGTTCATCGACGCTCCCGATGGGACGGTGGAGGTCGATCAACGCTTGCCTTCGCGTGAAGGTCAAGTCGTCAGCCGGTTCGCGTGACCAGGGACGCGATGAGTGTTGCAAGTCGCGCCGCTGGCACCGCGATGTTGGAGCGACGCCGGCTGTGCCGGGCCAGGTCATGCAGGTGTACCGCGGCGTCGCGTCGCGAGCCCAGTAAGGGCGTCTCGTTCAGGCGCCAGCCACCGATCTCGTCTGGAGGGTAGCTGTCGATGATCTCCAGAAGTCGATAGATGTCCTCGACATCCCGGGCCTGGTGGCGCGAGCCGTACGCGAGCGCCTTGATGACGACCGCGAGTTCCACCGTAGGCACTCGTACGGTGAACTTCAGCGTTGCGCCGCCCAGCATCCGCGCTGCCGCGTCAATCGTGATCGGGTCGGTGGCCAAGGCGGGGGCGAGCCCAGGGGCTGCGTCGAACGCGCGTCCTCCGTGCTCCTGGGGTTGGAAGCGTCCGTCGAGGGACGGTATGAGCAGGTCGACGGCGAGTTCGGGAACGGGTCCGCCAGCGACGGCAAGGTCGGGTACCGGTCGTGTGTAGCTGTTGCCGCTGGTGGCGGTGTACCCGTAGTCAAGGAGGCGCTGATGGATGACACCGGAGCCGGCGAGTTCGGTGGTGATGGCTGCGTCGGCGTCACGGGTGCGGCGTACATCGATCCCCGGGACGGGAAAGGCGGTCAGGAGCAGCGAAGCCATCTGCCCGCCGACGATGCGCACATTCTGGTCGGCGGTGATCGCACTGATCTCCGCGAGGGATCGTATTGAGAGTTCGTCGGCATACGCGGTGGCGACGAGTTCGACGTGACGCCTCATCTCCACAGCCGCTCCCGCAGTGCCCGCGCTCGCAGTTGGTCGACCGCTGAGTCAACATCCCCGCCCGATGACCGGCTCAGATCCCACGCCGCGATCAGCGGGTCGGTGTACCGACGCGGGTTCCCATCCCGTGAGGCTGGCAACTCGCGGGACATGGCCAGCACGGTCGGATCCCTGGGTGTGTGCAACTCGACCGTTGCATCCGCCGGCCGTACGACCGCGAAGCCGTGCTCCTCCAGAGGAGGGTGGCTGGCGACGTAGGCGACGACGCGGCTCGGGCGTCGCCACGGGGCGTAGAGGTCGGCGGCGAGGTCGCCGGACACGGCCGGCGGGGCGTCGCCCCGGTCGCGGGCAACATCTTCGATGCATTCGAGCTGGGTCGCGAGGTCACCGGTCGCCGCCCAGTAGGTGGTCAACCCGCGCGGTCCCGGATAGTCCGCCATGAAGCGGTCCCAGCACCCCGCCCGGTCTACGACCTGCCAGCCGGCCGGCGTACGCGCCACCAACTCGTCCGGCAGCGGCAGCTGCTTGCCGACCGCAACGTGCGACACGCCAAGCTGACGCGCGATCGCCGACTGCGACAACGGCTCGGCCGGACTCAGCGCGAACAACCGGAGCATGGCGAGCCGGGTCCAACTCGTGCGACCTGGATGCGTGGGGCCGGCTGGCCGTTGCTCGCCGGCCCGGTACGTCTCGCCCCGGAAGCAGACGACCGCCTCATCCACTGCCGAGTAGGCGATCCGGTGATCCCGTTCGGCGGCGCTTTTCAAGGCACGCCCCGCCCGCGGGACCACGAAGAGCAGTCCGTCAACGTGCGGCCGGAGCCCCGTCGCGGCACGATCGATCTCGTGCGGGCTCGGCGAATGGCGCAGCAGCATGACTTGGCGGCGCGACCACCGGCCGTCGCCGGTGCCGATCTCGATCTCGGTGCTACTCGTGACCCGTCGGTCCAGGCCAGCATCGAGTAGCAACTCGACGCCGTCGACGGTCTCCACGCTGCTAATGTAACCTACCTAGAAAATCCCTAGGTAGGTTACAATCGACGTGAGACAGTCGACCCGTCGACCTCGCGCCCCCTGCGCCGATTGAGCACCGTCGGCCTTCCGGGACCGGTAAGGGGCCTGTGGTGCTTTCAGCGTTTTATGAAGCCTTTTTCCGCGCGGCCGATCCGCGCTTACCCAGCACCGTTGTCCTCCGGGCAGTGCGGGCACTCAATCGCCCGGAAGCACTCGTGACCTTCCGCAGCTTGCGAACCGGGGACGAGGCGGCGCCTGCGTTGGCGGCCGTCTCGGATGAGGTCAAGAGCGGGAACCTGCGGCGTCCCTGCACGGCGACGATCTCCAGCCCTCCACCAGGCAGCAACGCACTGACATAGCGCTCCAGTAGCTCGAGCGTGATGTTCGAGGACCGTTCAATAGCGGCCACGCGTGGCTGGGAAACGCCGATACGCTCGGCAACCTCAGCCTGGCTCAAACCCGCCCGTTCGCGCAGTGCCGTCAGGCCGGCGGCCAGCCGCAGCTCCTCTTCGACCTCGGCGACTCGTTCTGCCGCACCCTCGACGGCCAGAACCCGCTGCTCCCAATCCTTCAGGCTCATCGCCGCCCCCTTCTCCGCGCCCCTGAGTTCCCGCGTAGTTTTGCCGACTGGCTTCTCCGCGCTTCAAGTGTTGCCTGATGCTCGCTGAACCGCTGGTCGGCGATAGGAATATTCGTCTCGTACCAGCCGGACCAGTTGCCGCTCTTGTCGCCGCCGACGAGCAGGATGGCTTGCCGCTGCAGGTCGAAGGCAAAGAGCAGGCGGATCTCAGTGCGGCCGGTCGAGCCGGGTCGCAGCTCCTTCATATTGGCGTGCCGGCTGCCCTCGACCGTGTCGACCAGCGGTCGACCCAGCGCCGGGCCTTGGTCCCGGAGGATCCTGATCGCCGCCAGTAGTGCTTCGGCGTCCAGCCGGTCCAGGCTATCGGCCCACTTCTCGCAGTCGGCGTGAAACTCCACCGCCCATCCGCCAGGCGCCATGTCATAACAATAGCGTTATCATCAACGCGTCCACAAGCCGCTATCACCATGCGCCACCACGGCAGAACTAGAGCCCTGTAACCCACCTAAAGATTTTCTAGGTGAGTTACAACAGCATGGCAACTCGCGATGCGCTCGGCGCACGCGACGGCCAGCGCAAGGCGTTCCGTGGGCGGATACACCAGCTGCGTCCGGAATATGTCCGCTGCCTCGCAGTTCGACAGTTACTCGGCTGCTCGGGCGCACTTCAAGGGCGGATGAGCTGGCCGACACCCACCCGCCAGGATCACCAGAAGTTTTGGGAGATCGAAGGGTGGGAGACCGCTCGCGGCCGGACCGGCACCGACCATCTGACGGCTGCTCGACGTCGTCTGGCACGAGTACGACACGGCTCGCCAGCCGTTGCTGGAGTGGCTCGACGACCTCGTGTTCACCGAGGCCGACGCAGTGTCCTTCTATGCTTTCGCGGTGACCGCTGCGCTCGCTCACGACGTCGACAACTGCACGATCATGGTTCGCGCGGGGTTGGTGGCCGCCTGGGTGGGGGCCGGGCGACCGGTGACCGCGAAAGGCGTGCTGCGGCCCGGCGACATCCCGCCTGCGGCGGCGGCGATGGGCGTTGCAGCGCCGCCGCGTGCTCGTACCGCAGCCGACGTCGAGGTGCTGCATCGTCCTTGGGTGGCGGCTCAGGCGATCGGGCTCATCGCGGTCGATGCAGGCCGGGCGACGGCCGCTGCCGGCCCGGCAGGCGATCGGCTGGAAGCATGGTGGGTTGCGCTGATCGCGGTCCTGCGGTCGGAGTCCCATGATCGTCGCGGCGAGGGCGCCGTCATGCTGTGCCGGACGCTGCTGACGGTCCTGGACAACGAGCCCGCACCGGCCGCTGAAGAGCTCGAAGACGCTGTTCACGAGCGGCTGCACGAATTGGACGGCTGGCAACTCGGCGCGGTGTTCGAGGCGTTTCGGCGGGGTGTGACGCCGGTCGAGGCGGGGTTGGAAGTGCTTGCCGAGTTCGGCGCGGTCGACGCCACGGCGCGGCTGACGTCCCTGGGGCGATGGGCGAGCCGACGCTTCGCAGCAATCAGCCCGCAATCGGTCTCCCCGGACCTCCCAGCCGCAGAGCTGTTGACCAGGCTGGCATCGCTGCCGGATCAGGACGTCTGGCAGCAGGTGCGACGCTGGCTCGCCGGCCGCGATCTCGGCCAAGCCGTGTCCGAGGTCCTGGCCGCCGCGGTGGAGGCGAAGCCGGCCGCCCGGGTCGCCGGGATCGACCTGGTCGGCGGCCTCGGTGAGGCGATGCGGCCGGTTTGGCAGGCGGCACTGGACCAGCCCATGCTGGCGCCGCACGCCCGCGCGGTTCTGGCAGCCTGGGACGAGACAGAGCCCGACGAGGCAGATCATTGCTGGTTGGCCGTCGAGTACGCACTCGCCTCTGAGGACATCGAAGAGGCGTACCACCTGGTGGAGGACTTCGGCGGGATGGCGATTGTCACCGCCAGCGATCACCCCGGTGCGCCGGGACTCCGCGACACACTTACCGCCGCCGAGCGCCCGCCACGACGGGTGTACCAGCTGAAGATTGCCCTGTCGCGCGTCAAGCCACCGGTGTGGCGAAGGCTGCGCGTACCTGCCACGATCACGCTCGACCTGCTGCACCAAGCGATCCAGGTGGCCTTCGACTGGGACGACGACCACCTGCACATCTTCGAGACAGACCGGAATCGGTACGCCGACCCCGAGTTCGTGCTTGACGACTGCGACGACGAGTCCGCCGTACGGCTGGCAAAAGCCATGCCCAACGAAGGCACCACGATGACGTACGTCTACGACCTGGGCGACTGGTGGGAGCACCGAATCACCGTCGAGCGGATCGACGAAATGGATGATCTGGACGTCATCGATATCGTGTGCACCGAAGGTCGCGGCGACGCCCCGATCGAGGACTGGAATCCCGAAGACGGCCCCGGCGCGGCTCCGTTCGACGTCGAAGCGGTCAACCGCAGGCTGGCGGCGCTACTCGGCGCATCGAACATGGACGGGCTTCAGGCACAGGCCGGTCGTCCGTAGCCGGCAACTGTCCACAGTAGATTTTGTTGTGTTCCGTTCGTTCCGCCGTTCCTGGCCCTCGCCCCGACCCGGGCCACATCGCCCACGGCGGTCACGGCCGACGGCGCCATCGTCGGCGTAGTGCACCTCCCGGGCGGCGCGAGCCAGGGTTACGTCTGGCTGCCCAACGGCGAACACCGGCAGTTCCGTCGCCCGTGGTCGCAGGTCGTCAGGCCGCGGGCTACTGGCCGACCAGCATCCACGGCACCGTCATCGGCGGCGCGCCCACCGGTGTGCCCACCGCTCAGCCGGGTGCCGACGGTCGTCTTCATCAGCGACGACGCCCGTACGCTCGCCGGCCGGGCCGCCGACGCGAACGGCCTGACGAAAGCCGCCGTCTGGCGCTGCCAGTAAGCCGCCCGAACACCAGGCAGATCCGATTGGCTAGATCCCGCTGGCTCAGCCCGGGCTTCCGCCGACGGTCGGCAACGAGCACACCGAAATCGCTTCCGGCAGCGGTACTGAAAGTGGCGGTGTTCATCGACGCTCGCAACGGGACGGTAGAGGTCGATTAACGCTTGCCTTCGTATGAAGGCCAAGTCGTCAGCCGGATCGCGTGACCAGGGACGCGATGAGCGTTGCGAGTCGTGCCGCCGGCACCTCGAGCTTGGAGCGGCGCCGGCTGTGCCGGGCCAAGTCGTGAAGGTGTACCGCGGCATCGCGGTGCGAGCCCAGTACGGGCGTCTCGTTCCGGCGCCAGCTACCGATCTGGCGGATGCCGATGCGTCTGGCCCGTTCGACGGTCCATACGATGAAGGGCCGCTCTTCGAAGTCTGAAAAACGGCCCTTGACCTGCACTTTCAGTTGTAGCGGAGACAGGATTTGAACCTGCGACCTCTGGGTTATGAGCCCAGCGAGCTACCGAGCTGCTCCACCCCGCGTCGGTTCGTACACCGTATCTCACCATCCCCGGCCGCCACAGAACGACCCCCGACCGGGCGGTCCGGGCCGCGCGCCGTGTCACGTCTGTGTCGCCGTACCCCTGTTCGCCGGCGTGCCGGCCAGAGCCGCGCTCATACTCGGCCCGCACCCCCCGCTGCTACTCGTCTCCAGCGCTTCCAGCGCCCCGATAGCCGCACTGCTTACGACCGCGGTCGAGAAGGTGGGGCAGCAGTTGGCACCGGGTGAGCCGGCTCCGCTGCACGCTATCGATGTACGCCCGCTTCCCCGCACCGACCCGAGTGGCCTAACCGGGCGATCATCCCTGCCTGAATGCTGTTCGTCGCGGTCGGGAACCCCTCAGCCGGCGGCGCGGTCTCGGCGCCTCTGCTGCCGGGGCTGTTCGCCTTCTGCGGCCTATCTGCCGACCGGCGCCATCGTGCACACACCATGTACTTCCGTGACGCACGGCACCTCGAACCTATCGTGGCCATGAGTGTCCGGCTGGTCACCTGCCTCGCCGCCTTGCTGATCTCCGCACGGGCCTTGCGCTGGAGTCCGAGCGGTGAACGCGACGAACCCACCGGCGAGCCGAATACGGTCCGCTGACCGGCGCCGACCGCAGCCGGCCGACGACCCGGGCGAAGGGGGCCCTGCTCGGCCTCGACCCGCGATACCAGGGACCGGCATGGCCCGGCGCGTACGGCTGCGCTAGAACGGTGCCGGGCCGCGGCCTGCCAACGACATCAGGATCTGCGTGGCGAGGAGACGCCGCGTGCCGGTCACTGCCACGTCACCGAACTCTTCGTACGGCAGCTCGATCTGCACGCCGTCGCCCGAGGCCCGGACGGCGGCGGTGGTTTCGTCGGGCCGGAATGTGCCACCCCAGCCGGCGGGACGACCGGGTTGGTTCGTTTTGAGCGAGGCTGTGCCTGGCACCCGTGTGCCGTCGGCGAGGATGAGCCTGGCTGGCCCCGAGTAGGTGCTCATAATGCCCGATTCTAGCTGTCGGGGGTGCCACCCCTTCGGCCAGTTGTTGATCAAGAGCCAGCTGTCCGTGCTCGTACTGGCCGTCGTCTTGATGTTCATGATCTATTGGCTGGCTCGTTCCGGGGCCCGCGTTTCCGGCGGCTGGCAGCGGCGACGAGCGTCTTTACAGCTCGGCCAGAACGTCCGGGCACTCATCGTCGCCGCCGACCGCGGATGGCCGGGCCGTCTGACCGCGGAGTTCCTCGAGTCCGCGACATTCCTCTACGGCGTGGCCCGGTTGTCCGGTTGAGGGACCGCGTCGGCGAGTGGTGGGTCTTGATCGGCACGCCTGCGAGTATGGACGCGGCCGCCACGTGAACATCATGGTGGCAATGACACCCACCATGGCGACTATCCATAGTGGATTCGGCTGCGTTCCATACGTGCTCTGCTGTTCCTGGACCCCGCCTTGCCGTCCTGGACGTGTTCGCCGAGGTGGGACGAAAATCCGGACAAGCTACCACTAAACAGCATTGACAATGCTCGCAAAAACGGACATAACTCGCCTTGAAATCGGAAGGTTCGAGTCCAATCTCCGCAGTTTCGGTAGCTGGTGAGCCGTCTGGCCGGTGTTCGTGCTCTTTGGTGCTCGCGCCACCGTTGCCCCGCGTGCTCAGCCACCTGCGCGGCATGGCTGCGCCGACTTGCATGCCGGTCAGCGACGTCGAGCCGGGCCGACACCCTCGGTGCCGGAACTGCGGCTGAGAACCTTCCGATGCTGAATCCGAAGTCGACACCCTGTGGCCGTCGGTGTCGCTTGGTGGGTGCCATCCGGTTGAGTAATCGCCCGTTGACCAACCCCACGCCCGATGATCGCAAGTCATGATTCGGCAGGTGGGTAGAGGTGGAACGTCGACGCGCGGGTTTAGCCCGAGCTATAGTTGTGACGTGTCGCCGGAACCCGCGAGCCGATGGACGTCAAGACCACCGCCGACGTTCGGCAGTGGCTGCGCACGTTGCGGCAGACAGACACGAACACCTACCTCCGTCAACGTGGCTCTCGACATGTTGGCAGAGCGAGGCCCGGCGCTTGGGCGTCCGCTGGTCGATACCCTGCAAGGGTCGGCCATCGGCAACCTGAAGGAACTGCGGCCGAGGTCCGGGCGAAGTTGCGATCCGGATCCTGTTCGTCTTCGACCCGTGGTCGCAAGCGGTGCTGCTGGTCGCCGGCAACAAGGCCGGGGACTGGTCAGGGTGGTACAAGACGGCGATTCCAGTGGCGGAAGTCGCGTACGAAGCCTGGTTGGCATTCGAGCGGAAGCGGAGGGAGGACTCATGACCGAGTTCCACGACTGGCGGGACATTCGCGCCGAGCTGGACGACGGCGACACCGACGCACTTGCCGAGGAGCGCGCGCGCACCGAAGCGTGGGTCAGCGCCTTCCACCTCGCCGAGGAACGAAAGCGGCTGGGGCTGACGCAGCGCCAGGTTGCCGACCTCATGGGTGTGACGCCGGGCAGGGTGAGTCAGATCGAGAACGGTGACCTAGATGTCAATGAGGTTGCCACCTTGAGCCGATACGCACAGGCGCTCGGTGCGCGGATGCGGATCATTTTCGACTACGGCAACGACCTCCGCCAGATCGCCTGATCCGCGAGTACGAACGCGATGGCCGCATTCTCAACCGCTCGTTCGTGGTGTTCGGTGCAGCCGGCTGCTTCACGGTGACCGCCATTCGCTGACGAAGGAGCCATCAGGGGCCGGCAGGACAACATGAAGGTTTGCGGCCCGCCGACGGGCGCGAGTGCGGTCGGCGAGATCGTCTGCCGGCCCCGCTGGCATCGACGACACCCCTAATTAGACACCCCTACCGGTCGCCGTCCAACCGTGCGGTGACGAGGAGTTCACCTGGTGCTACAGATGACGCGTCGGGTTATGTCTCGAGGCGATTCAGCTGATCTATTACATGCACCAGATGATGTGATGTGCCCCAAGCTCGCCAATTTGTCGGGTTTCCTGGTCTACTTCCGTCACGTGCGCGTCGCGCGATCTCCTCGTCGCCCCACGAGAAGGTGGCACCGTTGGATGGCCAATGATCAGACGAGATCAGGGCATCGCACAGTTCATGCATGGCGGCGTTGGCGTCCCTGTCGGGCCAGCGATAGATCCACCACGAATCGTCGGCGGTGTAGCGGAGGTTTGGTCCAGGTCTCCAGCCCTTGCCGGTCATCCTCGGATGAGCGATAGCGTAGTCGCCGTAGTGGATAGCTTCCTCTTGTACGCGTTGCCAGAGTGCTATGTCCCATCGCCGGATGGGGCTAGCGGTCCGTGGGGGCAGGTGTGACATGCTGTCCGGCATTGCGCCCGCCGCGACCGCGATCGACCGCCAAGGCCTTCTTTGAGCCCAGGCCAGGCACTTTCGGGCGATAGGCTCGGCGCGCGTGAGATCTCGTTCGGATCGCATCTCGAACATGTCGATCACGAGGTCGCACTGTTCCGGTGTAAGGCCCGCATCTTTGCGGATCTTGTTGAGCATCCGCTCGGCGTCCTCGTCGTCGGGATCGACCACTTCGCTACCGAGCCGGAGGACTGCGCGGCCGCAGTGTAGTTCCGCGGCGTCTCCGACGTCTGTCATCCGATCGCGGCTGTCCTGGAGGTGGACGACCGGAAGCATCGGGACTTTCAACGCGTCCAGATCGGCTGCGATGCTCTGCAACGGACGGCGGACGTTGGAGGGTGGATCTGCGAGGTAGCGAACGTCAACGGCAATCAGGAGGTTGCAGGGCAGGCGGTCTCGGACTTTGACGGTGAAATCCCATGTGTCTTTCGCGGGCCCTTTGCCTGTCGGCTGGACCTCCATGATCGGCAACAGGTGAGGGATCAGATCGTCCGTGAGATTGCTGATCGCCGTAAACTCGCCCTCACGGCCCTTGAGGACCGGCATGTACATAGCCAACTGACTCACTCCCGGCGTCCGGCAGTAAGCACTTACGACAATCAATATTGGACCATCTGTAGTCGCTTGGCAACAGTGAGTCTCGAATGCCCGGGTGTCCTGTTGCGGGCGCTGGCTAATGCGCAGGCGGCGCTGGCCGCCCAACGCAAGCAGAGGCCGTACCGCTGCGGCCGGACGTCAGCGACGAGGAGGGAGCGGCGATGAGCCTGAAGGATTGGGAAGCCCGGCTTCTGTCGGTCGAGGGCGCCGCGGAACGCGTGGTCGAAGTCGAGGAGGAACTGCGGCTGGTGGCACTGCGAGAGCGAGCAGGACTGACCCGGGCCCAGCTCGACGCACGCATCATGGTGTCCCAGCCCTGCGTCGCCCCCGTGGCCGACGACCTCGAGAACATGAGTAGTGGCCTCACGCGTGAGTCCATCGCCCAGGAGAATTTGCCGCCGCGGCAGCGGCGGAAGCGCGATGCGCGCGGCAAAGTCGAGGCCACGCCAGCATCCACGCCGCCCGCTGACTACATGCCCTACGGTGAGCGGAAGCCCATCGTCGTCGCAGACAGCCTCTCCCAACTGAACGGCCCTATCAACGGCACGGTCGCCCTGCCGAACCATCTCGACTGGTCCGGCCACCGGGTCTACGACCTTGATGACCCCAAACGGCTCGTCACCATGTACAAGACCGTCCTGCAAGAGGCGCAGACCGTCGCCGACCTCGCTACGTGGCTCAATGCTGACAGGCTCGCCACCGAATGGGCCAGCATGTATCTTCCGCCGAAGATCCGCAGGCTCTGGGAAGCACGGTTCCCTCAGCTCGGCGATGCCAGCGCTGGGCAGCGATAGCCGGTGCATCCATTCCACGAACCGCTTGCAATGTTGCCCGGCCAAGCGACTGTCCATAATGGATACGGCTGCGTTCCAACCGTGCTCCGCCGTTCCTGGACCCTGCCCCGCCGTCATGGACGCACCCGACGGCATGGGACGAAAATCCGGACAAGCTAGCACTAAAGAGCACTGGCAATGCTCGCGAAAACGAACATAACTCGCCTTGGAAGCAGACGACCGCCTCATCCACCGCCGAGTAGGCGATGCGGTGATCCCGTTCAGCGGCGCTTTTCAAGGCACGCCCCGCCCGCGGTACCACGAAGAGCAGCCCGTCCACGCGCGGCCGGAGCGCCGTCACGGCCCGATCGATCGCGCGCGGGCTCGGCGAATGGCGCAGCAGCATGACCTGGCGGCGTGACCACCGACCGTCGCCGGTGCTGATCTCAACCTCGGCGCTACCCGTGACCCGTCGATCCAGGCCGGCGTCGAGCAGCAACTCGACGCCGTCGACGGTCTCCACAGGTTGAATGTAACCTACCTAGGAAATTTCTAGGTAGGTTACAGGCGAAGCTGTCGTACGGGGGACCGGCCGTGGAACCGCGCTAGCGCTGGGTGTTCTGTTCCGGACGTTACTGCATTCAGAGGGTCAGTTCTCTGGTCTGCGGGGTCACGTGCGCGAGGGCGGATCGCAGTGTCCCGGTACGCGGATCGTCGGTGGACTCCATGACCTCGAGCGCCTGCTGCCAGTGCTGGTGGCCCTCGGCTGTCTGGCCGTGCATGCACAGGGCGTTGCCGAGGTTGATCAGTGTGCCCGCCTCCATGTAGCGGTTGTCCAGCGCGCGATGGCGGCGCAGTGCCTCGCTGAGGTGGGAGAGGGCGGCGGGTTGGTGTCCGGCGGCGCTGTGGATCTCGCCGAGGTTGTTGAGGGCCATCGCGTAGCTGTGGTTGTTGCCAATCGCCAGGAAGACCGCAGCGGCTTCTTCGCATCGGGAGATCGCGCGGGCGAAGTCGTGCTGCAGGAACGCGACCCGGGCGAGGTTACTGAGCAGGTTGCCTTCCGAGTAGCGATCACCGGCTTCGCGGTTGAGTTTCAGGGCCGCCAGGTGGGCCTCGGTGGCGCTGTCGAAGTCTCCCATCTCGCCGTAGGAGTAGCCGAGATTGCTCAACGCGCCGATCTCGTTGGACGTGATACCGGCGGCCCGGCTGATCTCGATGGCCTCGCGCAGACAGTCCACGGAGTCCACGAGGCGCCCTTGTTGCATGAGTACGTTGCCGAGCCCGTTGAGGACCCGGCACTGACCCTCGAGATCGCCGGTCGCGCGGGCCGCGGCGAGCCCCGTCGCGCAGGTCTGGGCCCAGTCCGACCACCGACCGCGCAGGAGGAAGTAGTTGCCCAGCACGACGGGCAGTTGCCAGGCGACGTCCGCGGCCCCGACGCCGCTGGCGCACACGACGGCCGCCACCAGATTGGCGTGTTCGAGGTCCAGCCATGCGACGGCGGTGACCCGATCGGCGAACCGCAGTGCTGACTGGCCGAGCTCGATCGAGGCGAGGTCCAGATGCAGGGATGACCTGCGCAGGTAGAGCATGGCCGCCTCGGCGCAGTGCAGGTACCAGCCGGCCAACCGGCGGATCGCCGCGGTCTGTCCGTCGACGGGCTGTTCGGCCGCATACACGCGAACCAGGTCGTGGAAGGTGTACCGGTCCGGGCTCGGGCTGTCGAGAAGGTGCACTGCGGTCAGGTCACGCAGGATGACGTCGGTCTCGGCGACGGTCCGGTGGAGCAGCGCGGCCGCGGCCTCGACGCTGAGATCTGGGCCGGTCCATCTGCCGAGCAGCGCGAACGCGCGTGCCTGCTCGGCGGTCAGCCGCTGGTAGCCGACGGCCAAGGTCGTGCGGACCGCCCGGTCCTCGACACCGAGTTCGTCGAGCAGCTGAGACCGGTCGGCCAGCCGATCGGCCAGCGTACGGATGTTCCAGCCGGGCTCGGCAACCAACCGGGCCGCGGCCATCCGGATCGCCAACGGCAGCCCACCGCATGCCCGCACAACCTGCCAGCTGGATTCGGGCTCGGCGGCGACCGCGTGCGTGCCGACGATCCGCTCGAACATGGTCAGGCCGTCGGCGGGGCTCATTACGTCCAAGTCGATGCGTGCGACGCCGTCGAGCCCGGCCAGCCGGTGACGGCTGGTGACCACCACCGAACACGAGGTTGTGCCGGGCAGCAGCGGGCGTACCTGGGCGGCGTCGGCGGCGTCGTCAAGCACGATGAGGATCCGCCGGTCGGCCACCAGGGTGCGAAACCTCGCCGCAGTGGCGTCCTCACTGTCGGTGGCAGCGGCGGGATCGCCGCCTAGGGCGCGGACGAACTGATCGAGGATGTCGACGGGCCGGGCGGGGGTGGTCATGCCACGCAGGCTCGCGTAGAGCTGCCCGTCGGGGAAACGTGAGCGCAGACTGTGGCCGACGTGGATGGCCAGGCTCGTCTTGCCGATACCGCCGGCTCCGACCACGGCGGACAGTACGACGACGCTGGTCCGGTGCAGCTGCGCCTCGCAGAGGTTGCGCAGCTGGTGGACCTGCTGTTCCCGCCCAGTGAAGTCGGCGATGTCCGCGGGCAGCTGCCTCGGTATGACGTCAGGCACACCAACCTCCGGTGCCGCCGGGACATGCTCCACGGTGGGCTCCGGCATCGACCGGCGCGCCAGATCGGGGTCGTCGGCCAGGATCCGCCGATGCAGCCGCTCGAGCTCCAGTCCCGGGTCGATGCCCAGTTCGTCGGTGAGCTTGGCACGGGCAATCCGGTAGACCTCCAGCGCCTCGCTACGGCGGCCGACGGCATGCAGCGCGGTCATCAGCAGCCAGTGCAACCGCTCACGGAACGGATAGAGCAGCACGAGCGTTTGCAGCTCGCCGACGGACTCGCTGAAGCTGCCCACGCGCAGCCGGGCCTCATGTAACCCCTCGACGATTCGCAGGCGCAACTCGGGTAGGTGGCCCAGCTGGTCGTGCAACACCGGAGCGGGTACATCGGCAAGCGGCTCGCCCCGCCAGAGCGCGAGGCCGCCCTCGAAATGCGCGGCCGCCTGCGCCCACTCGCCCGCTCGTAAGGCCTTGTCGCCCAGGCGCTCGGCCATCTCGAATTGGACCGTGTCCACCTCGGAAGGATCGACGTCCAGCATGTATCCGCCCGCGGTGTGCCGCAGCGACTCGCGCAACGCACCGCCCAGCCGCTCGCGAAGCCGGGCCACGGTCATGTGCAGCGCGCCGGACGAGCGGCGCAGTCCGCCGTCGCCCCAGATGATCGTCTGCAGTTCGCTGACGCCGACCGGCCGTCCCGCCCGCAACAGCAGCGCCGCCAGCAGGACCCGTTGCCGAGCACCAGGAATGTCGATCCGACCCTCATCGGCCGTGATCCACAACGGGCCGAGCAGACCGAACCGTACGCCCGCGCTCATGTTCCCCCAACACCAGTGCGACTCGGCACCTCAACCACCGGAGGTGAGCCCGGCGTGAGCGGAACGTTAGCAGCTGTCACGAAGCTCAGAGAGCCAATACCAACTGCCGTCCCAAGGAGAGGAAACAGGGTGCGGAAACTCATCGGCCCCCTCATCGCCACGTGTACTGCGGCGCTCGCAGTCGCCGTCGGCGCTACTCCGGCTCAGGCCTATCAGGTGCCCGGCTCGACGTGGACCTGGCATCGCGGCGACAACGTGGTCAGCGGGATCTATTACTTCGCGCTGAACTTCGAGGACACCAACGACCTGAGCTCGGGGTGCGATCACTTCTACATCAGCGGTGACAGCAACGTCTACCGGTACGCCGGATCCGTGAACCCTGCCGCGCTGGAGCTCAGGGACACCTGGACCTTCGGCGTCTCCGTCGGCTCGGTGAGCGTGAACGCACCGGCGGGCGCCGGCTCGGGCTTCACCACCGGCAGCAACAGCGTCAGCTGGGACACCACGGTCAACGGGTACACCTCGTCGCAGCACTACTACCGTGGCGGCAACAACTTTGCCGTCGGCACGTCCAGCTGGTTCTATCGGATCAGCCACCAGTCGGACGGGTTCTACAACATCGGCGGCAACTGGTACCACCTCGGCAAGGAACGGCACGAGACGCTGTGCTGACGCATCGTCTGACGAGCGCGGGGGCGGCCCTGGCCGCCCTCGCGCTCGGCCTGAGTGCCTGTGCCGGGCCCGCACCCGGGCCCGCCGCCTCTGGCTGGAGTCGGCAGACCGAGCAGCGCCTGCTCGACCTGCTGCACGTCACCTCGCCGCAGTCCTATCTCGACAGTCCGAACCCGGCCGGTGACCTCAACGGCCTGGCCAATGCGATCCTGGTGCTGCGGGCCGCTCATGTGCCGACGACCGTCGCCTCCTTCGACCGATACCGGCACGGCGCCCTCTACGGCGACTACGACCCACTGGGCCAGACCGCCCTCGCCGCCCGTGCCACATCCGCCGTGGACAACGCCGCAGTCGCCGACGCCGTGGCACAGCTAGGCCGGCCCGGCGCGGGCTTCGCCGACCCAGCCCACCGCCAGTCCGAAGTGGACCTCGGCGCCACCCTGCGCGCCCTCGACCTGCTCGATCTCGTGGTCCCGCACCTCGCCCCCGATGCCGCCGCCCACGTCGAACAGGTACGCGCCACCACCCGTATCCCCGACGTCTGCCACCGCCTGATCGGCGCGAGCGAGCCTGACGCACGTCTACTCGTGCGCCTCGCCGCGCACCAGGGCGACCAATGTCCGCACGAGACGCTGGCCCAGGTCGCGGCGCACCTGGACGCCAGCGGCGATCTGCTCGTGGCAGAGCGGCTTCGCGCCGCCCGCGCCCTCACCGACCTCGGCGCAATAGAGCAGCAGCAACGCGACGCGATCGGCTCCGCCGCTGCTGCCGCATTCGAGCAGCGCTTCAGCACCGCGAGCGGTAGCGCGACAACTGCGGGCATAGAGCAGGCCCGCGACCTTCTCGACGCGATCACCGACCTGGACGCGACCGTCCAGGTGCCGCAGGACCTAACCGCCTCGGCACAACGGCTGGTCCGATGGGGCGGCGCGATCCTCGACGTCGATCCGCAGGGCCTGGCGGTCGAGACGGCACACGCTCTGTTCGCGCTGCGGGTACTCGCGCGGTCGACAAGGGACAGTGACCAATACGGCAAGCTGCTCAGCGAGGTCAGGGCACGGCTCGACGCCACCAAGCTGACCCCGGACGACGCCCTGGTCTGGCACGCCGCCCTGCCCACCACACCGATCGCGGCGGCCGCACCACCCGCCCTGGAACGGACCGATCTGGTGCTGGCGCTGCTCGACGCAGCAAAACACGATCCCAAGTTCTGCCCAGAACAGGCCCCCGCGACATGGCAGCAGGACCTCAACGCGCTCGCCACGGGTAAGGACCCGGCCAGCCGCTCGTCACGACTGCTCCGCGCCGCCGCGACCCGGCAGCTGATACGCGTCTGCACCGGCCACGACCCGGATGGGACACAGGCCCTGGGAGTGGCACTGCAGGATGCCCTGGCGCACATCGGCTCCGGCGCTGGGCACAGCGAGCTGCTCCGGCTTGCCGAGGCGGCCTGCCTGGCCGATACGCCGACCCCGCCGTTACGCTCGGCCGTGAACAGGGTAGTTGCGCAGAACCGCCTCACGACCGGCGGAGCGGCCGACGATCCCGCCGCGTCCATTCTGGACTCGGAAGCCACGTATGACGTGGTGCGGTTGAGTCAAATCGCTGAATCTGGCTGTTCACCAGGATGGTGGACCGGCCTTGACAGCGTGTCCCTTTAGCAGGCTGCCGGTACCAACAACGCCGACCCGGCCGTCGCCGAACGGTTCCTTGCCGCGACCTCGCTGCCGACACCGGCAGCACCGGCCGGCGGCGAAGCCGGCGAGGTGCGGGACGCCGCTGGACTGTGCCCGGTTGATCCAGGAGTCCAGGTGCTGGCCTTGGCGTTGGCGTAACATGCCGGCGAAGTCGCTGACCAGCTGGTCCAGGGTGCGCAGGCTTCACATCGCTGCAGGATGTGCGCCAGGTCAGCGTGTTCACGGGCGCGTGTTCGGCGGTGGGCCGGATGATCCAGACCGTCCCCGCACGCATCGACGTTCCATGTCACACTCCCCGGGTGACGCTGCCCCCTCAGCCGAACTACCCGGCGCACCCCCCGTACCCGGGCGCTGTCCCTCCGATGTACGGCCCCCGGGCCCGCCGCCGAAGAGCAATGCTGGCCTCATCGTCGGCGTCATCGGTGGCGTGCTCGTGTTGGTTGTCGGCGTCTGCGTGGCCGGCGTGTTGACCTTTGCCGCCTTCCGGGACAAGGCGAAGTCGCAGGCGGAAGACCGGGGCGCCCGTTTCGGCAGCGACGCGCGATCACTATCCGGTCGACACCTACACCGCGCCCGTCAAAGCGCCTACGACGCAGGCACCGCCGCCGGCGCGGGTCGGGAAGTGCATCGGCGTCGACGGGGCCGGAACGGTCCGCGCTCGGCGCCGCTATCTGGGTGGAGGACCCGATGTGGCTGATCGTCCGGTGACATTCCGGAATCATCCGCCACCACCATGATCCAGTGACACTCCCCGGAACCCCTGAGCAGCCAGCCCAAGGAGGCTGGCAGCCATCCCCGCAACCCCAGTACGGGCCACCCGCGGCCCCGCCGCCCGGCTACCCGATCCCGCCCGCCGCGCCTAAGAAGAAGAGCTCCGCCGGCAAAACCGTCCTCATAGTTGTGGCCGCGGTGGTGGTCCTGTGTTGCGGCGGCGTCGTCATCGCCGCCGCTACCAGCAACAACAAGACCAACAACACGAGCGGGGCAGCCACCCCGGCAACTACCACAGCCGGTGCCCAGCCGCCGGCAACCCAGGCCGCGACGACGCAGGCCGCGACGACGCAGGCCGCGACGACGCAAGCCGCGCCGCCGCCACCGAGCCAGGCCGCAGCCCAGCCGAAGCAGATCATCAAGGTCAGCGGTAACGGGATCAAGAAGACTGCGATGTTCACGACCGGTGCCGAGTGGACGCTTGTCTACTCGTACGACTGCTCGAAATTCGGCAGCAGCGGCAACTTCCAGGTCTTCGAGTACGACGACAGCGGGGCGCCGCAGGACGTCCTGGCCAACGAGCTGGACAAGAAGGGCAACGATTCGGTGCCGCAGCACGCAGACGCTGGCCAGCACTATCTCCAGGCCAACTCTGAGTGCTCGTGGACGATCACCGTTATGGGGTAGGCAACCCCTAGGGTGGGGCGGTTCGGGGCCCGGTTGGAGCGGTTGCTCGCCGGGCGCTGAACCGTCGTAGCGTCGCTCCGGCGCCCATTTAACCGGCGCGCGCAGGCGATGCTGCAGGCCGGGAACGCAGCCCAATGATCACGGTGGCACTCGTATGCCACGTGCACCAACGCCTACGATCCGCTCACTCAACTGCGCTGCGGTCGTTCGACGCCGGTGGCAGTGCCCGTACGGCCCATTCCATACCGGCTGGCCAAGCCTTAACTTCACCCGCCGTGATGCCGAAATCAACGGGCCTGCTGGCGCTCGTGGCTTTGTTGGTGCTGTCGTCCTGCTCTGGACACGTTGGAGCAGCCGCTGCCGGCGGCACGCCCCACGTTTGGGTGGGGAAAGATGCAACATCAGCATTCATGATTCAAGTGACTCGACAGGGCGGCAACCTGGCAGGCACGTTGGACCAGGTCGAGGTACGGACAACCACGGCGACGGCGGTGACACCTACCCACGCCGCCTTCACGGGCACCGTCGACGGGACAGCCATCACGCTGACCTTTCCCGGCGGGCTCGGCTTCGTCACGAACATCTCGGGGACGATGTCCGACGACACGATGACGCTGCAGGCACCGCAGGGCGATGGGACCGTCACGCCGGTCACCTTGAAGCCATCGACCATCGACGCCTATAACAGCCTGGTCGGAGTCGTCCAAGCATCCGCGGCGGCCAATCTCGATGCGCTTCGGGCCTCCATCGCCGCGAGTGAACAGGCGGCCACGCGCCAGAGAACCGAGCAGGGCATCCAGAGCGCCGCCGACACCGTGAGCCGTGACATGGACAGTGTGCGGACGGCAATTAGCAACGCGCCGGACTTTTCCGGCTTCGAGGGGGACGTCAATGACGCCTCCGGGTACCTGCAGCAGTCCCGAACCTACGCCACCAGTGCCGACAGCGAGCCTGACCAGGCCGCCGCGTGCGACGACGCGCACACCGCCCGGGACTACGCAAACGCCGTTCACGACGAGGCGAACGGTGTCCACGACGAGGCCAACAGCGTGGACGAGCACATTGCCGATGTCACCTCCGCCGTCAGCCGGCTCAACGACGACTTGACAACCTTCCAAGGAAAGGCCGCAGCGTTGCCTGCCTTCGCACCCCTGATCCCGCCTGATCTCGACAAGATCAAGGCTCTGCGCGATGAGGCGGTCAAGCAGACCGGTGGCTGGAAGGCGAAGGCGGACAACTACCACAACCAGGTGGCGTCGTTCGTCACCCAAGCTGACGCTGTCGCCGCCAAGGCTGAGCAGCGACATTGTTGAATGCAGGAGGGCCGTGACTGATGCGTGGCGGCACGGACATCGCCAGTGTGACCAACCACCAGCCGGAGGGCCGAGCCCTGCACGGACCTGTTGCTGTGGCCTCGCTTCGTGGAGACAATCTCCTGCTCAAAGAGATGCTCGACTCGCTTGTCAGTCGCTGAATGCTGTTGCCTCGCGAAGGCCGGATCGGCGTGGACGAGCTGGTCCAATCGGTCGAGTTCGGCTTCGATGAGCCGATGTAACCTACCTAGAAATTTTCCAGGTAGGTTACAGCCGCGTCGGCGTCAGGTACCGACGGGCCAGCACCGCTTGGATCACCGTCCGGTATCTCTTCATGACAGCCGGCGTGTTCATGCTGGCGACCGCCCGACTTGAATCAACGGTTCGCCGCCTCTTGGATCCAGTACGCGCGTTGCACAGTCCGTGTCCACAGTGGATTTTGCTGTGTTCATCGTGTGCTCCGCCGTTTCTGGACTCGACCCGCCATCGTGGAGCCCGCCGTCGAATCTGGACGATAATCCGTATGAGTTGGTACTAAACGGCACTAACAATACTCGCAGAAACGGACATAACTCGCCTTGTAATCGGAAGGTTTGGGGTTCAAGCCCCGCCGGCTCTCCCAATCAAGTCCCTGACCTGGTCATTTCGGGTTGGCTCGCGACCTTCCGACCTGACCGCGTGGGGTCGTCGTGCGCTTTCTGTGCTCGAACGGGTCACCGCCGTGAACAGCGTTCGCGGCTCAGCCCGGCTGAGGAGCCCGTCGCGTTCATGCTGCCTGAAGGTCGCGGGCGGACAGGTAGACGCCGTGTTTGCGGAAGGCCGCGGAAGTCCAGACCAACCCCCTCCATGCGCTTGGACCGCAGTGACGACGGGAACCTCGGTGTGGCCGGGAACCGAGAACTTGACCACCGCGGTGGTGCCTCGTCGAGGCCGGCGGCGAGATGTTCCGCCATAGCGGCCAGGAGGCGTTCCAACGCGGCGTTGAGCTCGGTATACGAGGCGGCCTTCTCGAGCCGGGCACGCCCGATCAGGAAATCGAGGCCGACTTACGCCAATCGATCCCACATCTCGGAGCTCGGCCATACATGGACATAGCGACCTCCATCGTGGAGAGTGGGTGGCGACGGACTACTTCGCCATCGGAAGGGCGGAGCTCGATGCGAGAGTAAGGCTGGCCTATGAAGCTTGTCGATCGTGAACAGGCCGCGGCGGAGTTCTTGAATCTTCTCGACAAGGCGGCACGGCGGGTAGACGATCCCTGGTTTCTCCTTCCAGTCGCAGCAGAGGACACCAAAGCTCCGGTCAGGCGCTACCGCGAGCGTGTGTACTGCTACGAGCTCTACCACCAGATCCGAGTGCTCGCCACGGGGAAGGGGAGTGTCGCTGCGGATACGCAGACCTACGTACTCTCGGGAGAGATCGACAAGGCGGGATTGAATGCAGTGATCGACGGCGGGCTTCACAAGCCAGACCTGGTTTGGCACGTCCCAGGGGTCTCGGAGCACAATGCAGTGGTGGTTGAGGTCAAGGCCGCCGACAATCTCCAAGCTGAGCCGCTACGTAAAGATTTACGAACGCTTCGCGCATTCCTGGATGCAGAGCGAGGATATGCGCACGCCGCCTTCCTCGTATACGGATGGGCTACCGAGGAAGCTTTGCGGCAACGGCTCCTTCGAGCGGCAGATCAACTCGGCTTGCCCGACGACGTGCGGCGGCGGACTCATCTGCTTTGGCATCCGCGAGCACGTGGGCACATCAGGGACCTGGGAAGCCTGAAACACTGAGGAACACCTCGCGACCATCGTGTGCTCGGCAGTGCGGACCGCAATCGCAGCTTGGCCAACCCCAACCAGCTCATCAAGGCCTTGCTACGCGAGGAGCAAGCGCATGCGCTGTGAACAACTCCAGCGATCTCGCCAGCCCCCGGCAACAAGCATTAACCCCCATCACCTGGAGCCTGACCGGCTGGAATGGCATCGTCGGATAGTGAACGGCTCGCCTGAAACGATCCGGAACCAGCGATGGCCAGGCTGGCCGCGCCGGCGAGACACCTGTCCCTGACGGTGTCGCGATCAAACAAGCGTCGAGTTGAACGCCGGCAGGCGGCACTGTCTTCGTCGGTACACGAGCTGAGGTCGGGCGGCCGTGGGCATGTAGCCCGCGCAGGTGGGTGACTATGTCGACCTTGTCGCCAGGCGATCGCGAGACATTGCCTCACCTCCCAGTCCCGTTCACTCCGACTCGGGGTGCATGTAGACACGGCGGGCCTGCACGTGGTCGGGTGTGGACACGTAGGCCACGCCGACGTCGAGCTGCTCGATCTCGCGGCTGAGGTCCTGGTCGCCGCGGCCGCGAAGGAAGCCGGCCACGTACTTTGATGCCGGAAAGTTGGTGCGGAAGACGATCTTTGTGCCGGCGTTGCCGAGGACGTCGCGGTGAAAGTCGGACATACCTTGGCTTGCCATAATGACCGCGACGCCGTACTTGCGGCCCTCCTTCATGAGTTTCGGCAGGGTCACGTCTTTCGCCAGGCGGTGCGCCTCGTCCAACACGATTGCAATCTTCATCGAGCCGTCCTGCTTCCAACCGAACATGTCGCGGTACAGCTTGCGCAGCAGGAATGCGCCAGCCGCGACCTGGACTGTCTCGAGGCCGAGGCGGCTCACGTCGATGACCATGCCGGGACCGGCGGTCGGGTCGAAGGACGCGCCCGGCACTGGGCGAAATAGCCCGAAATCGGTGAGCGCCCGGATGCGGTCGCGAGCATTGCGGCCGCGGGCGCCCTCCTCTGCGTCGGCGACGGCGTCGGCGAATTCCTCCATCGTCGGCACTCGCGGGCCGTCCTGCAGCGCCGTGTGGTACGCGGCCTGTATGCCGCGGTACACGTTGTTCCGCTGGATCTCGCCGAGGCCACACACGTAGGCGACGATCTCAGAGACCTCCCAGGCGCTCTGGTTGACTAGTCGGTCGTCGTCGGTGACCAGCTCGAACGGGCTGAACGGCAGGCCGACCGCAGCGTCGACGACGGTGGTGCCGGCCGGGGCGCGTGCGGCGAGGTCGCCGTGGAAGTCCAGCACCAGCGAGGGCAGGCCATGGGCGGCGAGCTGGCGCATAAGGCCGCGGGTGGTCACCGACTTGCCTTGGCCGGGGATGCCGAGGATGAAGCCGTGCGGACTGCCGCGGGTGCTGAGCTCCCAGCCGACGGCGGCGCCGGCCTGGTCGCGGCCGAGCTCGACGTGCAACGCGCCGTTCTGATCGGGGCGGCGGATCGGTTGAGTCGGCGGAGCGGGTTCGCAGAGCAATGCGCTGTGCAGAGGCGGAGCAGGTTCAGAGGGTGCTGCGCTGTGCATGTGCGAGGCGGTCACGACAGAGGAGGGGGACGGCGGGACGGTGACGGGAGGGGCTTTCGCTGCGGCCGGCGGTTCAGCGGAGCGGTGCCGGCCTAGGGCCTTCTCCGCCGGTCCAGATTCTGAGTGCGCCACGATCGAAGTAAGCCCCACCTGTCCGAGGTCGGCCGCGGTCAGCACCACTATCGGAACGTCGCGGTGGCGCGGCTTGAAGCCGGCCGAGCCCTCGAGGCTCACCACGTACCCGCGCATTGTGATTTCTGGCCGCTCGCGCTGCTCGCACACTCGATCGATGTTTCGGTGCAGGTCGTCGACCTTCTCCGGGGCGACGAGCTGGTAGGCGGCCGACCGGCGGGCGTAGTAGTGCAGCAGGCCGGCGAGCCGGGTGCGTTGCAGGTCGGTGTCGACGCGGCCCGGGTCGATCGCGAAGAAGCGCTGGATCAGTAGGTCCCGGGTGTCGACGAGTTGGTCGACGATGCGATCGGCGAGCGCGGCGGGCAGTGCCGCCTCCCGGCGGGATTTGACTTCCACGCACTCGATCTTGAGGCTGCGCTGGGTGACCCGGACCAGCAGCAGGTCGCAGCGGCGCCCGGCCGCCTCGTCGCGGCGCTGCTGGCCGGCAAAAAGTTCCGGGTGCACGTCGACCGGGATGATGATGCGGTCTTCCAGGTCGCCGCGGCGCTCCAAGTGCAGCATCAGCGCAGCCAGGCTTACGGCCTCGGTCGCCAGTGTGGTGTTGGCCAGCAGCCGCAGCGCAAGCCGGCCGGACACGAGCAGCAGGTGCTGCAGCACGGCTGCGATCGAGTAGTCGAACGCAGCGAAGCCGATGCGCTCCATCGCCTCGTGCAGCACGTGCTGCACCTCCCCGCGGTGCGCGGTGCTCACCGTGACCTGCGACCCAAAGCCGTCCAGAAAGTCCGGCGCGTAGTCGAGCAGGTAGTTGTGCTCGCCGACGCCGACCTCGGTGGGGTCTTCGTAGAGTTGATAGCCGAGGTACCCGTCGAGTGTGACGACCCAGTCGGCGCGTGTGTGTGCGGTGTCGAGCATCCGCAGGTCGTCGTGGGTGAGGCGGAGAGACAGCACAGGCGCGCGGGTCATACCTAGGTGCGCGGCAAGCGCGAGTTGGTGCGCGCGGTGCGCCTCGACGACATCGGAGGCTGGCGCGCCGCCCCGACTCCGCAGCGCTGGCTGCGCATGCCATTCGTAGCCGTCGCGCTCTACCTTGCGCACGGTGAGCAGCGGCGTAAGAAGGTCGTGGAACGTCGTGGTGCGCGGTGTGCGGGCGTCATCGGCGGACTCGACGAGGCTGCCGCGGACCGGGTCTTGAACGATCGCGATGTGGTAGCCGTAGCGGTCACCAGCCAGCTCGGCCAGCGGCCGGGTGGCCAGCCCGACCGGCGGCACCAGGTAGTTTGTCGCGTTGGCTAGTTGGTGTGTCGTGGCGAGGGTCTGAAGTTGGCGTAGCTCGGGCACCGGGTTGGTGAACGAGGAGCTGTCGGTGTAGGCGACGACCTCCAGCCGCGGTGGCGCGGTGGCCTGCAGCGCCTGGGCGGTCGTGTCCACAGGCTCTTCGTCTGCCGGTTCGCGGAACAGGGCCTCCAGCGCCCGGCGGCCGATCATGCCGGAGCCGGGGTTGACGGCCATCACACGCAGCGCGTCCGTGCCGGGGTGGGCGAGCCGGTAGGCGTTGACCCGCAGGCCAATCAGCGCGGAGGCGGCCCGCAGGCTGGCGTTGTCGCGGCCGATGTCCAGCGAGGCGCACAGCACGTCGAGCATCGCCTCGGGTTCTTGGACGCCGACGGGCAGGTACAGCGCGGCGCCGTGGGTGAGTTCCTCGGCGTACAGGAATGCCCGGCCGTCGTCGGACAGGACGGTGAACGGCACGTTCGCCGGGGATACCAGGGCGACGAGCGGCAGGTCGACCGAGGCGCCGCGGCGGGTGGCGGGCAACCCGCCCTCGACGAGCTCCGCCGCCCATCCGCGCAGGACGGCGTCGTGGCTGGCCAGCCACACGAGGCGCAGCGGGTGCAGGGGGAGTAGTACCACGCCGTCGACCTCCTCGACCGCGGTGCGTACCCGCACCGATACGGTGTCGACGGTGAGCAGCGCGAGCCTGGCGGCGGGGTCGGCAGTGTCGAGCGCCCGGCGGTACGAGTGCAGCAACCCGGTGGCCTGCTCACGCAGCTCGTCGTCCCAAAGCACAGCCTCGGCGACGTCGCGGGGCGCGCGGCGGGCCAGTGCGGCGAGCAGCCGGCGCCGGCGCTCCAGGAACGCCGGCGGCAGCCCGAGCGTGACCGGCTCGGCCTGGGCGGCCTCGACCGGAACGCCGAGTTCGGTGTGCGCTCGGAAGGCGTGCGCAGCCGGTTCGACGAACAAGCGCCGCTGCAGTTCGACCAGCACACGAGAGACCCGCATGAGCGAGGTCTCCCGCCGGCCGATCCGCACGCTGAACACCTGCCCGGCTAGGTCCCAGGCGGCACCCTCCTCGGCCAGGCTCGTGCCGCCCTTGGCCGCGGCCCGCAGCACCAGCTCCGGCACGGACGAACCGCTGATCTTACGAATGCCGCGCTCGGGCGACTGGTCCTGCAGCATCACCACGAACGCATCGCTCTCGGCTTCGGCCGGACGGCCGTCGGCGAGCCGCAGGTCGTTGCCCTCGCTGTCCTGCGCCCGTAGCCGTACCACAAATAGATAGCCGGCCTCGAGGTCGTCCTCATCGAGCGCCAGCGTGATGGTGGCACGGCGCTTGTCGCCGGCGACCTTCTTCGCTACCACCGGCGTCGTGTCTGGCTCGCGGAGGTCTTCCGGGGGCAGTACGTCGATCCGCCACGAGCCGACGGAGGCCGGCTTAACGGGATCGGTGCTCCAGCGCACCACTATGCTGCCCGGGCGATCAGCCGATACGTCGCAGTACAGCTGCCCGTCCTCGTCGACGCGCAGCTTGCAGGTGGGATCGACGGTGCCGTTGTCGCGCATGAACGGGGTCAGCGTCACCTCGTTGAGCGCGGCCTGCTGCGGCTCAGCGATCGGCCAGCACTCGAAGGTCAGCGCGCCGCCGTGCCGCTCGCCGAGCGCGCGAGTCCAGGTGGCGGCGTTGGTCAGCACTCCTGCCTCGCCGGTGAGGAATGCAAGCAGCCGTTGCCGGGTCGGCGAGTCGTCGGCGTCGCGGACGCCGGCGGCGTGCAGACGGTCGGCGATGAGTGATGCCGCTCGTACCGGGCGGACCAGGGCGGTGACGGCCTTGGCGTTGGCGCGTAGCCGGTGCTGGATGTCGGGTGTGCCGTCGTGGTCCGGGATGAGCCCGACCTGCCACAGCTGGCGGCCGAAGACCGGCCAGGTCGGCTCGGACAGCAGGGTGTCGAGAAACCGGGCCCACGCTTCGGTTCCGCGGCTCTTGCCCAGGGCGCGCTTGAGTTCGCGGACGCCAGCGTAGACGGGATTGCCGATGAGCTGGTGCTCTAGATCGTCGCCGGCCGACGCGAGTAGCCGCACCAGTGGTAGCGGCTGAAACGAGTTGTCGAGCGAGCTTGCCGCGCGGTCGGCGCCGGCCGGCACCAGCAGTAGCAGCGGACGTACCTTGCGATTCCGCAGCTCGATCGCCCGGTCGACGGGGACCTCCCGGGTGCCCCGCGGCGTTCCGAGCGCTAGCACATAGGCGTCGTACGGTGGGGACGCCGCGCACAGCCGTTCAGCGATCGCCTCGGCATCTGCCACCGCCAGATCGTCGACCCGAACGCAATGCCCGTCGGCGACCCCAGTGAGTTGCCGGTGCAGCCGTTCGGCGACAACCTCGACGAGGCGCGGCGGGAGCGCGGTGGTCATGCCGATGCCTCCAGCGGGTGCTTGATGAACTGTGCGGAAAAGTCGTCGCTCAGCCCGTCGAAGCACCCGAGTAGCTGCAGCCTTCGCTTGAAGGCATCGAGGTTCGCCGCGGCAGCGGCCCGGTTATCAGCGGTGTCGTACGCGGCGGGCGGCCGGTCGACCAGGATACCGAAGCGGCGGCGCAGATCGGTAAGTAGCTCGGCGATGGGCATCTCCGAGCGGTGGCCGCCGCCCGGCTCGGCGAAACTGAGCAGCAGCAGCGCCGAGAGCAGGTCGTCGGACGGGGCGTACCGCCAAGACCGCCGTGACGCGCGCTGCCCGGCCAACAGCCCGTAGGGCTTTTGCAAGCCGCCGGTCGACCAGAACCAGCCGGTCTGGTTCTGGATGCCGGTCGTGCCGAGCTCATCGGTGAGGATCGCAGTCAGCTGCGCGATCGGGGACACTCCGGACCGGCGGATCGCCCGGATCCGGGCCACGGACTCGTCGTTGTCACCCGCAGCCCTGGTCGCGTTCTCGATCTCGGTGACGCGGTACGTGGCGCCAGCCAGCATCATCGGGTCGTCGCGTCGCCCGACCATCGCCACGAGCGCCTCGACGAACGGCATTTCCTTGATGCTCTGGCCGTTGGGGAGCATCGCCAGGGCTTCGTAGAGCGTGCGTAGGGTGATGCGGTCCGATAAGAAGCCCCGCATCACGTCGAGGTCGCGCTGCACGCATTGGCGGGCCAGGTCGTCGGAGGGTGAGCCGGCCGAGCGGGTGAAGTCGCAGTACAGCTCGAGGGGGTTGGCGCTCTCGCTGAGCATGTCTGGGGTCGGCTCGCCCTGGTGCAGCAGGTGCCGTATGGACAGCGCGATGCGCAGCGGCAACTGGAATAGGTGCAGCGACAGCAGCGCGGCGAACCGGTCGATGAAGGCGGCGGCGGGCAGCCGGCCACCATAGGAGATTAGGCAGTCGAGCAGGTCCGCGCCGAACTGCCGGGTCGCGCTCGGTACCGGGCTGCCGGCGACGCGCCGGGCCGGCACCCGGCCGACCGGCGAGGCGAACTGCTCCAGAAAGTACAGCGAGAGCAATGCATTGATGTCGATGTCCGGCGACCCGTCGTAGTGTGCCGGACCCTGACCGTCGTTGCCGATCCGCACGCCGTGGCCGATCGCGGCCATGAACAGCTCGCGCAGTGCACGCCTCTCGTTTGCCTCGCCGCGACGGCGCAGCTCCTCCGTCATGACGGTGTAAGCGACCAGCTCGGCGCGGCGGTGCCGGGTGCGGGTCTTGGGCAGCCCGGCGCGGAAGCTGGCTAGCGTCAGCGGCAGCACATGGTCCATCTGCAGCTCGGTGCGACTGCGCCCCTTGCCGCCGATGCGGATCACCGACGAGCGCAGCCAGCCGTCCAGGATCTGCCGGCCCCGCTCGTCGTCGAAGCCGGCCAGCCTGGCGTCGGCTGCGAGATTCGTTAGGTACCGATGGTAGGCGCCGGAATCGGTCTTGGACGGTGCAGCCACGCCCAGCCGCACGACCAGCTCTGACAGGTGGGGTAGGAGCCGGTCAACATCGACATCATTGAGTTCGACGACGGTCAGTTCAATAAACGCCAGGCTGCGCAGGTCCTTGGGGATGACGACGCTCACCGGCCCACCTCCAATACGATACGGCCGTCGTCGATGCGTGCGTGGGCGTCGCGGCCGGCGGGGTCGACGATGCGGACAGCGCTGGACGGGCTACGGCGTAGCCGGGACGAGAAGTTCTCGATCTCCTGCTGGATCGTGCCGGACGCGTCGTCGCCGATCAGCTCGCCGTTGGCGACCCGCAGCACCAGCTCGGCGGTGTCGAGGGTCAGCGACAGCGCTACGTTACTGCGGTGCCGCAGGATGAGCGTGTCAGGGCACGTCTCGACGTACGGCGACGTCCGTAGCGGAACTGACAACGTGAAATCGGCGGCCGGGATCTCCTTGATGATCGCCCAGCTGCCGCCCGCCTGCTGGTCGGTGAGGGCCAGGTTGGTGCCGCGGTAGCCGGGCGCACCGAGCATCCGGCTGAGCCCGAGCAGCAGTCGGGGCAGGTACCGCGCCCGCAGCTGCTCCGGTTCCGCCGCGAGCGCTGCGGTGAACTCGTCGAAGTACCGATAGACGCGCACCGACCGGCGGGTGCCGCCGGGTGGGGACCACAGACCGAAGAACAGGCGGCGCTGCACGGCGACGCGGTCGGCGGAGCCGAACGCGGCTGGGTGCGAGGCGATGCTCGGGTCGGCCCGCGCCGCCCGTTCCACCTCGGGCGCCAGCGCGGTTCCGGGGTCGAGGCTGCTCCATTCCTGAACGAGGTAGTCGGCGCTATCCGGATCGAACGCGAGGTCCTCGGTGCGCGTTCCGCCGCTGCGGCGCAGGTCCATGTTGCGGGCCCGTGCCTGGTGGACCTCCTCGCACGCGCGGTCTCCGGTAATCAGCCAGGCCAGGGCGCTACGCACGTCGCGGAACGTGGCCCGGCGCTGTCGGCGCAGGTGCGACGTGGTCAGTAGCTCGTCAACCGCGTCGAGGCCGGCCGCGCGTAGGCTCTCGGCGTTCGCGGTGATCGGGCAGACTGCTCGGGAAGCGCAGCCGTCGCAGACGCTCCACCGCGGCGGTGCCACGAACAGCTCGAGGATCTGCCGGGCCAGGCTAGGCCCGTCCGGGCGCGGCGCCAGCGTTCGGCGCTTGAGGTCGACGAGGACGACGCCCTCGTCGTGCATGGGCTCGCCGCCGAGCTGCCGGCGGATCTCGGTGTACTCGTGGGGGTACGCGGCTCGGTTATCGCTGAAGAATTGCAGCAGCCGACCGTCGTTGATGGCGAGCAGCACAGTGCGTCGCTGGGGGTCCTCGCCTGGGCCCGGGGTCATCGCCCGGCGCATCAGGTCGTCGGAGGAGAGCCCGTCGTGGGACTCGCTGGCGTCGTAAACGGCGACAAACGTGTGCCCATCGAGGTGCATCCGCCAGCCGGCCGCGTCCTCCGCCACGATGTTCGCGCCGCGCTGCCGCAACGCTTCGCCGACCTTCACCAGGAACGAGGTCTTCCCGTCGCCTGGGTTGCCGGTCAGCAGTACGAGCCGGATGCGGCCGTCGAGCACAGTCGGTAGCAGTCCTGTGTCGAGCAGCGTCGGGACATATGTCGCCTGGGCGAACTCGCCTTCGAGGCCGCGGTTGCCGGCGTTGCCCACGTCGCTGCCCCGGTACAGCTGGCGCAGTGCGCGCACGGTGTCGTTGACGAGGTCATGGCCTGCGGTGACCGGGATATCGTCGAGCAGCCGCAACTGGCGGGCGAAATCGGCGACACTTGGTGGACGCTGCGCCGGGTCGGCCTCGGCAGCGCGGAACAGCACGTCGAGCAGCGCCGCGCCGAGAGGGCCCCAGGTCTGCCGCTCGTCGGGCGTCGGCGGGATGAGCTCGCCGCGCCGGTCGGCGCCGCTGATCGGATCGCCGGCGTAGGGGTAGCGGCCAAGCATCAGCCAGGTAAGCGTCACCGCGAGCCCGTAGATGTCGCTCTGCACGGTCGCGCCGCGGCGCGCGGCCACCTCGGGCGCGGTGAACGGCGGCGTGCCGACGACGCTGCGGGTCGACGGTGCGCCGGAGAGGCCGAAGTCGATGAGCTTCGCGCGCACGCCGGGCGTCACGATGATATTGCGCGGCGTTACGTCCCGGTGGATCAGCCCAACCTCGTGCAGGTGGCCGAGCGCTTCAAGCACGTCGAGCGCGATCGTGCGGCACTGCTCGGCCGTAGGCCGGTCGCTGTCGAAGAAGTCACGTAGGTTGGCGCCCTCGACGTACTCGAGCACCAAGTATCCCGGCGGAGGGCTCCAGACCGCGTCATAGACCCTGGCGCAGCGTGGGTGCCGGATGCGGTCGGTGATCGCGAACTCGGCCCGGGCGTCGGCGCCCACGTCAGCCAGGAAGCACTTGATGACGCGCCGCTCGCCGAGGTTAGCGTCGCGGGCCAGCCACGTCTCGGCGGAGCCGCCCCGGCCAAGCCGCTGCAGAATCTCGTACCGCCCGCCGAGGACGGTGCCGGGTTGCACCTCAATCGGGTCAGCGGCGGCGACGGGCGGGGACTCCAGCGCCGCGTCAGCGTCGGCCACGGCGGCGGTCAGCTCCTCCGCCGCCTCCTCCGCCAGTGGGCGCTGCGCCGGGTCCAGGCTCAGGCACCGCGCCAGTACCGAGCCGACGACCGGGAACGCGGCGATACGGCCGCGGACCTCGCCGGCGTCCGGCGCTGCCGGGATCTCACCGAGCAGCCAGACGCTCAGCGCCAGCGCCAGCGAGTACACGTCTGAGGCCCAGGTGCTGAAGGCGATGTTGTCGTGGCACTCCGGGGCCCGGTAAGGCACGCCGAGGTCGGCATCAGCGGCCGGGTTGGACGCGATTGTCACCGCACCAGTCAGCCGGGCCAGGTAGAAGTCGCTGAACTTCACCCGTAGGCCCCGGCCGAGATAGATGCGGCGGGGATGGAGCCCGCGGTGGATCAGGCCCTCCTCGTGAACCTCGTGGAGGCCGGCGAAGGCATCACGGACCACGTCGACGCCGACCCGCTGCGGCAGCCGGCCTGCGGAACGGGGCGGGTCGTTGAGCTGCAGCGAGGCGAACAGGCTCTTGCCGCGGGCGGGGACGAGGGGTACGACCATCCACTGCCGTGCCTCGTGCACGAAGCTCGCGTGGACCCGCCAGCCGCGGTCCAGATCGTCGAGGCGCTGCAATGCCTGCCGCTCGCGTTCGATGATGTCTCGCGGATCGGCGTCACCGCCCCATCCGTACAGCGGGTAGCAGCGCAGCATAATGGTGCGGTCGCTGTCGCGGGCGTGGAAGCAACGCGCGTCGCCGATCGGAGCGAGCTCCTGCACGACCGCGTACGGGCCGATCCGCTCGATTCCCCCGTCGCGGCCGTGCAAGCCGAGCAGAAACCCGATCGCCGCCACGCGTACCCGAGCAAGGTCACCGCCTGTCGGGGCGTCGCGCGAGCGAAGCCAGGCGGCCGCGCCAGCGAGGGCGTGTACACCGTCGCCGTCGTCGTAGTCCTGACCAATCTCAAGCTCGAGGGCCTCGTGTGAGAGCACGACTCCGGCGACCACGAGGTGGGCGCCCCGGGATGCCTCGAGATAGTCCGGCACCCGGGTGCGCAGCCGGCCGGCGAGTACGCGTGCGAGGTGGTTTACCCGGTCCAGCGGGTTGCGCCGCTCCTCAGCGCGTACCTTCCAGTACTGGTCGTGCAGTTCGATGCGTGGTCCCCAGGCCTTCTCCTCGAGGACGAAGATCGTGTGCTCGCCGACGACGATGAGGTCAAGGTCGTCCCGGCTCTCGCCGCCCAGTTTGCGCCCCGCGATCACGTACCACTCTTCCGGCAGTTCTTCGGCGAGCGTGAGGGCGGTCCGCCGTTCTCCGGGCCCTTGGAAGTCACCCATTACCTCCAGATGTGCCATCCACATCCCTCAGCTCGAGATCGACGCGAAACCCCACCGATGCTACGACAGTCCAGTTGCCCGATTTGATGATTTGCTAGCAATTGCGGCATTACGGCTGACTATACGTTCATGGAGATCGAACTCTTCGGCCCACACGTTCTCCGAAGTCCCACGACGAGCTCGGCATCTGCACCGTCTCGGTCGAGACCGGCCGCCCTCGACTCGCCGATGCAGGCGTCAGCTCGCCGCCGTACTCGGTGAGCAGGGTGGAGAGGCCGCCTACGACGCGAACATCCTCGGCATCCGACCCGATCGTGTTGTCGAGATCCGCGAGGACATCCTCGCCGAGATCGACGGGCCGATGCTCCGCCATGGTCTGCAAGAGATGCACGGCTCCGTGATCTTCCTGCCGCGCTCCCGCCGACCATCCCGATCGCAGCCGACTCGAGGAACGATACGAACAGTTCCGCTCAGCCGCCTGACGCAACACATGGGTTCGATGGCGCACTACGGTCGCGGCGACGGCAATACCCGGAGTCGAGATTGCCTACAAAGGCTGCCTGGCCCTGGAGAGGAAGCGGAAGGAGGGGTCATGTCCGAGTTCCACAACTGGGACGACATCCGTGCCGAACTCGACGACGGCGAGCGTGATGCGCTTGCCGCCGAGCGCCCCGGCACTGAGGCGTGGGTGAGTGCGTTTCATCTCGCCGAGGAGCGTAGCCGACTCGGTCTGACGGAACCTCAGAGAGCACACCTTATGGGGCCACGCCGGGCCGGGTCAGCCGGATCGAGAACGGCGACCGAGACGAAATCCGGTCGCGGCGGGGCTAGCTGAACAGAGGCTTGACGAGGCCGGCCAGTGTGGAGGCGATGCCGAGAAGCGCGCCGATGGTCGCCAGCCCGGTCGTCGGGCTTGCCCAGAGTCCGTGGTTGAGTTTGCGCCACATCGGTGGCACCACCATCATCTTGAGCTTCTGCCACTTGTGCTGCCGGTAGCTGCAGCCGAGGAGCAGGCCCGAGGCGTTGCGCCGGCAGAGTGTCTGGTCCCGGTTGATCGCGCCGCACCATATGGGTGCTTGAAACAGGAAATACAAGGTGACCAGTACCGAGAGCGCGACGAGCACCGGGGGGCCAATCTTCGTCGTCCACCAGGCGGTTAGCAGCAACACCAGCACGATGTAGCCCCAGTACTTGCCGAAGCCCTTCATGACCACGAAACGTACTGCCGCTGCGACACGGAACGAATAGGCTGAATATATTCATGCTCTTCAATTGGCGTACAGTCGGGTCTGGGATCGTGCGGCTATACCCGCTCGCCTGGCGCCATGAGCGAAATCGGCATGCCGCTCAGCGGAAGTGATCCGGCTCCGTCCAACTCGCCAGCGTCTTCGGCGAGATCCGTCAGTCGCGTACCCGGAGTCAGCCGGCGCTTGCCTGCCGCTGATCATCCCCGTCCTCCGAGCGTCGAGACACCGGACATGGCGAGGGGCGTCGTTGCCCGGGCACGACGTCGACTGCGGCGAGCGAACGAAAAGGGCTCAGGCGACACCGATTCGACGGGCCAAGTCCCGCACGCCGACCAGGGTGCCGCGAGTGTCTGCCGTCATCAGGTCCTGGGTCAGTCCCTGGGCCCAAGGACGGTAGCGGACCTCTTGCGGGGTGTCCCGCTCCGCTGCTAGCAGCGCCTGGAATGCGGCCTCTGGCCGGCCGCGGCCGTGAAGCGCGAGCGCGGTGTCCTCCCAGTAGCGCGCTCTCCGCTCGGGTGAGGCGATCTTGGTCGGGTCAACCTGTCGCGCGTAGTCGACCGCGCTGCCGAAGTCGCCCAGCACGCGGGCGACGCTAATCTTGTATACCGCCAGATCCAGTGTGGTGAGCTGGCTGTCGTCGACGGTCCCGGCTCGGCGGGTGGCGTCCTCGGCCTCGCCGAGGAGCGTCCAGGCGGTGTCTCGGTCGTCGCGCATCGCGGCGGTGTAGGCGGCGACGGCCAGCAGTTCGCCGTACTTGGCGACTTCCCGCGGCTTGGCCAGCCCGGTCTCGCTGCCGAGTTGCTGGGCGGCTTGCAGCACAAGCCGCTGGGCGCTGTCGCGGTGCTGGTTGCGGCGCAGCACCGTTGCCGCGAGTCGTGTCGCCTCGGCGGTGACGATCGGGTCGCCGCCGCCTCTGGCGGCCTGCGTTGCCCGGTCTGCGGTTGCGCAGGCCATACCGTCGTCGTACAGCTTGAGCAGCAGTTGCGTGGCGACGCAGTATGCCTGGGCCAGACGAACTGATGCCTGGCCGGCCTGCGCTGCCGCGGCGTTATGGGCGGTTGCTTCGGCTTGAGCGAGCAGGCGCGGCAGCCGTCGGGCAGCTTGGCTGTAACGGCAGGCACGGAAGTCGGCCCTCGTCGCGGCGATTTTCGCTGCGAGTTGCTGATCCGGCAGCGGCGTGCTCGTGAACCTGCCGAAGATTACATCCTCGATAGTGGCGGGATTGTCCGCAGCGGCGTCGGCAGGCGGAGCCAGGGCTCCTGAGGCAGTGAGCCCGAGAGCACCTGCAAGCAGGTCACGTCTGCGCATCCAATCACCGCCGCTGTTGTCCGCTCCTGGGCTCACCCTAACGGTTGGTTGCGCTACTGGCGGGGACGACGCGGCCAATCCAAGATGATTGGGTGGGATGCCGTACGCCTCCGCCAGCCGGAGCAGCTCATTGACGGTCCAGTCCCGGCGGCGGCCGTTCTCCCAGCGGGACATCGTCGCAGCCGAATAGCCGACGAGCTGCCCGGCCTCTTCCAGGGTGAGGCCGGCTGCTGATCGCGCTCGCCGGAGGAGCGAACCGATCTCAGCTGCAGCGGGTGCCGGAGATGGGACGGTGGTCAACGCCGCCTCCTCGCCACGACGGGTACTTCGATGGTGACTGATCAATTGCAACTCCTGCAAGCCTGTTGCATTCCAAACGGCACGGTCTCCGAATAACTGCCTGCTCCCGGTCCACTGAACTCGGCCTGTACGCATCGGGGCCGACGACAGATCAAGGGAGCGGTGATGCACTCAGTTGCAACGACGGTGCCGGTACGCACCGTGGAAGACCTGTGCCGTGCAGGCCTGCTGGAAGTGGGCAACGGCTGTCGTATCCATTCCAGCGCCGTGTTTTTGACCGCGGACATGCTCGGCACACCGCGACCGATCATCCTTGGTCCTGGGGTAACCATCGGTGCCTTCGCGGTGGTTCACGGTGGTACGCGCGTGGGTCAGGACGTCCACCTCGGTCATCACACGATCGTTGGTGAACCGGAGTACGGCTATGCGGTGCGGAACATCTACCAGGGTGCAGGGGCCGTCACCACGATCGGCGCTGGTGTCGTCGTGCGAGCAGGGGCGGTCCTGTATGCGGACGTGAACGTCGGCGACGACACCACGATCGGGCACAACACCGTGCTGAGGACCGGCGTCCGGATCGGCTCCGGGAGCCAACTCGGAGCCAACATGACCGTCGAGCGCAGTACCCGGATCGGCAATGGCGTACGTTGCTCGCCCGGGTCGCACTTGACCGCAGAGACCTCTGTCGGCGACCGCGTATTCCTGGGCGCGGGTGTGCGGACCATCAACGATAAGCAACTGATCTGGCGCGACCCTGATCGCGAACAGCCGCTGGAGCCGCCGACCTTTGAGGCCGGTTGCCGGGTCGGCTCCGGCGTGGTGTTGCTCGCAGGAGTCACGGTCGGCGCTCGAGCGCTCGTGGGGGCGGGCTCCGTCGTGACTCACGACGTTCCACCCGACACGGTCGTCTATGGGATTCCCGCCCGCGGACATGAGCAGGTGTCATAGTGACCTCAGCCCTGCACTGGCTCGAGCCGCTGCGGTCCAGTGTCCCCGAGCTTGACCAGGCAGCCTGGGAACGGCTGCACCGGCTTTCCGGGCAACTCGGGGAGTTGGCCGCGACCGTGCCGCATGCCGCGGATCAACCGATACGGTCGCGATGGTTGCTGGGAATCCGCCGCCATCTCGCCGGCTGCGTTCACCACGCCCCATGTGATCCAGTGGCGGGCGCGGTATGGCACACATTGGCGCAGTTCTGCGCCGGATTTCACGACCTCGATCTGCGCGATGCCATAGGACCTGGGCACGGTGTGATGATCCTGACAGAAGCCACCCGATCGACCGGCGAACGCTGGCGGAGTCGCCTTGACCGCGGCGAACTCGTCGGTATCGCCGCAACCGAATGGCGTGGCGGTTCACGACTTCAAGAGATGACCGCCCGGGCAACGCTGGACCGAGACGGCCGGTGGCGCATCACCGGGAAGAAGGTCTGGGTGTCCCGGCTGGTCGAATCAAGCGCGTTTGTCGTCTTCTTCCGCGCCCCAGACGACCAGATCACGGCCGGTCTCGTCGACGCCGCTGATCCCGCGCTACACCGCGAGATGGTCGAGCCGTTCGGGCTGGCCGGCTGGTCGTGGGGCTCGCTGCAGTTCCATGGCGTCTCGTTCGATCCGACGGCAGACCTGATCGGTGCCGCCGGCGACGGCCTTGGCGTGTTCCGGCGGCACTTCAGCAGGTTCCGTCCGCTGGTTACCGCCACCGCACTCGGCGCCGCCGCCGGCGTCCATGGCTTTACCACGACAGTACTGGCGGCCAAGCTCACGGCGGGTGCACTGCCCCGCATCCGCGACAACGCCCTGATAACACTCGGCCGCACCCACGCCGAGATCACCGCCGCGCTCCTCTCGGCGCTCACGACCAGCCGACTCGCAGCGATGGGACATCCCAGCGCCGACCTGTCGGCGCGGCTCGGCAAGGCCGCCGGCGTCGACGTTGCATACCGGGCTGTAACGGACCTCGCGCCGCTCCTCGGTGCGGCCGGCTTTCAGCGCAACAGCCAGATCGCCAAGGCCAGAGCCGACCTCACCGGGCTGCTGTACGCGGACGGGATCCACGACAGCCTGTACCGCTCCGGCGGGCGCAGCCTCATGTGTCAACGCTCCCCGGTAGCCGAACCGGCGGCGGTGCAACACGATCTGATGTCGGCTGGGCACCGCAACATGAGTCAGCAGACGCGTTTGCCGTCTTCCAGGTAGTACGTGACCGCGTCGGCCGCCGCGTCCAGTGCGGCGGCCGCTCGGCGAGCGAGCAACGGGGACAACCGTTTCTGCGCCTCGGCGAGCGTGCACCAGGCCCAGCTTCGCAGCTCGTCCGCGGGGAGCTGAAGGTTCGCGGTCGCCTTGGCGTCGAGCATGCCGCCGTCGTAGACGAACATCACGCCCTCGGTGCGGCCCGGTCGTGGCGGGACCCAGTCGACGACCAGTAACCGGCCGGGCGACATGGCTAGGCCGAGTTCCTCGTCGACCTCGCGCCGCGCGGCGTCGTGCGGCGACTCGTCGCCGTCTACGGCGCCTCCGGGCAGCTCCCAGTAGTCCTTGTACGTTGGCTCCACGAGCAGCACCCGGTTGGTGGCATCGCGGAACAGCACACCAGATCCCATGCGCTTACGCGGGAGCGTGGCTGTGTATTCGCCGGCCGATGTGGTCACCAACGGAGGCTAACGCCGAACTGTACTGTTCGTCGCCGATCCACTCGTGCCGCCCGCATTCCAGGCACGTGCGACGGGCGCTGGACTCCGTGTCCACCACCTGCACCTCGAATCGCCGGCCGCCGCACGTCCGGCAAACGCACTCACGTACCTCGTGGACCGGGTAGCCGTCGGGCTCGGGTCGCTTGAGGAAGGCAGCAAGATCCTCAAAGGACGAGCCATAGGTGGCTGGGCGGCGATTTCGGTCATGTGGCGCCCCCCAGTGGTGTCCGCGCGGCGGAGCCTGACGACCGGGTACGACAGTTCTTGGGCGGCATCGCCGCCCAATGCCGGCCGTCCACAGTGGATTCGGCCGCGTTCCATACGTGCTCCGCTGTGCCTGGACCCCACCCCGCCATCCTGGACGCGCCCGACCACACGGGGCGGAAATCCGGACAAGATAGCACGAAATAGCACCGACGATACTTGTGAAAACGGACATAACTCGCCTTGTAATCGGAAGGTTGGGGGTTCAAGTCTCCCCGTCGCCCCTCCTGGTCGAGTCCCTGCCTGGTACTTGTGCATGCTTAGCCGATCTTGACCGCTTGCCGCGGTCGTGTTTGCGGTGCTTTCGGCAGCAGTATTGATGGTCGTGTCGTTCATCGACGCTCCCGAGAGCGACGGTGGGCGTCGATCAACGGTTGCCTTCGTGTGAAGGTCAAGTCGTGATAAGACGCCGCCGCCCGCGTCCGGCAAGCTCCCGAAGTACCTCAGACATCCCTGGCCGGCAGGTCGCGGGCACGCGTTGAGTCGTGACGGTCTCAGCGCGTGTCAACGGCGCTCAGCACACGCGGGGCTGCTGCGGCCGCCGGCCGCATCCGCACGAGCCGAAGGGCTCACTAACGGTCCAGGGGTTGCGGCAAGGATCGAGCGGTGGGCCCGCTGCGGACATCCCCTTGATCCGCGGACGTGTCGTGCAAGCGTCAGATGTCGGCTTCGGTCGGCGACATGGCGGGCGGGTCGCCGAAGCCGAGCCAGTTGATCCGGTGGCCGGCGGTGTCGTGGACAACTCGTAGGCGCAGCCGCGACACGCCGTACACCGTGTCCCACAGCGACATCACGCTGATCCGGCGCGGTCCGTCGGGAGCCGCATCGACCGTGCTGATCAGATCCGGCGGGATGCGCTGGGGCGGCATGAGCAGCGGTACCGGATATGCATCGACAACAGCCTGGAGCCGGTCGGAGGACCAGCCGCCGCTGCCGGTGCGTTCGGCGAGGGTCTTGTACCAGCCGCGGACCAGATCCTGGACGATGGCGGCCAGTTCGAACCGTACCGATTGGGGCAGGTCGGTCGCTGCTGGAGGACCCCACGGGGCCGGGCGCAGCCCGCTCGGCGGAAGGGCGTTGTGCATGCCGTCGTGGATCTCGGGGTTGCCGCTGAGTTCTCGCAGCGGCCCGTTGATGTGCTGGTCCAGCGCGGCGAGCACTTGCATCGCGCCGAGCATCATCGCCTTGATGGTCGGTGAGCCCTGGCGGTTCCAGGCGTTGAGCTGGAAGACCAGGAACTCCCGCAGCTTCAGCGGGTCGATGAACAGCTCGTCGGACTCCGGGCCCACGATTCCACTGGACCGCTGGATCCAGTGCTCCAGCGCCCGCAACTGTGTGCAGAACATCTGGGCGGTGGACTGGCCGGGCTCCCAGAACTGGATCCCGTCGACATAGGCGATCATTCCCATGCGTTCACCGCCGCTTTCCGGAGCCGGTAATGGCGAGGCGGCTGACCGATGACTGGCGGGGAATCAACGCCCGCTCTCCACATGTACCAGCATGCGTTTGAGCAGGACGATGAGCGTGTCACGGTCGGTACGGTCGAGGGGTTCGACCATGGCTTCCTCGGCGGTGCCACGCAGCTTCATGGCGGCGAACCAGCGGGATCGCCCGAGTTCGGTGAGCTCCACGTCGACACGGCGACGATCCTCGGTGCCGCGAAGCCTGCGGACCAGGCCCGCTCTCTCCAGGGTGTCGAGCCGGCCCGTCATACCTGCCGGCGACACCATCAGCTCCGTGGCCAACTCGGAAGGGGTGGCACGCGCGGTCCTGCCGCGTGCGGCGAGTCGGTGCAGGGTCTCGAACTCGAACTCCTGCAGGCCGACCTCGGCGAGGGCCTGATCCTTGGCATGGCCCACGTGCTTGGTCAGCAGCTGGATCCGGGTGATGATCGCCTCCACCCGCTCGTCGAAGGGCGCTTTGTCGCGCCATCGAGCGAGGTGTTGGTCGACGGAGTCCTCCATCCGCTCAGTATGCTACGGCGGCGAGTATTTCGTTGACAGATGATTCGCTGACGAAATAGTGTGCCTGCAATGACCTCATCGGCTCGCCGGCTGCTGGTTGGCCGGACCTTCGCGGCTCTGGCGACCGCGCTGATTCCCACCACCCTGACGCTCGCGGTGGTCCACACCGGCTCGGCGGTGGACCTTGGCCTGGTCCTGTCCGCCGAGCTGCTGCCGATGCTCCTCCTGCTGCCCGTCGCGGGCGTGGTCGCCGACCGCTTCCCGCCCCAACGGGTGGTGCTCACCGCAGACCTGGTGCGGGCCGCCGCCCAGCTAGGGATCGGTGCCGAATTGCTCGCCGGGCCCGTGCGGATCCCGGATCTAGCGGTACTTTCGGCGATCACCGGTGCGGCCGTGGCCTTCGGAACGCCCGCCGCTCGGACGCTGGTGGCCGCGGTGGTGGCGGGACCGGAGCGTCTGCGGATCAACGCCCGACTCGGGGTGGCGGGAGGGCTCGCCCAGATGGCGGCTCCCGCAGCCGCCGGGGCTCTGGTGCTCCTGGTGGGAGCCGGGTGGTCCTCGCTCCTCACCGGAGCGCTGTTCATCGCGTCCGCGACCACGCTCGGTCGCCTGAGACTGGACCGCCCCCGCCGGCCAACCCAGCGGGCCGTCTTTCTTTCGGAGTTGCGCGAAGGATGGGCAGAGACCCGTCGCCATCCCTGGTTCCTGGCCAACGTCCTCGGCCATGGCGTGTGGCACTTGGCGGCCGGCTTCCTGCTGACCCTCGGCCCGCTGATCGCCGTACGCCACCTGGGCGGCGACACCTCCTGGGTGGTCATCGCCCAGGTCGGCACCGCGGGCATGGTGATCGGCGTGTATGCCGCTTCCCGGCTGCCCATCCGCCGGCCGCTGGTCGGCGTCGCCATCGGGGCCGCCGTCTACGCCCTCCCGTTGATGGCCTTCGCGCTGCGCTTGCCCGTGGCGGTCGTCACGATCGCCTACTTCACGGCGATGTTCGGGCTCGGTGTGCTGAGCCCGCTCTGGGAGACGACCCTGCAGCGCCGCATCCCGCAGGAGGCGCTGGGCCGGGTCGGATCGTTCGACAGTCTGATCTCCTTCGCCGCCCGGCCCCTGGGACTGGCCGTCGCCGCCCCGGTCGCGGCGGTGATCGGTACGACCGCCCCGCTGCTCATCGGGGCGGTGCTGGTGGCCGCCGCCAACCTGGCCGTACTCCTGCATCCGCAGGTGTGGGAAAGGCCCGACAAAGAGGCCGAACGGACGCAGCCCGCCACGTCAGCGGCGAACACGGCAGCTCCCTAAGTGGTCAAGCGGCTCGAACGTTCTCCGCTTGGGGCCCCTTCTGTCCCTGCGTCACGTCGAACTCGACCTTCTGACCCTCGTTGAGCTCGCGGTAGCCGCCGCTCGCGATGGCCGAGTAGTGCACGAAGACGTCAGGGCCTCCGTTGTCCTGCTCAATGAAGCCGAAGCCCTTTTCCGAGTTGAACCATTTCACGGTACCGCTTGCCACGCGTTCCTCCTGGACACTGAACTGTCGTCGACCCTGAACCCGACGTTGGTGCGGGCCAACGTACCCAATTGGCAACGACAGAAACCCGTAGGCGGCCGTTGGGTGATGTGGCTGGTCAACAATGGACAGATGACGGGATCCGACCCCGGTCATCCGTCATGCTTGATCGATGATGAGTCGGGTTCGGCAGGCGTTGGCCGAGCTGCGCCATGAGGTGACGACGCCGGGCGTCGGGCTGGACCGGCTTCGCCTTGTCGAGGTGCCCCTCGTACCCGAAGTGCAGCTATATCTGGCCGAGGACGCCATCGTGTGGTGGGCCAGGATGGAAGCTCGGGCCGGCGTGAAGCTACCGCCCCCGTTCTGGTCCTCCGCGTGGGCCGGGGGCAAGGCGGTCGCCCGATATGTGCTGGACCATCCGGCGGCAGTGGCCGGCCGGCGGGTCCTGGATCTGGCCGCCGGTTCGGGGTTGGTGGCCATCGCGGCAGGAAAGGCCGGCGCGGCCGCGGTGACCGCGAATGACGTAGACCCGTACGCCGTCGCCGCGATCACACTCAATGCGAAAGTCAACGGTGTGCGTGTAACCGAATGTCTCGCGGACCTGCTCGACGGTGACGGCGGTGACGCCGAAACGGTCCTGGCCGGCGACATCTTTTACACCGGGATCGTGGCTCAGCGCGTTCTGGCCTTCCTGGAACGCGTCACGGCGCGCGGCGCCGAGGTCCTTGTCGGCGATCCCGGCCGGGAGCATTTGCCCCGCGGCCGCATGCAGACCATCGCTACCTACCAGTTGCCGCTCGTGGACGCCTTCGCAGACGCCCAACTGACCCAGATGGACGTGCTGCGGTTGCGCCGTTAGCCGCGCACTCACCGCGGCGCACGGTCGAAGCCCTTGCCGAGCAGCATCGTTGCCGCGTCGTGCCGCTCGGTGGCCTGGTTTGGTCATTGTTGACGATCTATGTGACACTCCCGGGTGACGCTGCCTCCTCAGCCGAATCCCCTCGGCTACCCAGGCGCCGCCTCTCCGATACCCAGCGCCCCGCCGCCGCAGCCGAAGAGCAACACACTCCTCGTCCTCGGCGTGATCGGCGGAGTGCTCGCGTTGTGCCTGATCGGCGTCTGCGCGGCCGGAGTATTGGCGTTCACCGTCTTCAAGGACAAGAGCAACTCGCAGGCGGAAGGCCAGTCGCCCGCGTCGGTTGCGACGCGCGACCCGTATCCGACCGACACGTATGCGGCACCCACCGTCATACCGACGACGCAGGCTGAAAAGCGGCGTGCGGGCACTCAGCGTTCCCGGACGCCTACGCCCAGTGGCAAGCCTCGCCGGGGCCGTGCTCCTCGAGGTAATACCCGCCTTCACCCGCCACGAGCGGTGACCCCTGCACGCTCAGTGATCGCGCCGTAGCCCGGAACGGAGAGTGTGACCGGCTGCGGCCGGCCGAGTCGCGCCGCGGGCTGCCGACCGGGGCAGGGTGGCGCCGTCCGTGGCGGCGGCGACGTAGCGTTGGCTGGGTACCACCGTCTCTTGCGTTGAGGTACGCCGGAGAGGAGGGCACGATGGCCTTCGACAAGATGATGAAGTCCGCCAAGCGTGGCCTGGCGACGAGCCGGGCGCGAGTGGATGAGACGCGAGTCCAGCGGCAGCGCGACAAGCTGCTGTACGAGATCGGCAAGGCCAGCTACGCCGAACACACCGGCCACGCGACACGTGAGGCCGTGGCCAGCAAGCTCCGCGCTCTGGATGACCATGAGCAGGCGCTTCGCGAGAAGCAGGAGCGGCAGGCGAGAGACATCATGCATCCGGGAGCCGAGTGCGTCGACGAGGGCGAGACCGTCGCCTCCGCCGCTCGGAAGATGCGCGATCTCGGCGTCGGTTCCCTGCCGATCTGCGGCGCGGACGACCGGCTGCACGGCATCCTTACCGACCGCGACATCGTCGTGAGGTGCATCGCCGAGGGCCAGGAGCCCAGCCAGGTCAGGGTGCGTGACCTGACCGGGGGTGAGCTGGTCTGGGTCGATGCCGGCGCCGGCGTCAACGAGGTGCTGTCGCAGATGGAGGACCACCAGGTCAAGCGGCTGCCGGTCATCGAGAACCACCGCCTGGTCGGCATGATCAGCGAGTCCGACCTGGCTCGCAACCTCGACGAACGCCGGCTCGCCGAGTTCGTGGGGAAGGTCTACTCGACGTCCTGACTCCCTTATCCGGAGGCACTGGTGACGATTGCTGTGTCCAGCCCGGTTTTCAATGAGGGCGATCAGATTCCTCGGCGCTTCACGGGCGATGGCGTCGACGTGTCACCGCCGCTCAACTTCACCGGACTGCCGGAGCAGACCGCTGAGCTGGCCGTGCTCGTCGAGGACCCGGACGCCCCCAGCGGTACCTTCACGCATTGGGTCATGTGGGGCATCGATCCCGACCTGTCAGGCCTCGGTGAAGGTGAGGCGCCGGCGGGCGCCGTGCAGGGCAAGAACGGCTTCGGCAGGCGGGCGTACGGGGGGCCGAGCCCGCCCCGTGGCCGGTCACATCGGTACGTCTTCGAAGTGCTGGCCCTGTCCGAACCGCTCCGCCTCGCCGGGGGCGCGTCGGCTGCCGATCTTCGACGGGCGGCGGCGGGGAAGGTGTTGGCCTCGGGCCACCTCACCGGACGCTACAAGCGAGGCTGAAGCCGTACGGCCATCAAACCCCAGGCGGAGGGCTGAGCGGCTCTGGCGTCGGGTCGGTCCCGCTCGCTGACGGCGCGGGGGCCGGCAGGTTCGCCGCGAGCTGGTCGGCCAGGGAGAGTACCGCCTCGTACCCGGTGCCGGTGAGTGTGCCGTCCTGGTGCAGTTGGTCGATCCGGTCGCGCAGACCGGCCAGCTCCGCTGCGGCGCGCTCGTCGTTGCCGCGTGCGAGCTCGCGGCCGAGTCTGTCGAGCCGGCGGTTCAGCTCACGCGCGGTACCGCTGTCCAAACCGCCGTCACCGACCTGGGCCTCCAGAGCGGCGCGAGCCGCGGCCAGCATCGCCTCGGTCGGGTCGCTCGGTGTGTCCGTCGGCGTTGGGCTCGGTGTGTCGGTCGGTGTCTCGGCCGGTGTCTCACTCGGCGCCGCGCTCGAGGTATCCGCGGACGGCAGGGACTGGGTCGTTTCCGCGGGGGTCGGCGCCGCGGCCGGGTGGCCGGATCGGCCCGGGAGGGTGCCGAGCGCGAGCACGGCGACGGCGACGGCGGCCGCGCCGAGCGCCGCCAGTGCGATCCCGACCGAACGGCCCCGTCGCCGGGTGGCCGGCGCGGGCGGCTCGGCGAGCTCGGGCAGGCTGCGCGTTGGCGGCCGCACCGCGGCGCGCCCGCGGATCGGCGCCTCGCCCCCGAGCACTGCCGTTGTGGCTCCGCTGGCGGCACCGGCCAGAGCCGCGCGGACCTGCGCCGCACTCGCCGGCCGGTCCGCCGCGCGCTTGGCCAGCAGTGCGCCGACCAGCCCGGCGAGTCGCGGCGGCAGGCCGGGCCGAAGCACCGTCACCGGTACCGCTGCCTGGTGCACCTGCTGCCAGGCGGTCTGCACCGGCGAGTCGGCGAGGAACGGCGGGCGGCCGGCGAGCATCGCGTACAGCACGCAGCCCAGCGCGTACAGGTCGGTCCGGGCGTCCACGGGCTCGCCGAGGACCTGTTCCGGCGCCATGTACGAGCTGGTGCCGATCACGGTGGCGGTAGCGGTCAGCGCGGTCTGCGCCCGGTCGGTGATGCGGGCGATGCCGAAGTCGCAGACCTTCACCCCGCCCTCGTCGCTGATGAGGATGTTGGCCGGCTTCACGTCCCGGTGCACCACTCCGGCGTCGTGCGCGGCCGCCAAGGCGTCGCACACCTGCTCGGCGATGTGCACCGCACGCCGTGGATCCAGCGGGCCCGCGGCCAGCTCGTCGGCGAGGCTGTGGCCCTGGACCAGCTCCATCACGAGGTACGGCGTGCCGTCGTCGACCCCGAAGTCGTACACGGCCACGATGCTCGGGTGCGACAGCTGCGCAGCGGTGTGTGCCTCGCGCTCGAACCGCTCCGGGAGCGACGGATCGGCGCCGCCGTCGTTGTGCAGCATCTTCACGGCCACGGGTCGGCCCAGCCGCCCGTCGACGGCCAGCCATACGTCGGCCATACCGCCCCGGCCGATGACCGATCGCAGCTCGTACCGGTCGTTCAACAGACGCCCCACCATGGTGGCCAACCCTGACACAACTGCCCTAATCAACCCATAGCGACGTCACGATACGTCACTGTGGCTGTGCGCCCGGTGTCGTCCTGCCCGGCCACGAGGCCGTCAGGGCTCGGTTACAGGTCGTACAGGAGCCGTCCGGTCAGCGGATCCTGGCCGTACCGGTGGCACAGCTCCGCGAGCACGTCCTCGTGCGCGAGGCCGACGTTCATGACCGTGTCGTTGCCGGCGTAGTAGATCAAGATCGTGCCGTCGGGCCGGCGCACGAGTCCGCAGGAGAAGACGACGTTCGGCACGTGCACGTAGTCGGTGTCGGCGACGCGGCAGTCGGCCCGCGACGGAAACAGCAGCGGGATGCTGGACATGCGCACGATGCGGGGATCGTCGAGGTCGTGCAGGGCCACGCCGAGCACGTACGGGTTGCCGTCCATCGTCGTGCGCACCCCGTGGAACACGTCGAGCCAGCCGTGCCGCGTACGCACCGGCGGCGCGCCCGGCCCGATCTTGTCGGAGAAGGCGCTCGGGCCCGCACCAGTCCGCATGATCGGCTCGGCGGCGATCTCCCACGGCCCGGTTCTGAAGTCCTCCGCATATCCGATGCGGATCTGCGTGTACGCGCCGCCCGTGTCACCGGCGGTGACGTCGTTGGGCCGGAACAGCCCGACGTACCTCCCGCCGATCCGCTCCGGAAACAGCACCACGTTGCGCATGTCGCGGTCGAGCATCGGCCCGTGCCGGGTGAACGCCAAGAGGTCGTCGGTGAGTGCGAGAGACACGCGCACCCGGTTGCGGATGCCGGCGTGGTAGGCGCTGTAGGTGACGGCGAACGTGTCCTCGACGGGATTGATCCGGGCGTCCTCGACGCCGCCGGACTCGATCTCCGCGATGTCCTGCCAGTCGAGGCCGGCCGCGTACAGGTCACCCTTGGTAGCGGGAGACAGCACCGGCCGTGGATGAACCACCCACCCGGACACGCCGTCCCGGCTCGTGGCCAGGCCGAGGACGCTGACCCCGCACCGCAGATGCGACCGGAACAGCATCGCGGTCCGGTCCGCCAGCGCCACCGCGCCGGCATTGTGCACCGTCATCACCTGTAGGTGCGGCTCCTGCCACACAGCGTTAACCTGGTGCGCGGTCAGGATCGGATTATTCGGGTACCGCAGGACGGGCGCGTTCAGCGACACAACCCCCGACGTTCCGTCACCGAACTGCACCTCACGCGTAGTCACAGCATCCACGGTCGCACCCTGCGTGACACCCGCGCGGCGTAATCAGGAACTGCGTCGGCGGCCCAGTGGACCGCGCGTTCGATGGGACCACTCCGCGTGGCCGGCGCCGGTACGCTTGCGCAACATGGGTCACGGGAGACCTCTGGTGCACGGAGTGTCACACCGGTCGACTGCTGCAACAGCGCTGGCCGTCGCAATCGTGCTCATGCGAACCACGCGCTGCAAGTCCGGGCGTGGGCACCAGACGTTCGAGACCAGCCGGTGCTCCTGACGCCGGTTGACCTACCCGAGTGACGGAGGTGGACCGGTTCATCCGCCGGTTCGGGTAGGAGCGGCCGACCCCGGGTAGCCGCGGGAACCGTGAGAACCGACGCCCAGGTTTCGCTCAGGCCGGCCCGGCGCGACGACGCCCCGCCGGCGCACCCAAAACGCCTGGCCCGACTGTGTACTGGGGGCCCGGCCCGGGCGGCGCTGGCGGTCGCCATGCTCCTGGCCGGCCTGGGCGTGCTCTCGACGCCGGGCCGGGCGCACGCCGCCGAGCCGCACATCGGCATCCGGGTGCGCGACGGCCGGCTAGTCGAGGCCGACGGCAGCGACCTCGTGCTGCGCGGCGTCAATCACGACTTCATGTGGTACCCGGACCAGAACAGCTCGTTCGCGGCCATCAAGGCGGCGGGCGCCAACGCGGTGCGGGTCACCCTCGGCATCGGTCACCAGTGGCGGCGGGCGCCGGCCCGGGAGGTGGCAACCGTCATCGACCTGTGCCAGAGGAACCGGCTGATCTGCATCTTCGACGCCCACGACACCGCCGGCTTCGGCCAGGACAAGAAGGCGGCACCGATGGCGGAGGCCGTGCAGTTCTGGCTCAGCATGCGCGACACGATGGTCGGCCACGAGAACAACGTCATCGTCAACATTGCCGACGAGCCGTTCGCCAACGGCACCACGTGGCCCTGGGTGCAGCAGACCGCCGACGCGATCCGCCAGCTGCGCGCCGCCGGCTTCAGGCACACGCTGCTGGTCGACGGCCCCGGCTGGGGCCAGGACGAG
>NZ_BAAARV010000078.1:80147-162100 GCF_039532525.1 Dactylosporangium salmoneum
ACATGTACGGCATGTTCAACACCGCGGCGAAGGTCAACAGCTATCTGACCTCATTCACCAAGCGCCACCTGCCGATTCTCATCGGCGAGTTCTCCAGCCAGCACCAGTGGGGCAAGCCGGACGAGGACGCCATCATGGCCGACGCGCAGGCACAGCACCTCGGCTACCTCGGCTGGTCCTGGAGCGGCAACGACAAGCAGTTCAGCTACCTGGACCTGGTGAACAACTTCGACGGCAACAGCCGCACGGCCTGGGGACGGCGGTTCATCGACGGCCCCAACGGTCTCGACACGGACACGCGAGAGGCGACGGTGTTCCGCAACAGCATGGCCGGTGCCGTCGACCCCAAGAGCCACGCCCCGCAGGGGCTGACCGTCACGGCCGTGACCTCGAACAGCGTCCGACTTGCCTGGCAGCGCCGTCCGGACCGGATCGGCGGCACGACGTACCAGGTGATGGCCGTCAACGGCGCGGCCGAGACACCGGTCACGACGACCACCCGCCCCGACGTGATCCTCAAAGGCCTGAAGGGCTCGACGGAGTACACCTATGCCGTGTATGCCCAGAACCTGCTCGGCAAGCGCTCACCGCGCTCGGCCATGGTCGCCGCGGTCACGCCCCCGGCGCGCTAGCGCCCGTCCTGACATCGTGGAGGTGGAGTGTGACTGTGAAGATGACCCGGTTGGCGAACGAGTCGACGGAGTACCGCGCCGCTCGTGAGGAGCTGCGGCTGGCCGAGATCGACCTGATGCGCCAGCGCGAGCGAGTGGCCGAGTTGCGCCGCGGGCTGCCGCAAGGAACAGTGATCGACGACTATGTCTTCGAGGAAGGCCCGGCCGATCTGGCAGCCGGCGATGAGCCGGTCCGCCAGGTCAGGCTGAGCGAGCTGTTCAGCGGGACCGATCGGCCTTTGATCGTCTATCACTTCATGTACGGCAAGGCCCAGCACTCGCCCTGCCCGATGTGCACGATGTGGATCGACGGGTTCAACTCCGTGGTCGACCATGTGTCCCAGAACGCCGACTTCGTAGTCGTGGCCGCGGCCGACGTACCGACATTGCGGTCCCACGCCAGGGCTCGAGGGTGGAATCGGCTCCGGCTGCTCAGCGCGGGCGGCGGCACGTTCAAGTACGACCTGGCCAGCGAGGACGAAGCGGGAGCCCAGGACTCGACCATCTCGGTCTTCACGCAGGACGCCGACGGGACAATACGGCATTTCTACACGGGCCATCCGTGGATGTCGGCCGACATTCGCGAGCGCGGCGTGGACCTGCAAAGCCCGGTATGGCACCTGCTCGACCTGACGCCGGCGGGGCGGGGCGAGTGGTACCCCGAGCTGCGCTACGAGCCCTGAGGCGCGTTCAGCCGGTCGGCCAAACGATCAAGCCCGCCCCTGATCATGCTTCCGTACCCGTCGTCGGCGAGGAAGCCCGCCGCGGCTCGTCCCTGCTCCAAGTGTTCGCGCGCACGGTCGAGGTCTCCGAGCTTCCGGTAGACCTCACCGAGGTTCAGGTGCAGCGACGGATAGAAGCCACGTACTGAGCCGACAACCCCTGCCTCCTGCGCCCGCTCCTCCGTCACGGAGTTCGCGGCCTCGAGGGCGCGCAGGTCCCACACCAACTCCTCGTGGACGTCGTCTTGAAGGTCGGCCAGATGGTGCGCCAACGCGCAAAGGTGCAACGGGTCCCCATCAGGGCCAATCTCATCCCACAGCGCCGTGAGCAGCTTGCGCGCAGCGTCGCGCTCACCGCGCTGACTCAGGGCGATGCCTTCGCCGATCCGAACCATGATCGCGTCTGGCTGCGACACAGGAACCTCCAAACTATGCAACAGCAGCGGCGAATGCGGCGAACAGGTCTCCTGACAGCGGCGTCGTGAGCTTCCACGTCACGGCCATCGGTCGATCACCCTCGTGCTGCACGTAGGTGGCTGGGCCAAGGAACCAGAATGCCCGGTCGTCCGCTCGGGTCCGGGCGAACAACAGGATCGAGCGTCCCATCGCCACATGATTGCGGTACCGCTGGCCGGTCGGGCTGTCGGCGGATGTGGTGGACTGGCTCTCCCAATGGATGAGGTCGCGGCTGATCGCATAGTCGCGGTAGCGGGTGGTCGGCGAGAAGTCGCCGCTCGTCTTGTCGAGGGTGAAGACGAATACGTCGGCACCGGCTGCCTTCGCGTCGTACACGCCCTCGCGCCATTGGGGCGTCTTGGTTCCGTTGCCCTCGCCTACCGCTGCAAGGATTTCGATGCGGGTGTACTGACTGTGGACTTGCAGCGGAATGTCGGGCAGTGCCTGATGCTGGAGATGACGTGGGGCCTCGCCAAGGACGTCGAGCAAGTCGCGCAGTTCGACGATCATCTGCGGATGTGACCAGAGAAGGTCGACCGCGGACTGGAGCGGGGTTTCTCTCGTGACCACCTGATCGGCAATGTTGGCGACGAGCATTCGCGCCAAGCGCTGTTCGACGTCGCTCATGGCGCCGACCCGGGGCGGGTTTGGGTGTTGCAGCAGCGAGCGGTACCCGTCGACGCGCTGGCGGTCATCGACGTGCAGCATGCGGCCGATCCCGCGACGGAGGGCTTGCTCATGCGGCCCGGTGGACGCCACGGGCAGGCCAGCGGCCTCCCGCAACGCTGACCAGCCTCGGTTGCCGGCGTAGATATCGGCAACCTCGAGGCCCGTTTCGGCGAGGTACTTCGCCATGGTTACCTCAGGCTGGTGTTGCGCCAGCGCTCGGAGCTCGGCCACTTTCGTCGGCCAGCGTGACGGAATGGCCTCGCGGATGCTGCGCAACACGACCTCGCGCGCCACCCGGTCGAGCTCCATATGGCAACCGGCCGGCAGGAATGGAAAGCCCTCATCGACGGCTCGTTCGAGGTCACTGCGGGTTCCGCCGAGCAACGCGCGGTACCGCAGATCGAAGCGAAATTCCCGACGGTGGGTACCAACAAAGTCCAGGACCGTGCAGACGCTCTTGCCCTTCGCGATCCGTAGGCCCCGACCCAGTTGTTGGAGAAACAGCGTGGCGCTCTCGGTCGGTCGCAGCATGAGCAGGGTATCGACGCTCGGCACGTCCACGCCCTCGTTGAACAGCTCGACGGAAAAGATGACCTGAACCCTGCCGTCGGCCAGGTCGCGGATCGCGGCGGTGCGCTCCGAGTCCGGCGTCTCGCCCCAGACCGCTACCGCGGCCACGCCGAGCCTCTGGAACTGTTCAGCCATGAAGCGGGCGTGGGCGACGCTCACGCAGAATCCCAGGCATCGGATCGTCGAGAGATCCGTGACGTGCTGTTCGAGTTGCTGGTAAACGAAGCGGACCCAGGCCATATCGCTGGTGTAGACATTGGTCAGCGCGGCCTCGTCGTAGCCGCGTCCGCGACGCCACGGGACCTCGCTCAGGTCGACGCCGTCGTGGATACCGTAGTAGGCGAACGGCGCCAGACGATGCTGTTCGATGGCATCCCAGAGGCGTAGCTCCGCAGCAATGCGCTCGTCGAACCAGTGCAGGATTGGCAGGCCGTCGGCGCGCTCCGGTGTCGCGGTCAGGCCGAGCAGTTCACGCGGCGTCAGCTCTTCCATGATGGCGCGGTACGACGGCGCGGCGGCGTGGTGGAACTCGTCGATGACGATGACGTCGAAGTGGTCCGCGGCGAGGTATTGCCGGTTGGCGGCCGTCAGCGTCTGGATAGAGGCAAAGACGTGCTCGAACGCGGTCGGGCGCACGCCTCCGACCCACTTCTCGCCGAAGGTGTAGTCGCGCATCACATGGCGGAACATCGCCAGGCTCTGGTCCAGGATCTGTTCGCGATGCGCGACGAACAACAGCCGCGCCCGAGACAACGTCCGGCGCAGAAGCGCGTAGTCGACCGCGGCCATCACGGTCTTACCGGTACCGGTCGCCGACACGAGCAGATTGCGGTGGTGGCCCCTCGCCCGGGAGAGCTCGATCAGCTCAAGCATCCGTTCCTGGAACGGCTCGAGGCGGACCTCAAGCGGACTCAGAACGGAAACGGTTCGTCCATCGGATCGGCGTGACCGATCGAGCGCCTGCTCGAAGTCCGCCTTGACGTACGGGACGAAGTCGCCGCTTTGCCAGTAGCTCTCGAAGACCGCCTCGATCTTCTTGACCACGTCAGGGTTGCGGGCGGCCGAGACTCTGACGTTCCACTCCAGGCCGTCCACCTGGGCGGAGTGTGTGAGGTTGGATGATCCGACGTAGGCCGTATTGAACGCCGTACGCCGATGAAACAGCCAGGCCTTGGCGTGGAGGCGGGTGGTAGTTAAGTCGTAGGAGATCCGAACGTCGGCGCCGAGATCCGCCAGCAGGTCAAGCGCCTTGCCTTCGGTCGAGCCGGTGTACGTGGTCGTCAGTACGCGCAGCCGTCTTCCCCGTGCGCAGTGCTCCCGAAGCGCACCGATGATCGGTCGGAGACCGCTCGTGCGGATGAACGCCATGACCAGGTCGATGGCGTCGGCCGACTCGATCTCGGTAAGTACCTGGCTTCCGACCCTGGGTTCGCCGGGCGCGTTCGTCAGCAGCGTCGTATCCAGCAGCGGAATGAGCGGCCGCCCCGCGTGGCGAACGGTGCCGTCGGGCCGCCGGTCGCCGACGGCGCTCAATACCTCGCCCGGCGCGAGCGGCGATTCGAGCGCCGGCTTCGTCTTCGGCAGCTCCGTGCCGAGCGTTTCGAGCAGACGCTGCGCCACTTCGACGCCGATCGCAACGCGGTCGGCTTCAGGCACGGCGTCGAGCGCTTGCTCGACCTGCCGAGCGAGCAGCAGCGCAATCCGATCAGCGGCGTCGGCTGACCGCAGGGCCTGTCGTTTGATGAGCCCCTGGTCGACGCTTGCGAGCCGGTCTTCGAGAGCCTTCGTTACGACAATCTCGTAGAGCCCTGCCGGCAACTCGTCAGACATCGCGTCAGTTTGCCTCATGATCCGCCGCTGCTACTGCGCGACATCACGAGTACAGAATGGGCGCCGAACTTTTTCTGCGCCGCGTTGGGCCTACTGTGCACTGCGGCCCAGCTGCCGCTGCTGCTCCTCGACGATTTTCCGGGCCTGGGCGATCAGCTAAACGCAATGCTCCAAACGGACACACGCCACACCAAGATGCAATCCTGACAGCCGCAATGCGCCGCGACGCGGGGGCCACCTGGGTGAGCGCGCCGGGTGGGACCGATTCCGGTCGACCATCGCGGGCGGCGCTGTCTGAGCAGAATCGAAGGTATGACCCAGGACCTGGTGGCGTTCATCGAGGCGCGGCTTGCCGAGGACGAGTCGCTCGCCAGCATCATCTCGGCGGGCGCCTACGAGCCGCAGGTGTGGCGCGTCAAACCGGACCAGCCCGGCGGCTGGCGGGAGATCCAAGCGTTCGACGGCGCCGGCATCGTCGGCCCGTCGCAGACGCACGACGGGGGCGGTGAGCTGGTCGCGGTCGTCCCTGGCACTCGCGACCAGCACATCCACATCACCCGTCACGATCCCGCGAGGGTGGTTCGCGAGGTGGCGGCCAAGCGCCGGCGGCTCGAGCGGCACAAGCCGGACTATGCCAGCGGTCATGTCGAGTACGGCCAGCACCACGAGGTGTACCGGCGCGAGGACGGCAAGACGATAGAGGTACTGGTGCAGGACGACGAGCCGCGCCAGCCGAACTGGTGCCGGACCTGTGCCGAGCCCGCTCCATGCCGGGAGCTTCGCAACGACGCATCGGTTTGGTCGGACCATCCCGACTATCCCGAGTGGGCGATATGAAAGGGCCCGGCAGCCGAAGCTGCCGGGCCCCCCTGTGCCTACCGAGGTCAGCCCACGGCGATGTAGGTGACGTTGGAGGCGCCGGCGTAAGAGATCGCGCCGAAGTACCGCTTGGCCGGGTCGAGGCCCGCCCAGGTCGCGGTCAGGGTCACCGGGGTGCCGGCGGTGACGGGGCCGTCGCTGACGCTCAGGTTGCCCGCGTTGGTGTTCGGCACCACCCAGTTGCTGATGCCGAACGAGGTTGAGCCACCCGGGGTCGCGAAGCCGTTGATGTAGATGTCGTACGTGCCCGGGATCGGGGCGTTCATCGTGACCCGCTCGTCGGCGGAGCCGGAGGCCGAAAGGGCCACCAGCGTGCCGGAGCGGTAGACGAACATGTCCAGGTCGGCCGTCTTGTCATTCGAGACGAGGTCGAACCGGGCCGCCTTCGTGCCGCTCGGGACCGTCACGTGGTACACCTTCGTGGCGGTGCCGGCGACGGGGTTGGCGGTGTCGAACGGGCCGGCCGCGACGCTGTCGGCGACCGGCGTTACGCCGACCATCCCGGCGACGGACGTGCCCAGCGTCGGCGCCGTGGAGCCCGGCGTGACGGAGAAGGTCTTGGACCCGGCCGCCGAGGCCGCCGCGGCCACGTCGCTCGGGGCCTTCACCGCTACCGGACGGAGCGCGATGGGGCTCCGCACGCTGTGGGTCGCGTCCGACCACGTCAGGCTGCCGGTCGCGTACGCGCCCAGCGGGGCCGTGGTGCGGGCGAACGTGACGGTGAAGGTCTGCGTCGCGTTCGGGGCCAGCGTGAAGCTGGACGGCGACACCGTGGTGGTGAAGCCGGGGACGTTCGCCGTGGCGGTGTAGGTGGTCGTGGTCGAGCCGACGTTGCGCACCGTGCGCTTCACCGACTGGACGCCGGCCAGGCCGCCGACCGCGATCGAGGCCTGGTTCAGGTCGGTGCCGGAGACCGGCGGCAGGGTGTCGAACGGCGGCGCGAACTGTACGCCGAGGCTGACCATGTAGCTGCGGTAGTCGTTCGCGGTCGCCGGGTACACCAGGCCGGGGTCGGCCGCGCCGTTCGGGTTCACGAAGCCGGCGCCCTGGGCGAACGGGCTCTTCGTGGTCTTGGTGTCGACCGCCGACGTCATCATCGCGGACTTGATCTCGGACGGCAGCCAGTCCGGGTGCAGCTGCTTCATGAGCGCGCCGATGCCCGCGATGTGCGGCGAGGACATCGAGGTGCCCGAGTAGAAGTCCCAGTTGCGGCCGTGGTTGCTCGGCGGCGCCACCGCGGCGACGACGTCGTTGCCGGGGGCGGCGATGTCGGGCTTGAGGATGTCGCCACCCGTGGTCGTCGACGGTCCCCGCGAGGAGAAGTCGGTGATCTCGGGGACGTCCGGGGCCGAGGCGAGCTCCGCCGGGGTCAGGTCCACGATGCTCGCGGTCGCGCCCGCCGTGTCCGCGTACGCCTTGACGGCGGCGCCGTCGACGTTGTTCAGGTGGACCGAGGGGATCGGGTGGTAGTCGCCGTTGAGCGAGTTCGGGCTGGTGTTGACCAGTACCATGCCGACGCCGCCGGCCCACTTGACCTCGAAGCTCTTGGCGATGCGGTCGTTGACGCCCCGGTCACAGATCACGATCTTGCCGGCCACCTTGGCCGGGTCGAGCGTGCCGTCGAAGCAGAGCTTGGCCTCGTTGTCGGCCGCGGCGGCCAGCTTCGCGCTCAACGAGCTGATCAGCGGCGCGGGCGTGGTCAGCGCCGGGGTGGTCGAGGCGCCCACGTACCGCGCCCCGTTGCCGAGCTGGACCGTCCGGTACGCCTTGCGGAAGGTGGCGGCGGCGACCGTGGTGACCCACGGCGCGGGGTGGTCCAGGGTGCTCACCCCAGGGCCGTTGTTGCCGGCCGAGTTGGCCACGAAGACGCCGGCGTTGGACGCCGCCCGGAAGGCCTGCGCCACCGAGTCGAGCACCGACGACTCGGACGTGCCGCCGATGGAGTAGTTGAGCACGTCGACACCGTCGATGACGGCGTCGTTGATCGCGGCGACGCTGTCGGAGTTGTAGCAGCCGGTCGCAACGCCCGGCTTGCCCTCCCAGCACACCTTGTACATCGAGATGGAGGCCGCCGGGGCCATGCCCGACGCGGTGCCGATCTGCTTACCGTCGATGGTCACCGTGACCCCGGCGTTGCCGGCGGCCGTCGAGGACGTGTGCGAACCGTGGCCGGAGCCGTCGCGCGGCGACAGGTAGTCCTCTTTGGCGACGTTCTGCTTGCCGAAGCCCTGGACGTAGTACCGCGCCCCGACCAGCTTGTTCCCGCACAGCGACACCGGGAAGTTCTCGCCGGCGACGCACGCGCCGTGCCAGTTCTTCGGCCGCGGGTTGATCTTCTGGTTGGCGAACGAGGGGTTCTCGGGCCAGATGCCGCTGTCGATGACGCCCACGACGATGCCGGCGCCGGCGTTGGCCTGACCGCCCGCCTGGGACCACACGCCTCCGGCGGCGTTGAGGCCGAGGAACTCCGGAGAGGCCGTGGTGTCGAGCTGCGACACCTGGTCGCGCTCGAGCCCGATGACCCCGGGGGTCTTCGCGAGCGCGGCCGCCTGCGCCTTGGTGAGATCGGCGGCGACGCCGTTGTTCGTGATCGTGTAGTCGTAGATCTTGGCAGCGCCGGCCTTGGTCAGCGCGGCGTCGTGCTTGGCCGTCAGATGCCCGCGCCAGGCCTTGACCTCCGCGGCGTCGGGATCGAGTTTGTTGCCCGCCTTCGGCTTGGTGGCCTTGAATCCGGGGTCATAGCCGTCGTACGTCCCGACGGGATCATCGGCGAATGTGACAATGTAGCGGCCGTCCGTGTAGCCGTTTGCATTGTTTGGCGCTGATGCCGCTTCGGATGTGGTCGTGACGGCGATACTGCCGGCAATGACGACGATCGGTATCGCGGCGAAACGCGCTCGCCGCCATCCTTTGCGCGAACTGAAGGACATGTGGCTCTCCTCAGCGGGCGATGCCCAGGTCGGGGTACGTCGGCATCATCGCCAAGGAGACCATTGCTGTCCATAGACCCACCCTCGCCAAAACCCTAGGACTGCAGGCTCGGCAATTCGAGTAACGCTCGACGGGGGCGATCCGCTTCTTACACAACGTCAAATTCCTCCCAGGAGCCAATGGTCGGGCGACTGGCGATCAGCGGTGCCGTTCCGACGTTCGCGGCGGTGACGTACAGACCATTGGCATTGGCTTTGAAAGAAACGCTGCCGTCGGCGTTTCGGACGACCTGGAACCTCTCCCACGGCCCGACCGCGGAACGGTTCGCGATCAGCGGGCTGTCGCCGCCGTTCTCCGCGGTCACGTACTGGTTGTTGGCATGGGCGCGCAGCGCCACGTAGCCGTCGCCCAGGTCGACGACGTCGAACTGCTCCCACGACCCGACCGCGGAACGGTTCGCGATCAGCGGGCTGCCGCCGCCGTCCTCCGCGGTCACGTACCGGTTGTTCACGTGGGCGCGCAGGCTGACCACCTGGGTGTTCAGGTCGAACTCCTCCCAGGAGCCGATGGTCGGGCGGTTGGCGATCAGCGGTGCCGTTCCGACGTTGGCGGCGGTGACGTACTGACCATTGGCATTGGCCTTGAGCGAGACGCTGCCGTCGGCGTTGTGGACGATCTGGAACTTCTCCCACGGTCCGACCGCGGAACGGTTGGCGATGAGCGGGCTGTCGCCGCCGTTCTCGGCGGTCACGTACTGGTTGTTGGCGTGCGCACGCAGGGCCACGTAGCCGTCACCCTGGTCGACGACGTCGAACTGCTCCCACGACCCGACCGCGGAACGGTTCGCGATGAGCGGGCTGCCGCCGCCGTCCTCCGCGGTCACGTACCGGTTGTTCACGTGGGCCCGCAGGCTGACCACCCGGTCGGCCGGGCCGGCGAAGTCCATCCAGTTGACGTTGAACAGGGGTCCGGCCGTGCCCGCCGGGTTGCGGGCGACGAAGTACAGCTTGCCGCTGCCCGCCGGAGGGTTGGACAGGTTGACGGTGACGTCGGTGTAGGTCTGCCAGCCGCCCGTACCGGGGATGGTGGCCGAGCCGAGCAGCGTGCCCGTCGGGGAGTTCCAGCGGACCTCCGCGACGCCGCCGGCGGACGCCGAGGACGCGCGCAGCCGGATCTGGTTGATGTTCGCCAGCGACGCGGGCGCGATGCTCCACCAGTCGCCGTCCTGGATGTACCCGATGTCGGCGCCGCCGCCCTCGCTGTCCGAGCCGGGTTCGACGGTGACGCCGGGGCTGTCGTTGCCCTTGCCGGTCGCGGTACGGCCGGTGCTGGAGAAGAACTCGGCGTTCTTGTGCTTCGGCTGCAGGATCACCTGGCTGCGCGTCGTGAGCGGGGCCGCGCCGCCGGGGCCGCCCTTGTCGGTGTACGAGGCCTCGAGCACGTAGAAGGTGTTGTCGTCCTCCGAGTGTCCGTTCGACAGGGTCGTGGTCACCGTGCCGGTGCAGCCCGTGTAGGTGTCGAGGGGGTGACCGTGCGTGTCGTGGCCGAGGATCGCCTGCACCTTGACGTCGGCGCAGTTGATGCTCCCGTCTTCCGGGTCGGTCACCGTCACGGAGAAGTTGACCCGGTCGCCCCATTGGAAGAACCCGCCGTCGGGCGGCGCGGTCAGGGTGACCGTCGGCGCGGTGTTACCGACCGTGATCGCGACGCTGGAGGAACTGGTTCTATTACCGGAATTGCGGACCGTGAGCACCGCCGTGTAGTTGCCGTTGGTGGTGTACGTGTGACTGGGGTTCGGCGCGGTCGAGGTACCGCCGTCGCCGAACGTCCACTGGTAGGTGAGCCCGCCGGCCGGCGTGGACGAGCCGGCGCTGGAGAAGTTGACGGTCAGCGGCGCGTGGCCGTTGGTCCGGTCCGCGGAGGCGTGCGCGACGGGCGATGCGCCGCCGTTGAGGTAGTCGATGCGGTAGATGCCGGAGTCGGTGTTGTCGCCGCCGTAGCCGGAGCCCCATTCGATGAGGTACAGCGCGCCGTCCGGGCCGAACTTGAAGTCCATCGGCTTGAGGAAGCTCAGCGAGCTCAGCAGCGGGTCGATCGACGCGACGCCCTTGCCGTCGGCGGTGAGCTGGAACGTGTACATCTGGCCCGTGCCCCAGTCGGCGAACAGCGCGCGGCCGTCGAAGTACTGCGGCCACTTGCGGTCCGAGTTGAGGTTCGGGTCGTAGCGGTACACCGGGCCGGCCATCGGCGCGCCGCCGGACAGCTGCGGAAAGTGCGCCGGGTCGGCCGCGTAGTGGTAGTAGACGGTCGCCGGGATCGCCGGCGGGAGCTTCGTCAGGCCGGTGTTGTTGGGCGAGGAGTTCGTCGGGCCGCCGGCGCAGTCGAACGGGGCACCCGACGTACCGTCGGCGAAGTTGTAAGCGACATAGGGCTGGTTGGCGCCGATGCAGAACGGCCAGCCCCCATTCCTCGGTGTGCTCAGAATGTCCCACTCGACGGTGTTCTCGGGACCTCGCGCCGGGTTGGCGGTGTCGGCGTCGGGCCCGTAGTTGGCGACCATCGCGTAGCCGGTCTTCGGGTCGAGGCCCAGCCGGAACGGATTGCGCTCACCCATCATGTAGATCTCGGGGCGGGTCTTCGCAGTGCCGGGCGGGAAGAGGTTGCCGGCCGGGATCGTGTAGGTGCCGTCGGCCTCCGGGTGGATGCGCAACACCTTGCCCGACAGGCTGTTCGTGTTGCCGGCCGAGCGCTCCGCGTCGAAGTTCGCTCGGCCGGGCCGCTGGTCGATCGGCGCGTATCCGTCGGAGTCGAACGGATTCGTGTTGTCCCCTGTGGACAGCCAGAGGTTGCCGCTGGTCTTGTCGATGGCCAGGCCCGCGCCGTGGTGGCAGCACTCGGCGCGCTGGACGGGCACGTCGAGGACGACCTTCTCGCTGCCCAGGTCGACGCTGTCGCCGTTGACCGTGAACCGGCTCAGCCGGTCGACGCTCGCGGCGTTGGGCGAGTAGTAGAGGTACACCCAATGGTTCTCGGCGAAGCCAGGGTCGAGCGCGATGCTCAGCAGGCCGCTCTCGTTCGCGGTGAACACGTCGAGGTGCGCCGAGAGCACGGTGCCGCCGCCGGGGCGGATGACCCGGACGTCACCGAGACGGTCCACATAGAACACCCGGCCGTCCGGGGCGATGTCGAGCATCATCGGATTGGAGGTGCTGGTGTCGATCGGCACCTTCTGGAACGCGCTGTCCGGCGGCGGAGTCTCCGCGGCAACCGGCTTGGCACCGACAATCATCGACAGAAGGACCGCGCTGAGCGCGATCATCGCAGCACGACGCAACAAGAGATTCTCCCGAAAGCCCCCGAAATCGAGTCCACGATGGTCGGTCGCGATTACTGCCGCATGTGCAACCGTCGACTTCTCACCCAGGGATTCACACAGGTGAGGTGGATGTGAGGCGGGCGCGGATGGCGGCGCCGCCCGATTCGGCCAGCCAGTCGGCGAACGTTCGAAGCCCCGGATGGATGACGCGCAGCGCCTCGATGTCGGCGTGCCAGCTGCCGCCGGTCCGCCATCGTTGCAGGGTTTCGGTGAACATCGGGCCGAGCGCGGCCGCCTCGTCGTCGGTCAGCTGTTCGTAGCGGACGAGTACGCCCGTGGCCTCGCTGATGGCGGCGGCGGCCTCCGTCGGAGTCGGCTCGTCGCCGGCCAGTTCCAGGGTCCGCCCGGCGAAACGGGCCGGATCCCCGAAGGCGAGGGCCGCGAAGTCGGCGACGTCCTCCAGCGCGATGACCTGCATCGGCTCGTGCGGCGCGAACAGGTGCCGGTGCACACCCTGCGAGATCCCGTCGACGCCGTGCGCCCCGGTGCCGATGTAGTTGGTCATGAACCGCACCGGGCGCAGCACGGTGGCGAACTCGATCCGGTCGTGCAGGTACCGCTCGATCAGCGCCTTCCCCTCGGCGGACTGTCTCCGCGTCGAGGACGACGCGACGGTACTGAACACCACCTGCTCGACCCCGGCCGCGGCAGCCGCATCGATCAGTGCCCGGCCGCGGGCCACCTCCAGGTCGCGCTCGAACGTGGTGGGCGGGATGGCGAACACCGCGGCGGCGCCGTCGAGCGCGGTTGCCAGGCTCGCCGGGTCGTCGAAGTCACCCCGGACGATTTGCGCGCCGGCGGCGGCCAGCGCGGCGGCGGCCGGGGCGGTTTCCTCCCGGACCAGGGCCCTGACCGGCCAGCCCAGGTTCAGCAGCCGTCGGGCGGTGACGCCGCCCTGCTTGCCCGTGGCTCCGGTGACGAGGATCGTGCGTGATACTGACATGAACCGGAACGATCCACCCGGTTCCGCCTCGTCGACAAGGATTTCGTGACATGACCGCGGTCCGCACGGATGCCCTTCGCAACCGGCAGGTGGTGCTGCGCACGGCGATGCGCATCTTCGCGGAAGAGGGGCTCGAGGTACCGCTGACCCGGATCGCGCAACGGGCCGGGGTCGGCGCAGGCACCGTCTACCGGCACTTCCCCAGCAAGGAGATCCTCGTCGAGGCGGTGCTCGCCGAGCACATCCTCGGCCTGGCGCGCGCCGCGGACCGCTGGGCCGCCCGCGCCGCGCCCGGTGATGCCCTGCTCGGCTTTCTGGTCGAGGCGATCGACCTGTCGGCCGGGCGTGTGCGGGTCTGCGACGGGATCACCGCCGACAAGAGCTGGCCACGCGCCACGATCACCGCCGCCGCGCAGCAGTTCGGCCAGGCCCTGGACCGTCTGCTGCTGGCCGCGAAGCGCAGCGGTGCGGTACGGGCCGACGTGCAGGCCGACGATCTGAACGCCCTCATCGCCGGCGGGGCGGCCATGCGCGCGGCCCACCGCAGCCGCGCCCGCGGCTTGCGCCTGGTGCGGCTGCTGCTGGAGGGCCTGCTCACGAAAGAGGCCGAGTTTCGTGACAAGCCCTCGGGCCGGCGTCACGAAACGGCGCACTGCCTCGAATGCGGGGCGCGGATGCGCGTCAACGCCACCGGCCGGCCGCCCAGCTACTGCGGACCGGCCTGCCGCCAACGCGCCCGCCGCCGTCGCCTCTCGGCATAGCCCCGCGACGGCACGGCCGCCCGGTGCGGGGCGTCACGGTGCGGTAGCCCGTGACGATGGCGCCACGTGAGTCACGTGCTTGCGGCGCGGTTGATCGCCGCCTCTACCGCGCCCACCCGGTCCGCGAGCAGGCCGACCGCGCCGACCGCTCGGCTCATCGGGTCGTCCTCGGCGCCGCCGAGCGCCCGCGCCCGCAGATACGCGGCCTTGACCTCGGCCCATCGCTCGGCCTGCGCGGGCGTCAGCCGGCCGCGGAGCTCGGCCAGCTTGAGCAGGTTCGCCTCGGCGCCCGCGGTGAGCGTCTGCGCCTCGCCGACGTAGTGGTCGTCGATGACGGCCTCCAGCTCGGCGTCGTTCATGACCGGCACGACCCGCCCGGCGAGCTTGTTCATGTTGCGGTATGAGCCCTGCAGCAGGAACGGCGGCTCGGTGCGGGACGCGTCGGCCTGCGCCGCGGAGGCGATGTATGCGCGGTTGTTCGCCAGCACGACCTCCTGCACCCGCAGCAGCTTGCGGAGCACGGACAGCATCTGGTCCACCTCGACCGCCGAGTACGGATAGGCGAGCTGGTCCGGTCGCACGGAGTCGTCGCCGCGGGCCAGCCGGACCAGCAGCTCGACGTCGCCGCGGTCGCGGGTGGACAGCGGGGCGAGCACGGCGTTGGAGGTCAGCGCGTTCTCGATGTAGCTGAGCGCGAACAGCTCGTCCTTGCCGGTCAGCACGTCGCCGAGGTTCCACACGTCGGCGCGGTTCGCCAGCATGTCCGGGATGCGGAAGCGCTGCCCCGACTCGGTGTACGGGTTGCCGGCCATGCACACGGCGAACCGCTTGCCGCGCAGGTCGTACGTGCGGGTCCGGCCGTTCCAGACGCCCTCCATGCGGCGCTGGGCGTCGCACAGGGAGATGAACTTCTGCAGCAGCTCCGGCGAGGTGTGCTGGATGTCGTCGAGGTACAGCAGGACGTTGTTGCCCATCTCGAGCGCAAAGTTGATCTTTTCGACCTCCTGGCGGGCAGTCAGGTTCGGCGCCTCCGCCGGGTCGACCGACGTGACCAGGTGCCCGAGCGACGGGCCGTTCACCTTGACGAACACCAGGCCCAGGCGGTTGGCGACATACTCCATGAGCGTCGTCTTGCCGTAGCCGGGCGGCGAGATGAGCAGGAGCAGACCCGCGCCCTCCAGCTGGCGGGCCAGGTTGTCGCCGATGAGGGGCAGGTACACCTCGTCGAGCAGCCGGTTGCGCACGAACGCGCTCATCACCTTCGGCTTGTACTCGTCGAGCCGCAGCCGGTCCCGCTCGCGGGCGGCCAGCTCGTTGCGGTGCCGCTGGTACTCGCGGAAGGCCGGCACCCGCTCGAGACGGAACCGGCGGGTGCGGGCGAGCATCTCGTCGAGGCGCACCTCCATCCGGCGGCCGACGATCCGCGGATGGGTGCCGAGCAGGCCCTCGACGGTCGCGGTGAGCGGGGCGGACGACTCGTAGCGGGGCAGGCCGGCCCCGCAGAGCACGATGGCCACCGCCTCGTCAAGATCGGCAGTGTTCGCGACGAAGTCCAGAGCGGCAGTGTTCGCGACGAAGTCCAGAGCGGCAGTGTTCGCGGCGAAGTCCAGAGCGGCAGTGCTCGCGGCGAAGCCGGCGTTCCCGGCGAAGGACGACAGCCACGCGTGGACGAGCTGACGCCGGGCGTCGAGATCGCCGTCGAGCGCGCGCAGGTCCTCCTCGACCTCCCGGGCGGCGGGAGCGCCGAGGGTGCGCCAGAACCGGTCGAGCAACGTCCGCGCCCCGGCGCTGGTGACGAACCCGGCCGGCGCGCTGCTCAGCTCCTCGAACAGGTACTCCCCGGCGAGCCCGGGTGCACCGACCGCCGCCTGCAGTTCGGCGCACAGCTGCGTCACCGCGTCGGACGGGCCGAACGCGGCCCGGGCCCGAGCCAGCGACTGTGCCCGCCGGGTCCAGGCCACCTTGGCCTCGTCGTCGGCGCCGAACGTCCAGAACAGTTGCGCCGCCGCCCGGTCCGCCGCCTGGTAGCGCAGCAGTCCGGCGTCGGCGCGCAGCCGCAGCAGCGCGTCGAGGATCAGGGTCGCGTCGTGGTCGTGCACGCCGCGCTCGTACCCCTCGGCGTAACGGCTCTCGGCGACGCGCCGTACGAGGTCGCGGAGGCCACCGTCGGTGGCGGCGGCCTTGTGGAGGTCGTCCACACCGGCCCCGGCGTCGTCAAGCATCAGGCAGGCGAGGTGCTCGGCGCGGTACACATCAGGCGCCTCGGACACGAGCAGCTGTCCCCAGAAGGGACGGGCGGCGGTGATCACCGGGTCGTCGACCGGCGCGCGGTAGTCGGTCGCGGTCACGGTGAACGCCAGCTCATCGCCGTGCGGGACGAGCGTGAGGTCGATCGCCTGGGTGTTGACGGCGAACTGGTGCCGGCCGAGGCGGATGACGTCGGCCGAACCGCCGAACAGGTCGAGCCGGTCGCGCAGCATCCGGCCGGCCTCGAGCCGGGCCGTCTTGACCCGGCCCTCCAGCTCCTCGGCGCGGACCTGGTCGCCCAGCTCGCGCAGCTCGCCCGCGACGCCGCGCAGCTTCGCGACCATCGGGTCGGCCGCGAAGTACGTGTTGACGTCGTCGGGCGAGGTCATCGTGGCGACCCGGCGCTCGATGCTGCCGAGGATCCGCGCCGCGGACTCGACCAGCCGGTCGGCGCGGCGGGAGCGCTCGTCGAGCAGCGCCTGCTTGCGGGAGGAGAACGCCTCGTAGACGTCGGTGCGCTTGTCGCCGAGCTGGGCGAGGAAGTCGTCGAACTCGCCGAACCGGGACTCGAGGTTCTCCAGCTGGAGCATCAGCCGTCCCAGCTGCTCGTCGCAGCGCGCGGGTGTGTCGGCGACCGCGAGCGCACCGACGACCGCCTGGCCCAGCAGGGCGAACTCGGCGGCGAACTCGGCCCGGCCTTCGACGGCGAGCAGCTCGCGGCGGCGGGCGTCGAGGACTGCCCGGGCGCGGTTGACGCCGCCGAGGACCTCGCTGATCCGGTCCAGGATGCCGACGCGGACGGTCGCGTCGGTGATCTCGAGCGAGCCGACCACCTCCGTGACGATCTGCAGCTCGTCGGCCTGCGCGGCCAGCCGCTCGCCGACCGGCGCGGCCTCGGCCACGGTACGGACGGCCTCGGCGTCGGCGACCAGGCGCTCCACGCCGGCGTGGTAGCCGGCGAAGGCGTCGTCGCGTTGGAGGAACGTCACCGCCCGCTTGGCGGCCGAGACGAGCTCCTCGTCGAGCCGGGTCTGCAGGGCAGCGATCCGGTCGGTGTCGACGTAGCGCAGCTCGCGCAGCGGGGCCAGGGAGCCCTGCGCGCGGCGGAGGTCGGCGAGGCGGCGCACCCAGGCGTCGGTGTCCACCGGCGCCTCGCCCTGGGAGCGGCGGACGAGCGACTCGATCCCCGCGGCGGCCTCGCCGAGGGCGGTGGCCGCCTGCTCGGTGAGCGCCTGCACCCTCTCGAACTCGGCCAGGACCTGCTCGGCGGTGTTGCGCAGCTCGGCGAGCGGACCGCCCAGGTCGCCCAGCTCCGGCTCGCCGAGCCAGTGGTAGTGGTCGAACGTGCGGACGCACGCGGCGATGATCGCCTCGAAGACCGTCGCGGACGGGCTCATCTCGGCGACCATGCGGGCCACCGACAGGGAGTCGGAGATGCCGCGGACCAGATCGGCGTTGCCCACCCGGTCCAGCGGCCCGGTCCCGGCGGGCTGTGCCGCGGCGTAGGTGTCGGACAGGTACGGCGTCTGCCACACCTGCATGGTGTGGACCCGGGTCGGCTCCTCGGACATGGCCCGGAAGACGACCAGCGTCCCGTCGTCGAACAAGGAGTACCCGTGGCAGACGAGTGGGTTCTCGACCGCCTTGCGGATGACGTTGTAGGGCAGCAGCAGCGACCGCCCCTCGGCGCGGGCGTGGAAGACGTAGAGCACGTCCTCGCCGTTGGTCGACCGGATGACGCGCTCGTACTCGAGCTCGGCCACGTCGGTATCGAACGTCCGCGCGACGCCGGTGGCCAGGTAGTAGCCGCCCGGGAAGATCAGGCCCTGGTCCTCCGGCAGGCGCTGGCAGCCCTGGCCGATCCCGTCGAGCCGGACGACCCCCCGGGTGCGGGTGTTGAAGACCAAAAACCTGAAGGCCGTTTCCTTGTACGGCCGGATGCGCAACAGCACGAGCGGACCGATGCGGGCGTAGCTGACATCGGCGTCGGCGAGACTCTGCAGCGGCTCGTCGACCGGCTCGCGGTAGATGCCCTCGCCCGTCTCGGTGTTGTTCTCGACCTTGACGGTGAGGTCACCGCCGACGGTCTCGACGAACACCACGTCCTCGATGGAGATGTGCGGGTGCCGGCCGAGGACGTGGTGCTCCCGGCCGACCGGGATCCACTCGAAGTCGTGCGACGGCGGGAACACGTGGTCGCGTTCGCCACGGTTGTCCACATAGGACACCGCACCGTCCGTGTCCACGGCCCAGCGCAGCACCTTGATGTCGTCGGTACGGGGACCGGTCTGGAAGACGGCGAGGAGCTTCCCGTCGAGCCGGCGCAGCTGCAGCAGCCGGGTGTCGCGATAGTACTTGTACACCTCGCCGAAGTCGCGCCGCAGCTGCGGATCGCGCAGCAGGCCGGGCAGGTCGTCCGAGGACGGCTTGTCGAACCGGAACGCGTCGCCGTCGCGGCTGAACCGGTGCAGCGAGAACACGTCGTCGACGGTCGTCTCCGGCTTGAGGCCGAGGAACACGTTGTACCCGAACAGCATCAGCCCGCCGACGGACACGATGTCGCGCGGGACGCAGTTGTGCTCGGTACGGATGCGCTCGGTGCCGAGCAGGCGCAGCTCGGTGCCGCCGAACACCTCGGTCCGCCGCGTGTTGAGGGCCTCGGCCCGGCGGGTCAGCTCGGCCGCCTGCGCGGCGAGCCGGTCGCGCAGCACCTCGTAGGTGCCGGCGTCCAGGCTCGCCGCGGCGGGCGCCGCCGTCTCGACGGTCACCGGTTGGCCGCCGCCAGCGCCGCGACCGGCCTCTCGGCGATGCCGAGCTCGCGGGCCGCGTCGAGCAGCTCGCGCAGCTTGTCCCGGTCGGGGCCGCCCCGCTGGATCTGCTGGACCAGGAAGGCGGACAGCGTCAGGTTGGAGACGTCGGCGGTGCTCATCGAGCCGAGCAGCCGCCCGAGGTCGCCGGCCAGGTCGCCGTGGCCGTTGAGGTAGGAGGCGCCGACGGCCTGCACGACGTCGGAGTGCTGGACGAAGCCGTCGATGCTCTTGCCCAGGCTGATCGAGCCGAGCAGCTTGTCGAAGAAGACGCTGTCGCCACCGACGATGTCGATGTTCGCCTTCTCCAGGCCGGCGGCCAGGACGACCGCCTGCTGTTCGGCGACCTGCCGGTGCACGTCGATGCCGGCGAGGCGGACCTCCTTCTCCATCTCCAGGCGCAGGCGGTACTCCTCGTGCCCGCGGGTCGCCTCGTCCATCGCGGCGAGCGCGGCGGCCTTCTCCTTGAGGCCCTCGGCCTCGCCCTTGAGCTTGTCGCGCAGCGCGTCGGCGTGGGCGACGCCCTTCTCCCGCTCGACGGCGGCCTCGGCGAGGCCCGCCTTCTCGATCGTCTCCGCGTTCGCGACCGCCTTCTCGCGCTCGACGGCCGCCTCGGCCCGGCCGACCTTCTCGATCGCCTCGGCGTTGCGCTCGCGGACCTGCACGTCGGCGAGGCCGGCCGCGGCCGCCTCGGCCTGCACGCCCTCGGCCAGGCGGATCTTGGCGCGGGCCTCCAGCTCGGCGGTCTGCTGCCGGGCCTCGGCGAGCACCAGCTCCTCGCGGGCCTTGAACTTGGCGGCCGCCTCCGCCGCCTCGGCCGCCTTGATGTCCTTGACCAAGTTCTCCTGCGCCTCGGCCTCGGCCTGGATGACGACGGCCTGGCGGGTGCGCTCGGCCTCCTCGACGACGCGGAGCCGCTTGATCTGCTCCTCCTGCTCGGCGACGGTGCGCTCGACCGCGATCCGCTCCCGGACCACCTCCGCGATGGCCCGCTTCTCCCCCTCGACCTCTTTGTCCTTGGCGATCGTGCTCAGCTCGGTCTCCCGCTGGCGGGAGATGACCTCGAGCATGCGGTCCTTCTCGATGCGCTCCGACTCGATCGCGATGACCCGCTCGCGGTTCTTCTCGGCGACGGCGATCTCCCGCCGCTTGTTCTCGTGCTGGACGCCGACCTGCTCGTCGGTGCGGATCTCGGCGGTCGACGACTTGAGCCGCTCCTCGGCGCGGACCCGGGCGGTCTCCGCCTCCTCGCGCGCCCGCATGGTGGCGACCTCCCGCTCCTGCTTGATCTCCGCCTCGGCCTGACGCCGCTCCAGCTCCAGGACCGCCTCGCGGGCGTCGACGTCCTGGCGCTTGATCTCCTTCTCCTCGTTGCGCCGGAACTCGTTGGTCCGCACGTGCTCGATCGCGGTCAGCTCGGTGATCTTCCGGATGCCCTGCGCGTCGAGGATGTTGGCGCTGTCGAGGTGGCTCAGCGGCGTCTGCTCGAGGAAGTCGATCGCGGCGTCCTCCAGGCTGTAGCCGTTCAGGTCGGTGCCGATCACCCGGATGATCTGGTCGCGGAACTCGTCGCGCTTGGTGTACAGGTCGACGAAGTCCAGCTGCTTGCCCACGGTCTTGAGCGCCTCGGAGAACTTCGCGTTGAACAGCTCCTGCAGCGTGTCCTGGTCGCTGGCCCGGGCCGTGCCGATCGCCTGGGCGACCTTGATGACGTCCTCGGCGGTCTTGTTGACCCGCACGAAGAACGTGATCCGGATGTCGGCGCGAATGTTGTCGCGGCAGATCAGCCCTTCCCGGCTGGTCCGTGCGATCTCGATCGTCTTCACCGAGATGTCCATGACCTCGGCCTTGTGCAGGACGGGCAGGACGACGGCGCCGGTGAACGTGACGTCGACCGTGCGGACCTTGGAGATGATCAGCGCCTTGCCCTGCTCGATCTTGCGGAACAGCCGGGTGACGGCGAACAGCACACCCACGGCGATGAGCACGGCCACGCCGAGCACGACGAGGAAGCCTGTGGTGATGACGGTCATGAGAGCTCCCTCTGTCCGGGGGTGGGATCAGTAGGTGCGGGAACGACCCAGAAGAACTCGCCGTCCGGGTCGTATTCGTAGATCACCGCCGTGCTGCCTGCGGTGAAGGTGTCGGTGCCGGTCTGGCGAACCTGAACGATCGCGCTGGAGCCGTCGGCGGCGGTGACCTCGGCCTGGCCGAACGTCTCGGTGACGGTGCCGGTGCGGATCACGCACGTGCGCCCGACGAACGCGGTGCGGGAGTCGCCGCTCGTCGCCGGGAAGAGCCGCCGCAGCGGTACCACGAGCACCCGGGCCACCAGCCACGCGACGACGAGGGCGACCGCCAGCAGGACGACGCTCAGCAACGCGCCGTCGACGACGGTCGAGCCGGCCAGGCTGACGAACCAGGCGACCAGCACGAGCACGGACAGCCCTACCGTGGCCGGCACTCCGCCCAGGCCGACGCTGCCCAGGAAGCCGCCGAAGCCACCTGCCACGTCACCGTCGACGACGTCGGCATCGAGCGAGTCGGCGTCGGCGCCGCCGAAGAGGACGACCAGCCAGTACGCGATGACAACGACGAGCAGAGAGGTGAACAGGACGGTAGGGAACTCGAGAACCGCATTGAGAAATTCACCCATCGCCCCGCTTCATCCCCTCACTCGCTCAGTCAAGATAGTGACAGGTGTGGTCAAGACCCACTCGCCCGCGCCGCCCGGGACACGTTTTCGGGAGTACGAAAAGTCCGGGTTGCGCCGGCTGACGCGACCCGGACTTCCGCCGTCAGAACACGCTGCCGGCCGCTAGAAACCGTGCCGGCGATTCCACCGCGAGATGTACATGGCGTAGGCAATGTTGCCGAGACCGGCGGTACAGAAGAACAGCACCACGTGCACGGCCGCCGATTGGCGCCGGCGCCGGCCCGGTCCCCCGACCACCGCCGTGGCGGTGTTGTTCACGATGATCTGGGGCGGGAGCTGCTGCGCAGCGGCGCCGTACCAGCCCGCCGGCGGCCGCGAAGGGTGCGGCTGGGGCGCGTAGGCCTGCGGCGGGTACCCGGGCGGCGGGTAACCCTGGACGGGCGCGCCAGCCGGGTACTGATTCGGGTACTGACTCGGATATGCGGTCGCCGGCGGGGGGACGGGCTGCGCGTTTCTAACAATTTTGTGACTTCAGAACGGAACCGGTTGAGTGATTCCCGCACAGGGTTAGGCAGGGACGATAACTATGCCATCCGCGATCGACCGGACGGCATCATCCGGTCGGATAGCAATGACAAATGTGCCATATGGCCTTCAGCCCGATGTCGTCCCCTTCGAATTGGGGAGCCACCCGCGGATCGCCTCCATCGACTCTCGCGGCCGGGGCGCGGCCGAGTAGACGCGGAACTCGCGATAGCGGGGATGCGCGATCTCCAATGCCGGCAGATCGTCCTCCCGGAGGCGGACCACGCAGTAGCCGGCGGCGAGCAGGTCGCGGCTCTTGGAGATGTCCACGAGCACTTTCGCGGCCGGCCTGTGCCAGTAGGCACCGTCGTACTCGATGACGACGCGCTCCTCGGCAGTGTTCACCAGGACGTCGGCGGTCCATGCCTTGCGCGCGATGAAGGCGGGATCGCGCAACAACGCACCGGACTGGGCGGCTCCGAAGACCTCGAGGGCCGCGGCGTGGTGGTCGAGCTCGACGCGGGATTTGCCGGTGGGCCGGCACTCAGGACATTCCGCGCCGTTCGTCCGGGACGACAGCGGCATCTGCCAGACATGGCCGGAGTTGATGGAGCAGATCCACTCCGGCACGAACGGGGTGTTCCCATGTGGTCGCACATGCCACGGCGTAATCGGGTTGGCCGGGCTCCACTCCGCGGCGAGCCCCGGGTCGCACCAGGCCAGCGAGCCGAGAATGGTGCGGCACGCGGGGCACCGCAGCCGCTGGTACTTGTCCCGGTCGACCACCGCCTCCTGCCATTCGTGGCCGCAGCAGTCCGAGCGCCACCAGACGTTCCGCTTGGAATTCCAGACGACGTTGCCGGGCGCGTACTTGCCATTGCGGGCCGGATGCCATTGGGACGCGATCTCGGGAAGCACCTCGGCGAGCACCTGCGGCTCGGCCCGAGTCACCTTGGCCTTGCAGGACGGGCAGCCACGGGAGTGGTACGTGTGCGGATCGAGGCGGGGCCGGTGCCCGTTCGGGCAGCGGAACTTGTATGACCCGAACGATCCGGCGACCATCACCTGGTGCGGGTCGGCGTCGTCGGCCCACGCCGCGAGAAGGCCGGGAACGGCGGCGACCGGCGTGACCGAGAGCCGCTCGTACTCCGCCCGCCACGCCTCGCTCTCCCGTTGGGCGCACGCCGGGCAGACGGGCCGCTCGGCCATCTCGTAGACCTTCTTCGCGAAGCGCAGGCCGCAGGTTGGGCAGCGCCAGTGCGCGTCGCGCCGGGCGCCCACCGTGGCGGTCGCGAGGGAGCTCGGATCGTTGGCGTCGTGGTCCCACCAGGCCAGCGCCTCGGAGCCGGACGCGGCGAACGGCACCTTGCCCGTCGGCTTCTCGGTGGGGTACCTGGACCGCGTGTTGCGGGAGCAGCTGCAGGCGAAGTCGCCCACCTGCGCAGCCTGGATCCGCCCGCAGGAGCGGCACTTGCCCAGCACCGGCTCGTATTCGTCGGTGACCTCCACGAGGGTGCCCAGGAACTCCCAGCCGGCCGCATCCAGGCGCCGGACGATCTCCTCGGTGGCGTACCGTCGCCGCACCCCGAGCCCGTCACGAGCACGCGCCCGAACGGCCCACGATCTCCAGAAGCAGGCCCGGCAGGTCTTCTCGCCGACGCCGTTCTTCTCCACCGTGTACTTCAGCGTGTAGTGGGCCTGGACGCCGCACGTGAGACAGCGGCCGAGCCGGTGCGCATCTGGTCCCGAGAAGGGTTCGACGGCCACAAGCCCGCCGGCGCGCAGAACGTCGTCAATGCATTCCGTGCACCACGCTGGGTTCTTCCTGGTCGTGAACGCAGCCTGCCGCGTGCACCCGATCGTCGAACACTCCTGAACCTTCACGCCCGCACCTCCGCAGAGAGGGTAAGCACTCGGGCGAGTGACGAGATCAAGTGCGCCGCCCACGGTTCAGCGACAGAACGTCGACCGCCAGTTTAGCTCGAGCTATAGTTGTGGCGTGCCTCCGGATTCCGCGAGCCGATGGACGATCAAGACCACTGCCGACGTTCGGCAGTGGTTGCGCGCGTTGCGACAGACGGACCTGAACACCTATCGCTCCGTCAACGTGGCCCTCGATATGTTGGCCGAGCGCGGCCCAGGACTCGGGCGTCCGCTGGTCGATACCCTGCAAGGGTCGGCCATCGGCAACCTGAAGGAACTACGACCGAGGTCCGGGCGCGAAGTTGCGATCCGGATCCTCTTCGTCTTCGACCCGTGGTCGCAAGCGGTGCTGCTGGTCGCCGGCAACAAGGCCGGGGACTGGTCAGGGTGGTACAAGACGGCGATTCCAGTGGCGGAAGTCGCGTACGAAGCCTGGTTGGCATTCGAACGGAAGCGGAGGGAGGACTCATGACCGAGTTCCACGACTGGCAGGACATTCGCGCCGAGCTGGACGACGGCGACACCGACGCACTTGCCGAGGAACGCGCGCGCACCGAAGCGTGGGTCAGCGCCTTCCACCTCGCCGAGGAACGAAAGCGGCTGGGGCTGACGCAGCGCCAGGTTGCCGACCTCATGGGTGTGACGCCGGGCAGGGTGAGCCAGATCGAGAACGGCGACCTCGACGTCAACGAAGTTGCCACCTTGAGCCGTTATGCGCAGGCGCTCGGCGCGCGCATGCGGATCATCTTCGACTACGGCAACGACCTCCGCCAGATCGCCTGATCGTTGGACGAGGACGCCGACCAGAAAAACGAGGTCGCTCGTCGGGATATCGAACTCGAGCCACCGCGCGGCGCAGGCGCGGCACGGCCGCAACGCGGGACGGGTGGCCGCTGATCGGCGGGTTGACGTGCCGCGAAGAGGGCACAATAAAAGACCTACGAGGCGATTTCCGCTTCACCAGTGTTACCTGGATCAGTTAGTGGAATTGCCTTCCAGCCTCTCGGCCTTGGGCTTCCCCCACTCGTCTCGTAGGTCCACATCCGAAGTTACTCCCACTGGCGGGTGACCGGGGGTGAGTCGGCGGGTGATCGTGCGCTTTCCGGCGGGCAAACCAGAAAGGGTGAGGCGAGTTGAGGATGCCATGCCGGACAGCAGGTATCCGCTGGTGCTGAAACCAGCAGCCGGAGAGTGCCGCGGGCGGCAAGGCCGTCGCCCATCGGTACGAGGGAAGGTGGACTCAATCGCCCACGCACCCCCGTTGAACAGGTGATCACGATGATGACCACGACGACTTACCAGGTTGACCCGGTCCTGTGCATGGCGCTGTTCGTCTCCGATGTGTCCCAGTTCAGCAACCTGGACGACGCCGCGATCCGTGAGACGGTCCACCGCACGCTCGACCGCCTCGGGCCGGACGAGTGCTACGCCCGCGCCGCCGAGGTGTTCGGCGATCGGCCCGACGTTGCCATCGAGCGCATCCACTGGGCGCGCGAGATGTGCGCCCGCGCCATGGCGCCCGCGATGGCCGGCTGACGATCCGGTCCGGCCCGGCGGCCCTCATCGCGCCTGAAGTACCGAGAGGACGTTGCCGGCCGGGTCGGTGAACCGAACCCGGCGCGCCGACATTCAGCCGAGAGCACGGTCGAGGTTGAACGCGGCGCTGATCAGTGCGAAGTGCGTGAACGCCTGCGGGAAGTTGCCCTGCTGCTCGCCGGTGCGCGCGATCTGTTCGGCGTACAGCCCGAGATGGTTGGCGTAGGTGAGCATCTTCTCGAAGGCCAGCCGCGCCTCGTCGAGCCGGCCCGCGCGGGTGAGCGCCTCGACGTACCAGAACGAGCAGATGGAGAAGGTGCCCTCCTCCCCGTGGAGGCCGTCCTGGCCGCTCGTGGGGTCGTAGCGGTACACCAGGGAATCAGAAACCAGCTCCGCGCCGAGTGCGTCCAGAGTGGAGAGCCACTTCGGGTCGGTCGGGGCGATGAACTTGGTCAGGGGCATCATCAGCAGCGCGGCGTCGAGGACGTCGTTGTCCTCCTGCTGGACGAACGCCTGCCGCGCGGGAGACCAGCCGCGGCGCATGATGTGCCGGTAGATCTCGTCCCGGGACCGCCCCCAGTGCAGGAGGTTCGCGGGCAGGCCACGGCGGCTGGCCATCCGCATGGCGCGCTCGATCGCGACCCAGCACATCAGCCTCGAGTACAGGAAGTTCCGGCGTCCGCCGCGGGTCTCCCAGATGCCTTCGTCCGGCTGGTTCCAGTGGTCGCAGACCCAGTTGACGACGGCGCAGACCGCGTCCCACTGGTCGCTGGAGATCGGCCGTCCCCATTTGTCGTAGAGGTACACCGAGTCGATGAGCGCGCCGTAGATATCGAGCTGGAGCTGGTCGGCGGCGGCGTTGCCGATGCGCACCGGCGCGGAGCCGCGGTAGCCGTCCAGGTGCTCCAGCTCGAGCTCGGGCAGGTCGGTGCGTCCGTCGATGCCGTACATGATCTGCAGCGGCCCGGTTGAACTGCTGCCGCGCCGGGCGATGCGATCGGCCAGGAACGTCATGAAGGCCTCGGCCTCGCCGGTGAAGCCCAGCCGCAGCAACGCATAGGCGCAGAAGGCGGCGTCGCGGATCCACACGTACCGGTAGTCCCAGTTGCGCTCGCCGCCGATCCGCTCGGGCAGGCTGGTCGTCGGCGCGGCCACGATCGCGCCGGTCGGGGCGTAGGTGAGCAGCTTGAGGGTCAGCGCGGAGCGGTGGACGGTCTCGCGCCAGCGGCCGCGGTACCGCGAGGCGGACAGCCATCGCCGCCAGAACGCGACCGTGGCGTTGAACTCGCTCTCGGCCTCGGCGTGCGGGCACCCGCGCGGCATGATGTCGTCGCCGACCCGGTCGAGGGCGAAGACCGCGGACTCGCCCTCCAGGAGCTTGAACGTCGCCGTCGCGTCCAGGGCCTCGTGTTCCACCGGCACCGTGGCGGTCAGCGCCAGCGCGAGGCCGGCGGACTCGAAGCGCGTCTGGCCGGCGTGCCACCCCACGGTGTGCGGCTGCCTCGCGTAGTCGAACCGGGGAGCCACCCGCGCCCGGAACGGCATCGTGCCGCGCACGCACAGGACGCGCCGGATCAGCCGGTGGCGGCCGGCGTCGTAGGTGTCGCCGGTGATCGGCATGAAGTCCTGCACCTCGCCCACACCCTCTTCGGTGAAAAAGCGGGTGATCAGCACGTTGGTGTCGGGGAAGTAGAACTGCTTGGTCGTCGCCGGGGCGTCGGCGGCGAGCTCGAAGAACCCGCCCCGGTCGGCGTCGAGGATCGAGGCGAACACGCTCGGGGCGTCGAAGCGGGGACAGCAGTACCAGTCGATGGTGCCGTTGGTGCCCACCAGCGCCACCGTGCGCAGGTCGCCGATCAGGCCGTGCTCGGCGATCGGCAGGTAGCTCGGCTCATGCCCGCCGCTCATGACATGGCGCTTCCCCGTTCTGCCCCCGCGTAACAAGCGGGCACACGCTCTTGACTCCCAACTTACGACGCAGTTACGGTGCTGTTGCGATATTAATGCACGTGTGAATATCTATTCAACGCACATCGCTCCCCCTACCGGCAGCCCCCAGCGACACGGGGCCGATGGCGGCTGCCCAAATCCGGAAGGAAGTGCACATGCGAGCGCGATCGCTCCGACAGTGCCTGGTCGCCGCGGCCCTGGCAGTGACCCTGCCGCTCACGGCCGCAACCGCCGCCCAGGCCGCGAACGAGGACGGCAACTCCCAGGGGCAGAACGGCAACTCCCAGGGGCAGAACCAGGGCTCGTCGACCACCAAGCCGCGCATCATCGTCTCGCAGGACGGCGAGGTGGACGACATGGACTCGTTCATCCGCTTCCTGTACTACTCCAACGAGTTCGACATCCAGGGCATCGTCTACTCGAGCTCGCGGTACCACTACGCGGGCGACGGCGTGAACGTGCAGCCCTTCCGCTGGACCGGCACCGAGTGGCTCAACCACTACATCGACCTGTACGAGCAGATCTACCCGAACCTGCGCAAGCACGCGGACGGCTACCCGAGCCCCGAGAAGCTGCGCTCGCTGTACAAGATCGGCAACATCGACAACGTCAGCGAGATGGACAAGGTCACCGAGGGTTCCGAGTGGATCAAGAAGGTGGTCCTCGACAACCAGCCCGGCCCCCTGTACATCCAGTCGTGGGGCGGCCTGAACACCACGGCCCGGGCGCTGAAGTCCATCCAGGAGCAGTACCAGAACGACCCCAAGTGGCCGGACATCCAGCGCAAGATCAGCCAGAAGGTCGTCATCTACAACATCCTTGACCAGGACTCGACCCTCAACGGCTACATCAAGCCCAACTGGCCCGACCTGAAGATCGTCGACAACCAGAGCCAGTTCTGGAGCTTCGCCTACCTCTGGACGCGCCAGGTGCCGGCCGCCAACCAGTACGCGCTCAAGGCGCCGTACATGGAGCAGAACTTCCTGAACGGGCACGGCCCGCTGCTGGAGCAGTACCGCACCTACCGCGACGGCAAGCCGACCCCCGGCGATGACCAGAACAACCGGTGGCGCCCGGACCAGAACCTCACGTACGGCGTGCACGACTTCATCTCCGAGGGCGACTCGCCGTCCTTCATGTACCTGCTCGACTTCAACGGCCTGCGCTCGTCGGAGAACCCGACGTACGGCGGCTGGGGCGGCCGGTTCGCCACGAACGCCAGCGGCTGGATCGACACGACCGACGTCAACCCGACCACCGGCGCGAACGACCGGGCGTACCCGCAGACCCGCTGGGTCGCCGACCTGCAGAACGACTTCGCGGCGCGCGCCGACTGGGGCGTGAGCTCGAAGTACAGCGACGCCAACCACAACCCGACGGCCTCCGTCCGCGAAGGCCTGAACCTGCAGGCGAAGGTCGGCCAGACGCTGACCCTGCACGGCCGCGGCTCCGACCCGGACGGCAACAAGCTCACCTACCGCTGGTGGGAGTACACGGACGCGGACACCTACGCCGGCACGGTCGCGCTCTCGGGCGCGGACACGGCGACCACGTCGTTCACCGTCCCCGCCGACGCCAAGCCGGGCGACACCATCCACCTGATCCTCGAGGTCACCGACAACGGCATCCCCGCGCTCAAGCACTACCAGCGGGTCATCGTCACGGTGAAGTAAGCCGGGCGCTCGACCGGCTCGAAGGGCCGACCCACTCGTTGGGTCGGCCCTTCGGCTTTGTGGGGCCCGGGTGTACGGGGGTAGCAAGTAAAGAAACAGCGCACGAGTCGGGAGGCACTGCGATGTCCGTACAGCTCAATCACACGATTGTCGCGGCCCGCGACAAGGAGACATCAGCCAAGTTCCTGGCGGCGATATTGGACGTGCCGATGGGTGCTCGCTTCGGCCCGTTCGTCCCGGTCGAGGTGAGCAACGGCGTCACCTTGGACTTCGCCGATACCGGGGACCGGCCCATCACGTCCCAGCACTACGCGTTTCTGGTCTCGGAGAACGACTTCGACGCCATTTTCGGCCGGATCAAGCAGGCCGGGGTGACCTACTACGCCGATCCGCACCACGGCCAGCCGCAGGAGATCAACCACCGCGACGGCGGTCGTGGCGTGTACTTCGACGACCCGAACGGGCACAACCTGGAGATCCTCACGCGCCCGTACGGCAGCGGCACCGCGTGAGAGAAAACGAAGGTGCCGCTCCCCCGGCTCGCCGTGAGGCGGGCGGAGAAGCGGCACCGGCGCGAGGCGCGAGGTTCAGTCGACGGCGCCGAAGAGGGCGTCCTGGACGATGCGCTGGGCGGCCATGGCGTCCTGGCGCTCCTGGGCCTCGGCGAGCGCGTCGACGTCGAGCCGGTCGAGCGCCCGGTGGAGGCGCTTGAGCGTGTTGATGGCGGTCTTGGCCGCGTCCACGCTGTCCTCGCGGAAGGGGAACTGGTCGAGCTGCCAGACGCCGTCCCAGTTGTTCTTGCGCAGCGTGTGGAAGAACTCGAAGATCTCGGTGAGGTGGACCGTGCCGACCACCAGGTCGTCGTCCCAGCCGCGCAGGTTGTCGTTCACGTCCATGCCGAAGAGGCGGCCGTGGTCGATGATGAGCTGGGCGGCGTCGGCCGGCGACTCGCCGCCGTAGAGGCTGTGGCCGAAGTCCAGCAGGATGCCGACGTTGTCCAGGCCGATCTGCTCGATCCCGAGCAGGGTGCGCGCGGCGGAGTCCCAGGTCATCTTGACGCGCGGCTCACGCGGCTTGTACTCGATGGCGAACTTGAGGTCGGGGTGGGCGCCGGCCAGCTCGCGCATGCCGTCGACGGCGAGCTTCCACAGGGTGCGGTGGTCGACCTGGAACGGGTAGTCCCAGCCGTCCTGACCGGGCCAGATCTTGACGTAGTCGGCGCCGAGCTCGCGGACCACGCCGGCGGCCTCGTGCATGAGGTCGAGCGCCGCGGCGCGAACGGCCGGGTCGGGGTTGGTGAACGAGCCCCGGCAGAACTTGCGCAGGTAGATCTCCGGGGTGATCCCGATGGCGCCGAGGCCCTGGGCGGCGAGGGCGTCCTTCACCTCGCTGAGGCCGACACCCGGGGTGAACGGATAGTTGAGGTCGACGACGGACAGGTCGCCGACCTGCCCGGCCAGCTCGATGGCTTCCAGCGTGGTCCGGGCCGGGCCGTAGCCGTCGGTGGCGTACCGGTCGACGTAGGTGGCGAAGTGCCAGAGGCCGGCGCCGAAGCGCGGGTACTCGGTCATGCGGATCAGCTCCCGAGGTGGTTAGCGGACGGGGTGGATGCTCGCTCGACGGCTTGGCGCCATCCGGAGCGGAGGTCGGCGGCGGCGGTACCGGCGCTGGGAAGGAACTCGTCGTAGACGACGCCGGTCGACGGCCCGCCGACCGGCCAGAGCCCGGCGGCGCGGCCCGCGAGGTGGGCGGCGCCGAGGGCGGAGAGGTTCGCGGTCCGGGCCCTGCGCACCGGCACGCCGGTGAGGTCGGCCTGGATCTGCATGAGCTGGTCGTTGCCGCTGGCGCCGCCGTCGGCGAGCAGGCACCCGGCGCTGCCGATGGCCTCGACGACGTCGGTCACCTGGTGCGCGATCGACTCGATCGCGGCCCGGGCCAGCTGGGCCGCCCCGGCGCCGAGGGTGAGGCCGGTGATCGTGCCGGTGGCGGTGTCGTCCCACCACGGCGCGGCGAGGCCGCCGAACGCCGGCACCAGCTGGACGCCGTCGCTGGAGGCGGTCTCGGCGAGGCCGGCGATCCGCTCCGGGGTGGTGCCGAGCAGGTCGGCCAGCCACGTGATCGTCGCGCCGCTGGAGCGGATGTTGCCCTCGGCGGCGAGCCGGGGGGTCGGAACGCCCCAGGCGACGGTCACGCAGACGGCCTTGCCGGGCTCCGGTGCCGCGTCGGGCAGCAGCCGCATGACCGACGATCCGGTGCCGTAGGTGACCTTGACACCGTCGGACGCGCGGGTTCCGTGGGCGTAGAGGGCGGCGTGGGAGTCGCCGAGCACGGCGGTGATCGGCAGGCCGGCCAGGATCCCCCCGCGCTTGCCGATCGTGCCGAGGTCGCCGGCCGATGCCACGACGTCGGGCAGGGCGCTCGCGGGTATGCCGAACAGACCGAGGAGGTCGCCGCTCCACGCCCCCGAGTGCACGTCGAGCAGCTGCGTGCGCGACGCGTTGCCGACCTCGATGCGGTGCTCGCCGGTCAGGGCGTACAGCAGCCAGGCGTCGATCGTGCCGACGGCGGCGTCCGGCGCCCGGTCGAGCAGCCACCGCAGCTTGGCCGCGCTGAACATGGGGTCCAGCGGCAGGCCGCTGATCGCCCGGACCGGCTGGTCGTGCCCGCCGGCCCGCAGGTCGTCGCAGAACGCCTGGGCGCGCTGGTCCTGCCAGCCGAGGACCGGGCCGGCCGGCCGGCCGGTGCGCCGGTCCCAGACGACGGCCGACTCGCGCTGCGTGCTCAGCCCGACGGCGACGACCGTGCCGAGGTCGACGCCGTCCAGGCACTCGGCGGCGGCCCGCAGCACGCTGTCGAGGATGTCGTCGGCGTCCTGTTCCACCCAGCCGGGCCGGGGGTAGCGGATGCCGACCGGAGCGGAACCGGTGCGAACGACCGCCCCGCTCCGGTCGACCAGCAGGCACTTGGTCGAGCTGGTGCCCTGGTCGATCGCGAGGGTCAGTTCGTCAGGCATCGGAGCGGGCGAGGGTGACGGCGGCGGCCCGGATCTCCGCGGCGGTGAGGCCGAAGTGCTCGAGCAGCATGGCCGTGTCGCCGGTCGGCGCGAACTGACGGGGAACGCCGAGCATCCGCATCGGCACGGGCCGGCGGTCCGACACGACGATCGCGGCGACGGCCGCGCCGAGCCCGCCGGTGACGGTGGCTTCCTCGGCGGTCACGATCGCGCGCGTCTCGCGGGCCGCGCGGCGGATCGCCTCCTCGTCCAGCGGGGCGATGGTCGACATGTTGAGCACGCGCACGGAAACGCCTTCCGCCGCGGCCTCCTCCGCCGCCTGCAGCGCCCGGGAGACCATCGTGCCGGTCGCCACGACCGTGACGTCGTCGCCGTCGCGCAGGCAGCTCGACCGGCCGAAGGTGAACGGCCGGTCGCCGGTCACGGCGGGCACCTTGAACCGGCCGATGCGCAGGAAGACCGGGGTGCGGGCGCCGGCGGCCCACCGGACGGCCGCCCGGGTCTCGGCCGGGTCCGCGGGAACCACGATCCCCAGGCCGGCGATGGCCCGCAGCCACGCCAGGTCCTCGATCGAGTGGTGGGTGGGGCCGAGCTCGCCGTACGCCATGCCGGGGCTCATCCCGCACAGCACGACCGGCGACTCGCTGTACGCGACGTCGGCCTTGATCTGCTCCAGCGCCCGGCCGGTCAGGAACGGCGCGGCCGCGCACACGAACGGGATGTAGCCGCTCAGCGCGAGCCCGGCGCCGACGCCGACCATGTCCTGCTCGGCGATGCCGACGTTGATGAGCCGGTCCGGGAACTCCTTGGCGAAGCCGCCGAGGTTGCTGGACCCGACCGAGTCGTTGCAGACGGCCACGATGCGCTCGTCGGCGCGGGCCAGCTCGATCAGCTCCTCGGCGAAGGCGACGCGGCAGTCGTACGTCTGCGCGCCCGTCTCCACGACCGCGCTCATCGGGCCAGCTCCGCCGCGGCGGTGCTGATCTGCTCCGCCGTGGGCACCTTGTGGTGCCATTCGACGCGGTCTTCCATGAACGAGACGCCTCTTCCCTTGATCGTGTTGGCGATGACGCAGGTCGGCCGGTCACCGCGGGTGGCGGTGAACGCCTCCAGCAGCGCGAGGTGGTCGTGGCCGTCGACCGTCACGACGTCCCAGCCGAAGCTGCGCCACTTGTCGTCGAGCGGGTCGAGCGCGCTGGTGTCCTCGGTGCGTGCGCCCTGCTGCAGGCGGTTGCGGTCGATCACGGCGGTCAGGTTCGACAGCCGCCGGTGCCCGGCCGTCATCGCGGCCTCCCAGTTGCTGCCCTCCTGCAGCTCCCCGTCGCCGAGCACGACAAACACCTGCCGCGCCGAACCGGCGAGCCGGCCGGCCACCGCCATGCCGACCGCCACGGGCAGGCCGTGGCCGAGCGGGCCGGTGTTCGTCTCCACGCCCGGAACCTTCACCCGGTTCGGGTGACCGTTGAGCGCCGAGTACGGGGCGGCGAAGGTCTCGAGCTCCTCGGCCCCGAAGAACCCGGCCGCGGAGAGGGTGGCGTAGAGCGCACCCGCGGTGTGGCCCTTGCTGAGCACGAGCCGGTCGCGGTCGGCCCAGTCCGGTCGTTCCGGGTCGACGCGCAGTACAGCGAAAAACAGCGTGGTGAGGATGTCGAGGACGGACATGTCGCCGCCCACGTGGCCCAGCCCGGCCCGGCCGATCATCGCCAGGTCGGTGGTGCGGGACTGGTTGGCCCTTCGCCGCAGCATCTCACGGCGATGTTCGGGCTCGGCGTCGGCGAGTTCCTTACGGAACCGGCGCCAGTCGGCGGCGGCCGAAGAGTCGGCGACCAGCATGGGAGTCCTCTCGTTTCTGCTGTGGTGACCGGTCGAGCCGGGCGGGCCCGAGTGCCGGACCCGCCCGGTGCAGCACGTCAGGAACCTTCGACGGCGAAGGCGTTGACCTGCTTGGCGTTGTCGGCGTTGACCAGCACGCAGTCCACCGACTGCTTCTCGGGCTCGCTCGCCTTGCCGTTCTTGATGTAGGCGTCGGCCTGGTCAACGGCCATCTGGGAGATCTTGCTGGCCGGCTGGAGCACGGTGGCCTTGATGCCGTCCTTGAGGATCGAGGCGACGACGTCGGGGCTGCCGTCGAAGCCGACGACGACGATGTCCTTGCGGCCCGCGGCCTGAATGGCCGCGTACGCGCCGAGCGCCATGGTGTCGTTGCCGGCGATGATGCCCTTGATGTCCGGGTGGGCCTGCAGGATCGTCTGGGTCTTGCTCAGCGCCTCGGCCTGGTCCCAGTTCGCGCTCTGCTGCGCGACCATCTTCATGTCCGGGTACTGGTCCAGCACGCCGTGGAAGCCCTGGGAGCGCACGCCGGCGTTGGTGTCCGTGGCCTTGCCGGTCAGCTCCGCGTAGTTGCCCTTGTTGCCCATCACCTTGGCGAACTCCTGGCCGCCGAGCCCGGCGCCCTGGGCGTTGTTGGCCACGATCTGCGCGACCGCGACACCGGTCTTGTTGATCTCGCGGTCGATGAGGAAGGTCGGGATCTTCGCGTCCTTGGCCCGCTGGATGGCGGTCACCGAGGAGTCGGCACCGGCGTTGTCGAGGATGATCGCCGCCGCCTTGCGCGAGATCGCGGTGTCGATCTCCTGGCTCTGCTTGGTCGGGTCGTCGTCGTGGCTGAGCACGAGCGTCTCGTAGCCGAGCTTCTTCGCCTGCGCGGCCGCGGCGTCCTGCTCGGCCTTGAAGAAGACGTTGTCCGGCGAGGGGGTGATGATCACGATCAGCTTGCTACCGCCGCCGGCGCCGGTGGACGACGCGGAGGAGGGGCTGTCGGCCTTGTCGCTACCACAGGCGGAGAGGGCGAGCAGGGCGGCAGTGCCGACCGGCAGAACGAAGCGGCGCAGGACCGAGGGTGTCTTCATCGGGCGTACCTTTCGAACGGAGGCGGGTTGGGATGGTGGATGGATCAGGCGGCGCGTTTGGCGAGCCGGGTTTGCAGCCCTTGCTGCGCCTGCTCGGCGATGATCGCGAAGATGATCACGGCGCCCTTGACGACCGACTGCCAGAAGGTGGAGACGCCGACCAGGACCAGGCCGTCGCTGAGGAAGCCGATGACGAAGGCCCCCATGACGGTGCCGATGATCGTGCCGCGCCCGCCGCTGAGGGCGGTGCCGCCCAGGACGGCCGCGGCGATCGCGTTGAGCTCGTACGTGGTGGCGGTGTCGGGGTACGCGGCCCCGAGCTCGGACGTGAGCAGCAGTCCGGCGAGCGCGGCGCAGGCGCCGGAGATCACGTAAACGGCGATCTTGATGCGCTTGACCCGGATGCCGGACAGCACCGCGGCGCGTTCGTTGCCACCGACGGCGAAGACGCGCCGGCCGAACGGGGTGCGGGTGGTCACGATGATCGCCGCCACGGCGACGGCCACCATGATCCACACCGCGACCGGGATGCCGAGCAGCCGGTCCACGCCGATGACGTGGAAGCCCTCGTTGCCGCGACCGGGCGAGCCGGCCAGGTCCGGGTAGGTGCCGCCGTTGCTCAACAGCTGCGCGGCGCCCCGGGCGACGTAGAGCATGCCGAGCGTGGCAATGAACGGCGCCACCTTGAACCGGGTGACCAGCACCGCGTTGAGGGCGCCGACCAGCGCACCGACGGCGATGCCGATGACGATGACCACCGCGACGGAGAAGAACAGCGCGCCGCCTGGCACGTGCAGGCCCTTGAACAGCAGCCCGCCCGCGACCATGCTCGCGAGCCCGGCGATCGAGCCGACCGACAGGTCGATGCCGCCGGTCAGGATCACGAAGGTGACGCCGATGGCCAGGATGGCGTTGACCGCCACGTGCTTGGTCATCAGCAGCAGGTTGCTCTGGGTCAGGTACTCCGACGAGATGGCGCTGAACACGATCACCAGCGCCACCAGCACGATCAGCGTCCGCCCGCGCAGCAGGAGCAGCGCCGCCGAGGCGAACCGCGAGCTCGAGGTGGGTGCTCGCCTCCCCGGCGCGACGGGATCGGACTTGGCGACGTCGGCGTCGATCATGGTTGTACCTCCAGGACCCTGTCGGATGCGGAGGCGCCGACCAGGGCCTCCTCGGTGACGTTCGCGGCGGTGAACTCGGCCGTGATCCGGCCCCGGGCCATCACCAGCACCCGGTTCGCCATGGCGATCACCTCGGCGAGCTCCGAGGAGATGAACAGCACACCCAGGCCCTCGGCGGCCAACCGGGCCATCAGGGCGGCGATCTGCGCCTTGGCGCCCACGTCGATGCCCCGGGTCGGCTCGTCGAGCAGCAGTACGACCGGCTCGGTGAGCAGCGCCCGGGCGAGCACGACCTTCTGCTGGTTGCCACCGCTGAGCGCGGTGACCGCGGCGGCCAGCCCCGGGATCTTGATGCTCAACTCGCTGACCTGACCGGCCGCGATGCGCTGCTCGGCCGATGCGGGGAGCAGTCCGGCGCGGCTGACCCGGTCGATCGTGGCGAGCAGGATGTTGTCGCGCACGGACATGGTCTGCACCAGGCCGTCGCGCTGCCGGTCCTCCGGGACCAGGGCCAGCCCGGCGGCCAGGCGCGCCTGCACGGTGGCCTCGGACACGAGCTTCCCGCGCACGCGCACCTCGCCGCTGGTGGCGCGGCGCGCGCCCATCAGCGCCTCGACGAGCTCGGTGCGGCCGGCGCCCATCAGCCCGTAGATGCCGACGACCTCGCCGGCGCGGAGGGTGAACGACACGTCGTCGACCAGCGGGCGCACCGGCCCGGGCACGGTGAGATGGCGTACGTCCAGCAGCACGTCACCGACCGACGCTTCGCTGTGCTGGTAGAGCGAGTCGGGGTCGCGCCCGACCATCTGCCGCACGATCCACCCGGTGTCGGTGTTGCGCATGGACTCGTGTGCGACCAGGTTGCCGTCGCGCAGGACGGTCACCCAGTCGCCGATGCGGCGGAACTCGTCCAGCTTGTGCGAGATGTAGATGATCGTCACATCGCGCTTGCGCAGGTCCGCCATCACGTCGAACAGGACGTCGACCTCGTTGTTGGACAGGGCCGAGGTCGGCTCGTCCATGATCAGGACCCGGACGTCGGAGAGCAGGCAACGGCCGATCTCGATCAGCTGCTGCTGACCGATGGGCAGGTCACCGACGAGCGTGTCGGGATCCAGGTCCTGACCCAGGCGGCGCAGCACCTCCGCCGTCCGGCGCCGCTGCGCGCCGTCGTCGACGAAGCGGCCTCCCCGGCGCAGCTCGCGGCCGGCGAACATGTTCCGGGCGATGGACATGTTCGGGAAGAGGCTGAGCTCCTGGTGAATGATCTCGATGCCGCGCGCCATCGCCTCGCGCGGGCTGCTCAGCTGCACCGGCTCGCCGTCCAGCAGGATCTCGCCGCGCGTGGGCTGCTCCGTGCCGGACAGGATCTTCATCAGCGTCGACTTGCCGGCACCGTTCTCGCCGACCAGGACGTTGACCTTTCCGCGGTACGCCGTGAAGGTCACGTCCTTGAGCGCGCGCACGCCGCCGTATTCCTTGCCCACCCCGCGGGCGACGAGGACCTCGTCGGTAGGCGTCACGACGTGACCTGCAGCTCGGTCGGGACCACCATGATCTGGGTCGGGCTCAGGGCCGAGAACGCGCCGTAGAAGCTGATCGTCTTGTCGACGAGCCCGGCGCGATCGACCTGGGCCACCACGTCGGTCTTGACCCGGTTGTTGATCTGGTTGGCGACGTTGGCGTAGTCGATCTGGTTGGTGAAGTCGCCGAACGAGATGAAGCCGACACCGTCGCGGATCGCCGTGCCCGCGATGACGGGCCCGGTGGCCACGTACAGCGTGATCGGCTGACCGCCGTCCTGGGCGATCTCGACGGTCACCGGCCCGGTCGGCGCGGACGTGTCGACCTTGACCACCTTGCCGGTGCCCTTGACCAGGAAGGCGTACGGGCTGCCGGTGCCGGCCTGGTGACCGTACTGCTTGCCGGCGGCGTTGACGTCCTTGGCGACAGCCGGCGCGACGGTCGTGATGTCGACGGCGTGGTCGTGCACGGTCGGCACGATCTTCGACGTCCAGATGCCGTCGACGTAGGTCTTGGCATCGAACGCCGAGGCACCACCCGTCTGGCCGCCGGCTTGCTGAGCTTCGTAGACGTACACCCCTGGCACGCGGCTGCACGCCGAGAGCACCGGCAGGACAAGCAGGCCCGCGAGCGCGTACCGCAGCAGAAGAGTCACCCTCATGTGAATATCCATTCAGTTGTGATTGGACATGCATGTACTGTGAACTTCCTATGTCGGGTTTGTCAACGGGTTGATCTCGCCCGGGCGGGCGGCGGCATGGAACTCCCGCTACCCCGGCCCGGTCGGCCTGGTTACGCTCTCGCTGAAGACGTTGAGGAGGCACCAGTGAGCTCGAGGCTCGACGCGAACGACGGCGCGGAGCCCTACGCGGTCGCCGCCGAACACATCCGGCTGTTGACCAAGGTGGCCCGGATGTACCACGAGCGCGGCGTGCGGCAGCCGCAGATCGCGGAGCTCCTGCACATCTCCCAGCCTCGCGTGTCGCGGCTGCTCAAACAGGCTGTGGCCGCCGGCATCGTCCGCACCGTGGTCATCACTCCGCGCGGCGTGCACGCCGACCTGGAGGACGCCGTCGAGCAGCGGTACGGATTGAGCGAGGTCGTGGTCGCCGACAGCGCCGGGCAGACCGACGAGATCGCCGTGACCCGATCCATCGCCGCCGCGGCCGCCGTCTACCTGGAGACCACGCTCAGCCGCAGCGACCGGGTCGGGATCTCCTCCTGGAGCGCCACGCTGCTGGCCACCGTCGACGCCATGCACTCGGCGGCGGGCCTCGCGGCCGAGCGTGTGGTGCAGATCCTCGGCGGCGTGGGGATGAGCGCCGCACAGAGCCAGGCGACGCGGCTCACCGGCGGGCTCGCTCGCCACACCCGCGCCGAGGCGGTCTATCTGGTCGCTCCCGGTCTCGTGGCGACGTCCGAGATGCGCCAGGCGCTGGTGCGCGAGCCGAGCATCGCAGCCGTACTGGATGCATGGCAGGACCTGACCGTCGCGCTCGTCGGCGTGGGCAGCCTCGAGCCCTCCACCCTGCTGCGGCAGAGCGGCAACGCGATCGCGGGGCAGGAGGAGCAGCGGCTGCGCGAGCTCGGCGCGATCGGCGACGTGTGCATGCGGTTCTTCGACGAGCACGGCCAGCACATCGCCTCGGACCTTGACGATCGGGTGCTGGGCATCAGCGCCGAGACCCTCAAGAAGGTGCCCCGCCGCATCGGGGTGGCCGGCGGGGAACGCAAGTGGCGCGCCATCCGCGCGGCCCTGCGCGGCGGCTGGCTGAACGTGCTCATCACGGACCAGGCCACGGCCGCCGAGCTCCTGCGCGACTGAACCGTCTCCGGCACCGCGACTGTCCAATCTGGAACGTCGCCGGCGCGCACGCCGATGGCCGGGCCGGTGCGGACGTTGTGTGCGTCCGCACCGGCCCGGCCGTTTTCATCCGGGCGCTTGCGATGCTCAGATGACCTGGATGAGCACCCGGTCGTAGCGGGTCAGCGGGAACTGGCCGGAGTCGGTCCCCTGGAGGATGACGGAGATCGTCTGGCCTGGCACCGCGTCGGCCGGGATCGTGACCGTCACGTGGTCGTGGCCGCCACGGTCGGCGATCGCGACCTTGCCCGGGTAGGTGCCCTCCTCCTGGTACTGCCACCAGCTGGTCGCGACCTGGCCCCCGTCGGGGTCGTTGGCCACGCCGTTGAGGTTCACGACCGAGCCCGGCTTCGCCTTGACGGTGCCGTTGCCGGCGATCTTGACGTCAGGCGCGTGGTTCCCGTTGCGGTAGTTGCCGTCCAGGGACCACTGGACGCGGGCCGCGAAGTCGTTCTGCGCGGCACCGGCCCAGCGCAGCGTGGTGTAGGCCGAGACCGACGCGCCGGTCTCGTCCTTCTCGGTGGCGACCATGGTCCACAGGTTGGGCGAGGTGCTCGTCTGCACCGACCGGCCGCCCCAGCCACCCAGCGACGGGTTCGCCGGGTCCTGGATGCCGGTGTGGAACAGCGGGTTGAACGCGACGTTGTCTCCCTCGGAGAGGAAGTCGTACGGCGAGAGCGGCTTGCACCAGCCGGTGGGGGCGAGCTTCGGGTCGCCGAAGATGTCGAGCTGGTCGCCCGGCATCGACTGCCCGTCCAGCCAGGAGCGGTAGAGCGAGCCCAGCGGGCCGACCTGGATGTTCTGCTTGATCCAGGCGCCGCTGAAGTACACCCGGTCCTGCGGCAGCCCACGGGTGTTGCCCGTGCCGCGGCTGCAGTTGTAACCCCAGGTCGAGTAGCCGGCCTGGAGGTTCTCGACCCGGAGGCTCGGCCACACCGGCGCGATGTACTGCGCGTAGGTGTCGTCCTGGAAACCGCTGGCCAGGATCACCGCCTTCTTCGAGACGGCGTCCTTGATCTGGCTCCACTGCGCGGTGCCGGAGTACTGGTCCTCAATGGACTTGAGCGCCCGCGCGATCGTGCTCGTGCCGCCCCACGCCTGCAGGTACAGCGGCCGCGGGTCGTGGTCGAGCAGGAGGTCACGGATCAGGTTCGATCCGTCGGTGTCGTGGTCCATCTCGTTCTCAAAGTCGATGTTGCCGACCTTGACCTTCGACAGCAGCTCGCTCGGCTTGGGGTAGTTCGGGTCGTGCTTCTTCAGGTTGGGGTAGACCTGAGCGTATGCGGCCAGGACCTGGTCCTGGATGGTGTTGGTGCCGGTCCAGCGCCACGACGTCTGCGGGGTCTTGTACTCGCGGCCGGGCAGGAAGAACTCCGTGCCCTTCCCGTCGCCGGCCCAGTGGAACTTGCCGCTGGCGTAGACGATGCCCTGGGTGTCCACGTCGTTGGTGTAGAACATGTACCGGATCAGGGACGCGAGGTCGTCCTGCTCCATGTCGGTGGTGACGACCGTGCGTGGCTTCTGAGCCTGCTCCGGGCCCTGGCCGGCCGCGGCAACCGGCTGCGCGGTCACGGCCGCCGCGACCGCGCAACCAACGGTGGCCACCGCCGCCGCCAGCGCCCGGAAACGACGTCGGGAAACGGGAGCCGAGCCGTCCTGGGGTTCGGACGTCTGCATTGCAGCTCCTCTCTAGTGAATATCTATTCACTATCGAATGGAATATCACCCGCGAGCAGTATTAAGTTTCGGCACGATGTCGTCAAGATTTCGCGCTCATGATTGTTCGCGCCGATCACTGCCCGGCGGCACCACCGGACCAGGCCGTTGAGCAGCAACGATGCGAGGACCGCCCGGACCTGCCCAGCCGGCGGGGCGGGCTACTGAGTCATGCCCGATCGAGCAGGTGGTTGCTCGGTCCCCAATCGATCTTCCAGTCCTCGTAGACACCGAGCATGCCGCAGGCCAGGCAGCGGAGTCCCACAAAGACCCAGCGCACGTCGCCGTCGTCGCGCATCGAGTAGCCGACCGCCGCGGCGAAGTCTTCCTCGCCGCACGGGCAGGCGCAGCAGTACTCCGCGTCGGCGTCGTCGTCCCAGTACTCGTCGCTGTCGGCGATGAACTCGTGCTGCCGGCAATCCAGGCAGGTACGCCGGGCGGCGGACTCCTCGTCCATCACGAGCACTTCGAACCGCCGGCCGCCACACGCCCGGCAGACACACTCACGGACTTCGTCGACGGCATAGCCGCCGGGCTCGGGGCGCTTGAGGAAGGCGGCGAGGTCCTCGAAGGAGGAGCCGTAGACCGGCTCGGCAACGCTCTCGCTCATGTGGCACCCCCGATGGCGTCGGCACCACGGAGTCTAGCCAGCGGAGGCTTGCCGGGTGGTGAGGGCGAACAGGTCGCCGCGGTAGAGCTGGCACTCCAGCCCGACGCGGACCTCGAACATCGCGACGCCCTGGCCGCAGCGGTACGAGTCGGCCTCCGGCAAGGTCATGGGGCGCACCGTCACGGTGGCGTCCGGGGGCAACTCGATCAGGACCCGCTCCTGGGACGGCCGCACGATCGCCAGCCGCCCGCGCCGCCGCACCACCCAGCCCTCCACCGTCAGCACGTCCATCGCGTCCCGCACCGTGTCGCGGCTGCACCCGAAGGACCTGGCGATGCTCGCCTCGCTCGGCAGCTGAGCCCCGGGCGGATAGACCTTCGCGACGAGCTGCTCGCGCAGCGCACCAGCAACGTCGCGAAACCCAACCTGACCTGGAACCAGCTCATCCATGGCAGGAGAGTCTAGCCTTGTGGCCCTGTGGTGTGAAGCCCAGAAGTCTGCACGCTGACATAAGAGTGAGGGGCCGCCGGTAGGCTCCTCGTCGGCAGGGCCGTAGCGCAGAGGTCGTCGCGTCCGACTCCGGATCGGAAGGACGCCGGTTCGAATCCGGCCGGCGCTGCCCCCGAGAAGTCCGGCGCTGCCGCCGAGGAGCAGCGCCGCCCGAAAGGGCGATCGTCAGTGGGTGTCCGGGTCGGCGCGTTGCCGGCCCGTTTCGAGTTCCCAGGCGGACAGCTGCTCGCTCAGCGCCTTCATCAGTTCGAAAACCTGCTGCGGCGGGATTCGAACGCGCGAGACGACCCGTGCCGGAAGGTGCACGAACTGGTTTCCCGCGTCGTCCTCGCCCAGGCCCGGGGGTGCGGTGAACACCGAGAAGTCCAGGATGAAACCGTCCGGCTGGTGCCAGAGGTTGACGAAGTTCGCGTACACCCCGGCCTCGATCTCGGGCGGGATATTGAACGAGATGCGCGGTGGCGTTCCTTCGGGCAGCGGATGCGTCATGTGAACGCACAGTAGCCGGGACGGCGCGAAAAAACCGGCCGCCCCGAAATGGGACGGCCGGTCGCTGGAAAAGGGTCATGCGGTGGTGCTGAACGCGGTGCCGCGGGCGAAGGCGGCGTCCATGCGCTGCGACAGGGCGTCGAGCTCGGAGAACTGGGCCTGGTGGGCCGACTCGGAGCCCTCGGCGGCGAAGACGTGGTCGTCCTCGGACGCGTCGTGGCTGTAGTTCGTGTACTCGTCGGCCTCGTAGTGCACCGAGGGGCCCTGGTCGAACGCCACGTGCGTGCCGTGCTGGTAGGCGGTCGACTCGGCCGCCGAGTGGTCCTGCTCGTAGACGCCGAACTGGTTGTTGTAGTCGGCCTCCGAACCCTCGGCCTGGTGCAGCTGGTCGAGGCTCTGCGACTCCTGGCCGGCCTCGTACTGCCCGTAGTCCATGTCACTCATCTCTATGTCTCCCTTGAAAATGTTCGTGTTCCGTTGCCAGAAACATTAGGGAGACGGGGATCTACTGTGCTCCCGGAAACGTGCCACCCGCCATGCGCAGCAGATCGAGGGCCTCGTCCAGCTCCTGTTCGCTCAAGGTGCCGCGCTCGACGTGGCCGCGCTCGACGACGACCTCGCGGATCGTCTTGTTCTCGCGCAGGGCCTGCTTGGCGACGGCGGCGGCCTCCTCGTAGCCCAGGTGGCGGTTCAAGGGGGTGACGATCGAGGGGGAGCCGGCCGCGTACGCCGCCAGAATCTCCTCGTTGGCGGCCAGGCCGTCGATGCAGCGCCGGGCGAACAGGCGGGCCACGCTCGACAGCAGGGCGATGGACTCCAGCAGGTTGTCGGCGATCACCGGGAGCATCACGTTGAGCTCGAAGTCGCCCTGGGTGCCGGCGAAGGCGACCGCGGCGTCGTTGCCGATGACCTGCGCGACGACCTGGCGCACGGCCTCGGGGATGACCGGGTTGACCTTGCCGGGCATGATCGAGGAGCCGGGCTGGAGGTCGGGGATGGCCAGCTCGCGAAGGCCGGCGCGCGGACCCGAGCCCATCCAGCGGATGTCGTTGGCGATCTTGTACAGGCCGGCGGCGATGGTTCGCAGTACACCCGAGGCCTCGACCAATGCGTCGCGGGCGCCCTGTGCCTCGAAGTGGTTGCGGGCCTCGGTGAGCGGCAGGCCGGTCGCCTCGGCGAGGCGGGCCACGACCCGGGGCGCGAAGCCGGGCGGGGTGTTCAGGCCGGTGCCCACCGCGGTGCCGCCCAGGGGCAGCTCGGCCACCCGGGGCAGGACGGCGGCGATGCGGTCGGCGCCGTAGCGCACCTGGGCCGCGTAGCCGGAGAACTCCTGGCCGAGGGTGACCGGGGTGGCGTCCATGAGGTGAGTGCGGCCCGCCTTGACCACGCCGGCGAACTCCTCGGCCTTGCGCTGCAGCGCCTCCGCCAGGAACAGCAGCGCGGGGCTGAGCGAGGTCGCCAGCTCCGCGGCGGCGGCGACGTGGATGGCCGTCGGGAAGACGTCGTTGGACGACTGCGACGCGTTCACGTGGTCGTTCGGGTGCACCGGGCGGTCCAGCGCGCGGCTGGCCAGGGTGGCGACGACCTCGTTGACGTTCATGTTGGTCGAGGTGCCCGAGCCGGTCTGGAAGACGTCGATCGGGAACTGGTCGTCGGCCTCACCCGCGGCCACCCGGTCGGCGGCGGCGCCGATCGCGGCCGCGACGTCCGGCTCGACGACGCCCAGCTCGCCGTTGACCGCGGCGGCGGCCGCCTTGATCCGGGCCAGGGCGCGGATCAGGGCCGGGGGCAGTCGCCGGCCCGAGATCGGGAAGTTCTCCACCGCCCGTTGGGTCTGGGCCCGCCACAGGGCCTCGGCGGGGACGCGCACCTCGCCCATCGTGTCGTGCTCCACGCGGTACTCCATGAAGCAAATATGCCCCGAATGTCACCGTGTAAGGGCGGTGAGGTCCGTCGCTCCCATCGAGGTGAACAGCGCCACGGCCTCGTCCATCCGGCCCAGGCCGACCAGGGCGCGGGCCTTCTCGTAGAGGTCGCCGATGCGGGAGGACTTGGCGTAGGCCTCGCGGCTGAGCCGCAGGGCCTCGTCGGGGCGGCCGGCCGCGCGCAGCGTGAGGGCCAGGTCGTTGGCGGTCAGGCACTGGCCGGAGACGTCGGCGACGTGCTCCATCTGGTCGCGGGCCGCGCGCTGGCAGGCGATCGCGTCGGTCAGGCGGCCGCTCAGGCGGTAGGCGGTGCCGAGCTTGCTCAGCGTCTCGGCGGTGCCGTACTGGTTGACCGTGTCCCGCTTGAGCACGAGCGCGCGGCGCAGCAGGGCGGTCGCCGTGGTGAGGTGGCCCAGGTGCAGGTGCACCAGGCCGAGCTCGCCGATCATGATGGCCATGATCCGGAGGTCGTCGATGCGCCGGGCCACGGCCAGGCCGAGCCGGTTGGCGGCCAGCGCCTGCTGGTAGTTGCCGGCCTGGGTGTACACGATGGCCATCGTGCTGTGCAGCTTGAACTGCAGGATCGGGGGCACCTCGTCCAGGCGCAGCGCGGCGGCCGCCTCGGCCGAGGCCAGGGCCTCCGGGTACTGGCCCAGGCGGACGTGCAGCATGGCCAGGTTGGTCAGCGCGGTGCCGACCAGCCGCGGCATGTTCCCCCGCTCGGCGATGCGGATGACCGCGTGCAGCGTGGTGAGGGCGTCGGTGAGGCGGCCCATCCGGAAGTACACGGCGGCCAGGTAGTTGCGCGACTCCGCCTCCAGCTCGGCGTCGGCGAGGGCCATGGCCGCCGCGATCGCGCGCTCGTACAGGTCGAGCTGGTGCTCGCCGAAGCCGAAGCCGAACAGAAACGGCGACACCGCACGGGTGAGCAGGCAGGTGTGCCGGTGGCGGCTGGCGTCGGCGGCCAGGCGGGTGACGCCGAGGACGTTGGGCAGCTCCCGCTCCAGCCAGCGGCGGCCCTCCGGCGGGCTGGCGAAGACCGGCGCGGTCGGCGGCGGGGTCTCCAGGCGCAGCACCGAGCGGGCGTCGGAGAGCTCCATGAACCGGGTAGCGGAGATCACCGCGTACAGATAGTGGTCGAGCAGTCGCTCAACAGCGTCGGCGTCGGGTGGGGCGAGCCGGGCCGCGTAGTCTCGCAGGAGGTCGTGCAGCCGGTACCGCCCGGCCGCCGGCGACTCGACCAGGTGCACGTCGACGAGCTCCTCCAGCAGCTCCTCGGTCTCGTCGACGGCCATCCCGGCCAGCGCCGCGGCCGCCGCGGGCTCGAAGTCGCCCGGTGGGTGAAGACCCAGAACCGCGAAAAGCTTCTGCAGCGGTACGGCCAAATGCTGGAACGACAGCGTGAACGCGGCCGCCACCGTGCGCCCGTCGACGGCGAGCTCGCCCAGGCGCCGGTCGGCGATGCGCAGCCGCGCGGCCAGGTCCGCGACCGTCCAGGTCGGCCGGTGCTGCAGGCGGGCGCCGGCCAGCCGGACGGCCAGCGGGAGCCGCCCGCACAGCTCGGCCACCTCGATCGTGCAGCCCGGGTCCGCGTACGCGCGCTCCCCCACGGTCCGGCGCAGCAGCTCGACGGCGTCGTCCAGCGGGAGCACGTCGAGGGAGACCGTCTGCGCCCCGTCGAGGCCGCCGAGTCGCCGGCGGCTGGTGATGACCACGCCGGTGTGCGCGGTGCCGGGCAGCATCGGCAGCACCTGGGCGGTGTCGAGGGCGTTGTCCAGCAGCACCAGCACCTGCCGGTCGGCGAGCTCGGTGCGCCACAGCACGGCGCGGTCGTCGAGGCCGGGCGGCACCTGCTCGGCCGCCGCCCCGAGCTGGCGCAGCAGGGCGCCGAGGGCCTCACCCGGGTCGAGCGGTGAGCGGTCGCTGTGGCCGCGCAGGTCGAGGTACAGCTGGCCGTCGGGGTAGCGCTCGGCGGCGGCGTGCGCGACCCGCACGGCGAGCGTGGTCTTGCCGGTGCCGGCCATGCCGTCGATCGCGATGACCTCGCGCCGCTCGTCGCGCAGCTGCCCGACCAGCCGCCTGACCAGCTCGGCGCGGCCGGCGAAGTCGGCCACGTCGCGGGGCAGGCAGCGGGCGGCCCGCCGGCCCAGCGCCCGCGCCGGCTGGGGCAGCAGCAGCTCGGCGTCGCCGTTGAGGATGCGCCGGTGCAGCTCGACCAGCTCGGTCCCGGGCTCGATGCCGAGCTCCTCGGCCAGCAGCGCCCGGCCGCGGCGGAACACGGCCAGCGCGTCGGCCCGCCGGCCGGTGCGGGCCAGCGCGGTCATCAGGTGACCGCGGAACTGCTCGTGGTGCGGGTAGCGCTCGACCAGGTCGGCGACCTCGGCCAGGATCTCCTCGGCCAGGTCGAGCTGCAGCTCCAGGTCGAGGCAGAAGGCCATGGCGGCGGTCCACTGCTCCTCGAGGTGCGCGGCCGCGGCCCGGACCACGTCGGAGTCGACGTCGGTCAGCGGCCGGCCGCGCCACAGCGCCAGCGCGGCCCGCAGCTCGTCGCGCCCGCGGGGCAGGTCGCCGTCGGCCGAGGCGGCCCGCCCGCGCTCGACCCGGGCTGCGAACAGGGCGGCGTCGAGGTCGTCGGGGCCGACCTTGATGCGGTACCCGGCCGGCTCGGTGACCACCAGGTCCTCCGGCAGCCCGGCCTTGCGCAGCAGCTGGCGCAGCCGCGACACGCAGCTGTGCACCTGGGCCCGCGCGGTCGGCGGCGGGCTGGTGTCCCACAGGGCAGCGATGACCTGCTGCACGGGCACGAGCTGGCCCTCGCGCAGCAACAGCAGCGCGAGCAGAACCCGCTCACGCGGAGCCGCGACCGTGATCTCGGTAACCGGCGTCCGAATCTGCACCGGTCCCAAGATCGAAAATCGGGTCGAATCGCGCATACTCACCCTCTGTGCGGCCGCCGCCTCCCCTCGAAGCTGCACGCTCGAATACCCGATGGTAGTCAGATGAGAGCGTCGAAAGAGCATGGGCGGCGACCCTTTTTCAGCGGAGCGCATGCGCGTGCCGGAATGCGTCCAGAGTTTGCCGAGCTTTTGCTCAGGACCTGCGGTTGGTTCTACTCAATCGAAGGTCTCGCTTGCTCCGGACGAACGGGGATATTTCGGTCGCGCGGGCGAATCGTTCGGTGAGGGGCTGCACCCAATGACGTGTGCGGCCCCTGAAATATTTCGTTCCGTTGATATCGACTCACGGAACGTCACGGGGTTCGGCGGCGGTACAAATTCGCCGCCGACTTCTCCGTTATCACCGGTTTTCCGCGATTCATCCCGAACTGCCGGCCGTCGCTACCAGTGCCCGCGGAAGTACCGCCGCCAGCACAACGCGATGACGAGCACCGCGGCGACGTAGCCCAGCACCGCCGAGTGGAGCCTGACGGCACACACGGCGGCGACGAGGGCGGCAACCATGAACACCCACGAGACGAGCACGCCGCCCACCCCGTCGCGCCGCGCGGCATAGCGCTCCAGCCAGTCCCACGGCCCACGCCCGCCCACCCGACGAATGCTACCGGTGATCGAGGCGCATCGCTGCGTGACGATGGCGACTCGCGACCCGGACTTCGGCGCCGCACGGCCCACCCGCCGCGACCAGCCGGGCCGCACTGAGCGGACGGCCGATGCATTCCGCGTGCGCCACGGAGCAGCGTGGTCCCCAACCGGCTTCGATCGGGGGCGCCGCGTGAGCGAGGGACCGCCGGACCGCGAGTCGCGCGAATGCGACCGCTGCGGTGGCAGAGGCCGGCTCTTTCCCCACGACTTAGGCCCGCCCGGATGGGTCATTCCCGCCGACATATGCCCAGAGTGCGAGGGAAGCGGGTCGGGTGAGGATGCGGGCGTCGCATGCCTGATCTTGGTCATGCTCGCCGCCGGCGTGGTCGCCTGCCTCTGCTACTGGGGCGGCACGCTCCTGTCGAGGTGATCGGCTACCGGGCGCCGGCGTGGCGGCGCAGGTCCGCCGGCGGCATCGGGTGTGCGGAGTCCGCGCACCCGAATGCCGTGCGGTACGTCTAGCGGCGGCCGACGGTCAGGACCGGCTTGGTGACCTCGGCGAAGAAGTCGTTGCCCTTGTCGTCGACGACGATGAAGGCCGGGAAGTCGACCACGTCGATCTTCCAGACGGCCTCCATGCCCAGCTCCGGGTACTCGATGACCTCGACGTGCTTGATGCAGTCCTGGGCCAGGCGGGCCGCCGGGCCGCCGATCGAGCCGAGGTAGAAGCCGCCGTGGCTGCGGCAGGCGTCGGTCACCTGCTTGGATCGGTTGCCCTTGGCCAGCATGACCAGGGAGCCGCCGGCGGCCTGGAACTTCTCGACGTAGGCGTCCATGCGGCCGGCCGTGGTCGGGCCGAAGGAGCCCGACGCGTAGCCCTCCGGGGTCTTGGCCGGGCCGGCGTAGTAGACGGCGTGGTCGCGCAGGTAGGCGGGCATCGGCTCGCCCGCGTCCAGGCGCTCGGCGATCTTGGCGTGGGCGATGTCGCGGGCGACGACCAGGGGGCCGGTCAGGGAGAGGCGGGTCTTGACCGGCAGGGCGGAGAGCTGGGCGCGGATCTCGGACATCGGGCGGTTCAGGTCGACGGTGACCACGTTGTCGTCGAGGTGCTCGTCGGTGACGTCGGGCAGGAAGCGGGCCGGGTCGCGCTCCAGCTGCTCCAGCCAGATGCCGCTCTCGTTGATCTTGCCGACGGCCTGGCGGTCGGCGGAGCAGGACACGGCGATGGCGACGGGGCAGGAGGCGCCGTGGCGCGGGAGGCGCACGACGCGCACGTCGTGGCAGAAGTAGCGGCCGCCGAACTGGGCGCCGATGCCGAACTCGCGGGTCAGCTGGAGCACCTGGGCCTCCAGCTCGAGGTCGCGGAAGCCGTGGCCGACCGGGGAGCCCTCGGTGGGGAGGGTGTCCAGGTACTTGGCCGAGGCCAGCTTGGCCGTCTTCAGCGCGTGCTCGGCCGAGGTGCCGCCGATGACGACGGCCAGGTGGTACGGCGGGCAGGCCGCGGTACCGATGAGGCGCAGCTTCTCCTCCAGGAACTGCATCATCCTCGTCGGGTTGAGCAGGGCCTTCGTCTCCTGGTACAGGTAGCTCTTGTTGGCCGAGCCGCCGCCCTTGGCCATGAAGAGGAACTTGTAGGCGTCGTCGCCCTCGGCGTACAGCTCGACCTGCGCCGGCAGGTTGGAGCCCGTGTTCTTCTCGTCCCACATGGTCAGCGGGGCCAGCTGCGAGTACCGCAGGTTCAGCCGCGTGTAGGCGTCGAACACGCCCCGCGCGATGGCCTCCTCGTCGCGGCCGTCGGTGAGCACGAAGCGGCCGCGCTTGCCCATGACGATCGCGGTGCCGGTGTCCTGGCACATCGGCAGCACGCCGCCCGCGGCGATGTTGGCGTTGCGCAGCAGGTCGAGGGCGACGAAGCGGTCGTTCGGCGAGGCCTGCGGGTCGTCGATGATCGAGCGCAGCTGGGTGAGGTGTGCGGGGCGCAGGAAGTGCGCGATGTCGTGCATGGCCTCGTCGGTCAGGCGGGTGAGCGCCTCCGGCTCGACCGTCAGGAACCGCCCGTCGCGGCCGACCCCGTCGCTGGTGACCAAGCGGTATTCGGTGTTGTCGGGTCCGAGTGGCAGCAGCGGGGAGAACGCGAATTCGGGCATGACCCCGACTGTATTACTCGACGCCCGCCACCCTGAGCAGGGCCGCCGTCAGTGCCGCGGCCACCACAACGACGACGAACGGGGCCTTGCGCCAGGCCAGCACGGCACCGACCAGCACGCCCGCGGGCCGCGCGAGGCCCACGAAGTGCGTGCCGTCCAGCAGGGCGGCGGTGCCGATGAGGGCGGCCAGCAGGGCGACGGCGGCGAGCGTGAGGTACCGCCGGACCCCCTCCGACACCGAGATCCGGTCGCGCAGGACGGGCCCCGCGAAACGGAAGGCGTAGGTGCCGAGGGCCAGCGCGATGATCGCGATCCAGCTCATGACGAGCGCCTCCCGGGGACGAGTTTCGAGGACCTTCCGAGGACGAGCGCGAGCAGGGCCACGAGCACGGGCAGGCCCGCGGGCAGGAACGGGGTGCTGAGCAGCGCGAGCGCCGCGCCGCCGAGGGCGACCAGGGTCGACGCGCGGTCCTTGAGCGAGGGCAGCGTCAGGGCCAGCAGCGCGGCCGGGAACGCGGCGTCGATGCCGAACGTGTCCGGGTCGCCCAGCGCGGAGCCGACGACCGCGCCGACGAAGGCCGCGACGTTCCAGGTCAGAAACAGCGCGATGCCGGTCATCCAGTACGCCCGGCGCCGGCGCAGCGGATCCTCCTGGGCCAGGGCGAAGGCGACCGACTCGTCGGTCATCACGTGGCTGCCGAACAGCCGGGACCAGCGGGAGGCGCCGAGCACCTCGTTGCCGATCGCCAGGCCGAACGGCAGGTGCCGCGCGTTGAGCAGCAGGCCGGCCGCGATGATCGCGACCGCGGTGGCCCCCGCGCCGGCCAGGCCGACCGCGAGGAACTGGGCGCCCCCGGCGTAGACGAACGCGTTCATGACCATGATCTGGGCCAGCGGCACGCCCGCGGCGGAGGCGATCGCGCCGAACGACAGCCCGACGACCACGGCGGCCGCGCACAACGCCATCACGTCGCGGGCGATCGGATCTGTTCGGAGAATCGAACGCATAGTTCGGTATGCTGGACCCAGGCCGGAGCGTTCGTCAAGCCGAATACATCGTTCGACGCACCGAACAGGACGAGGATGCATCCCAACAAGCCCCCGATCGACCTCATCGCCGCCGCCCTCCGCCGGGAGCGGGAGCGCGAGAAGCTGTCGCTGAGCGAGGTGGCCAAGCGCGCCGGGATCGCCAAGTCCACGCTCAGCCAGCTCGAGTCGGGGGCCGGCAACCCGAACATCGAGACCCTGTGGGCCCTCGCCGTCGCGCTCAACGTGCCGTTCAGCCGGCTGGTCGAGCCGCCGCCGACCGCGCCGCGGGTGATCCGGGCCGGCGAGGGACCGACGGTCAGGTCCGAGCAGGCCGACTTCGTGGGCACGCTGCTGGCCACCTGCCCGCCGGGGGTGCGCCGCGACATCTACCTCATGCGCGTGGAGCCGGTCGGCGCCCGCAAGGCCGACGCCCATCTGGCCGGCACGATCGAGCACGTGGTCATGGTCAGCGGCCGCCTCCGGGTCGGCCCCGAGGACTCCCCGGTCGACCTCGACGTGCACGACTACGCGTCCTTCGCCGGCGATGTCGCGCACGGCTACGAGGCCCTCGCGCCCCACACCTCCTTCGCGCTGATCATGGAACACCGCTGATATCTGATTGGCCGTTGTACCGCTTGACGCCCCCCAATAGCGTCGGTCCATGACGCTCATCGCGCACGTCAGCGACACCCACCTCGACGGCACGCCCCGCAGCGCCGAGCGGGTCGACCGGGTCGTCGAGCACCTCGCCGGACTGCACCGGCCGGTGGACGCCGTGCTGCTCACGGGGGACCTGGCCGACCACGGCGAGCCCGACGAGTACGCCGGCCTGAAGGTCTTCGAGCGGCTCGGCGTACCGCTGCTGCACCTTCCGGGAAATCACGACAAGCGGGAGCCCTTCGTGGCGGCCGGCCTGGGGCCGCTGAACCGCACCGAGCGGGTCGGGGACCTGCTGCTGGCGCTCGTCGACTCGACCATCCCGGGCCGGGGCGACGGGCTCGTGGAGGACGCGACGCTGGAGTGGCTCGACGGCGCGCTGGCCGGCACCGACCCGGCGCTCGTGTGCTTCCACCACCCGCCGGTCGGGGTCGGCCACCCGTACGCCGACAAGGCCCGCCAGTTCGGCGAGGAGCGTCTCGCCGAGGTCATCGCCCGGCACCCGAACGTCCTGGCCATCCTGTGCGGCCATTTCCACACGGCCACGGTCACCACGTTCGCGGGCGTGCCGGTGTTCATCGCCCCGGCCGTGGCCTCGACGCTGATCATGCCGTGGGAGGTCGACGGCGGCGACCTGGACCGCGACGGCCCGGTGGCGATCGCCTACCACCTCTTCGCCGAAGGGCGGCTCACCACCACCTATCGGTTCATTTAGGTGTACCGCAGATAGCCGATCGTCCGGCCCCGGCCGATCATCAGCCCGTGCTCGCCGACCCCGATGACGTCGGCGGTGGTCTTCGCGTCGAGCAGCTTGGTGCCGCCGCTGGGGCTGTAGGCGATCAGCCGGCCCTCGCGGGAGTCGCGCACGAGCACCGCGTACCGCGAGAGGGCCACGTCGGCCTTGTCGGGGATCGTCTGCTGCCACAGGCGGCCGCCCTTGTCGAAGCCGACGACCGCCAGGGTCTTGCCGCCGTCGGTGCGCACGAGGCCGTACTGGCCGTCGGCCGCCACGATCTCGTCGCCGTCGGCGCCGGCCCACATCTCGCGCCCGTCGCGCGGGGAGAGGAACACCTCGCGGTTGTCGCCGCGGGTCGCCACCAGCACGGTGTCGGCGCCGGCCGGGTCGCGGCGCTGCTCGCAGCCCGCCCCGGACGCGGTGCGAAGGTCGTAGCCGTCCTTCTTCCACAGCGTCTTGCCGGTGCCCGGGTCGCGGGCCTCGAGGCTGTACCGGCAGTGGCCGTCCTTCGGCACGGCGCTGGAGACCAGCACCCGCCCGCCGGCCACCACCACGCGGCTGGTGTTCGTCGGCTCCTCCTCGCGCAGCAGCTTGCCGCGCAGAGTGTCGACGACCTTGACCTTCTGCTCGACCGGGAAGCCCAGCATCGCCGGGATGGCCCCGGGCATGGCGCCGATCGCGTCCCGGTAGGCCTCGGCCCTCACGTCGGTGCCGAGCAGGTCGCTGTTGATGCCGTTGAGCACCCGCCCGATGCCCGGCAGCGTGAGCTTCCAGGACTGCGCGCCGTCGCGCGGCGCCCGGGCGCTCAGGGTGCAGTCCGTCAGGCCACCGCAGGCGATGGTGAGGACGTTCTCGCGGAAGGTCCACGCCCCGACGGCGTCCTTGTCCTTCCAGCGCTCGGCGCCGCTGCTGGGGTCGAGCGCCACGAGCCCGGCGCCGCGCCGCCCGACGATCGCCACCGCCGCGCCCCCGTCGCCGGCCACCCCGGCCCAGTCGGCCTCGCGCTGCCAGAGCATGGTCCCGGCGCTGAGGGACCGGGCCTCGACCGTGCCGCGCATGTTGACCAGGACGGTGTCGCCGGCGATGACGGCGGAGAGGGGCTGGCCGCCGACCCGCTCGGTCCAGGCGGTCTCGGGGGTCGAGAGCTGGCCCGCGCTGGAGGCGACCTTCTCCCACCAGTCGGTGACCTTGGGAATCGGGTTCCAGCCGGTGACCAGGATGCCCGTGATGATCAGCGCCAGCACGCCGATCGCGCCGAGCGCCGTCTCGAAGTTGCGGACCGCTCCCCTAGCCACGACCGGCAGCGTAGCGCCGCGGCAGGATACGTCGATGGATGGCCGCTTTTGCCCGTGTCGACCGGATTCACCCTTACGTGGGCGTGCGACATATCCGAACGCTCGCCGCTTATTGCGTGGCCGCCGCTTCGACCAGCGGCAGGACTCGATAGGAGATCTGCTCGGCCAGGGCGATGATCGTCGAGGAGCGCACGATGCTCTCGTGGCTCATCACCCGGTCGATGACCCGCTGCAGGTCGGCGTTGGAGCGCGCCACCATCCGGCAGAGCAGGTCGCCGGAGCCGGTGATCGTGTGCACCTCCAGCACCTCCGGGATCTCCGCGAGATGCGCCGCCACCGGGTCGTGCCCGAACCGCTGCCGGATCTCGAGGGTCACGAACGCGGTCACCCCGTAGCCCAGCGCCGCCGGGTCGATGTCCGGCCCGTGTCCGCGGATCACCCCCCGGTCCGCGAGCCGGTCGAGCCGGGCCTGCACGGTGCCCCGGGCCACCCGCAGGCGCCGGGAGCACTCCAGCACGCCGATGCGCGGCTCGGCCGCCAGCAGCGCGATCAGCCGTGCATCGAGAGAGTCGATTGCACTGGTCACCTTGCTCACCAGTACACCCTAATCGGGGCACGAAATGTGCAACTTGACCATGCGAAACAGCGTTCCTTGCCCAACCTCGGAACCGGCGGCCAGGCTGGTCGTATGACCCGCGCTATCGAAGACCTCAGCGAGCTCATCGGGGCCGTCGAGCACGACGCGTCCCACGACCCGTTCCCGCTCACCGGGCTCGATCACGTCCGGTTCTACGTCGGCAACGCGAAGCAGGCCGCGCACTACTACTCGACCGCCTTCGGCATGTCGCTGATCGCCTATCGCGGGCCGGAGCAGGGCTACCGCGACCACGCGGAGTACGTCCTCAAGGCCGGCTCGGCCGTCTTCGTGCTCGTCGGCGGCGTGCACCGGCAGGCCCCGGCGACCCAGCACTACGAGCGGCACGGCGACGGCATCGCCGACATCGCGCTCGAGTGCCCCGACGTCGACACCGCCTACGCCTACGCGATCCGCCAGGGTGCCATCGGCCTGGAGGAGCCCCACGACGTCGAGGACGAGCACGGCGTCGTGCGCCAGGCCGCCGTGGCGACCTACGGCGAGACCCGTCACACCCTCGTCGACCGGTCCCGGTACACCGGGCCGTTCCTGCCCGGCTTCGTCGCCCGCGGCCCGATCGTGGCGCCGCCGGCCCGCCGCTACTTCCAGGCCGTCGACCACGTCGTGGGCAACGTGGAACTGGGCCACATGGACGAGTGGGTCGAGTTCTACCGCCGGGTCATGGGCTTCAGCAACATGGCCGAGTTCGTCGGCGACGACATCGCCACCGAGTACTCGGCCCTCATGAGCAAGGTCGTGGCCAACGGCACCCGCAAGGTCAAGTTCCCGCTCAACGAGCCGGCCGTCTCGCGCAAGAAGTCGCAGATCGACGAGTACCTGGAGTTCTACGGCGGCCCGGGCGCCCAGCACATCGCGCTGGCCACCAACGACATCCTGCGCACGGTCGACGAGATGACCGCGGCCGGCGTCGAGTTCCTGGTCACGCCGGACTCCTACTACGACGACCCCGAGCTGCGCGCTCGCATCGGGCAGGTGCGCGCGCCGATCGAGGAGCTCAAGTCACGCGGCATCCTGGTCGACCGCGACGAGGACGGCTACCTGCTGCAGATCTTCACCAAGCCGGTCCAGGACCGCCCGACGGTGTTCTTCGAGCTGATCGAGCGGCACGGCTCGCTCGGCTTCGGCAAGGGCAACTTCAAGGCACTCTTCGAGGCGATCGAGCGCGAGCAGGAACTTCGCGGGAACCTGTAACACTGTTCGGGTGACGTATCCGGGTCAGCCGCAGCCGGGTGGTGTCCCGAATTACGGGCCGCCACCCGCCCCACAGGGTTATCAACAGGGTTATCCACAGAATCCACAGCTCCCGCCCGGTTATCCACCGGGTTATCCACAGGGCCAGTACTCCGTGCCGCCACCCGGCATGTTCGTGCCGCGGGCGCCCAACGGCATGCCGCTGGCGAACTTCGGCGACCGGTTCGTGGCGTACCTGATCGACGCCGCGGTGCTCTTCGCCGTCAACCTCGTGCTGGCCATCCCGGTGTTCATCGGCATCATCGCGGTGATCGCCAGCGCGGCCTCCAACAACTCCACAAACGCGAGTGTCTTCATCGGCGTGCCGCTGCTGATCGAGCTGGGCTACATCCTGGCCATCGTCGCCGTGGTGTACGTGTACCACGTGGAGATGTTCGGCCGGACCGGCATCACGTGGGGCAAGCGGGCGATGAAGCTGCAGATCATCCGCACCGACAACCCAGCCCTTCCCGTCGACCGCGGGGTGCTGCTCAAGCGCTGGGCGGTGCAGTTCGCGGTCGGCATCGTCGTGCCGTTCTTCTCCTGGGTCGACAACCTGTGGCTGCTGTGGGACAAGCCCTACCAGCAGTGCCTGCACGACAAGGCAGCGGGCACCATAGTGGTGAAGGCCGGATGAGCATGACGAAGGCGGAGGCGGCGTGACAGCGCCCGGGTGGTACAAGGACCCTGCGGATCCCGACGTCCAGCGGTACTGGGACGGCGAGGGCTGGATCGGCGAGCCGGTCCCGGCGTCCGAGCCGGCCCCGGCGGAGCCGCCGGCCGCCCCTGCGCCCGCGCCGCCCGTCGCGCCCGCGCCGGCCGCCGGACCGGGCCCGGTCGTCACCACGCCCGGTGCCCCCCTGCCACAGGGCGCGGTGGTGCTGCCGCCGGGCACGCCGATCCCGCCGGGCGGCTTCCCGCCCGGACAGCTGCCGCCGGGCGCGATCGTCCTGCCGCCGGGCACGCCGCTGCCACCCGGGCTGCTGCCCCAGGGCAACCTGCCGGCGGGCGCGGTGCAGGTGCTCCTGCCGCCGCAGGCCGCGCAGCCGGTGGCGCGCCCGCACGGGCACGCCGTCGCGTCGCTGGGCGCCCGGCTACTCGCCCGGCTCATCGACATCGTCGCGGTCGCGGTCCTCAACCTGGTGATCACCGGCTGGTTCATCTACCAGTACGTCAAGGACGTCGGCCCGGTCATGGCCGAGATCTGGCGCCGGTCGATGGCCAACGAGCCGATGGGCGACCTGGCCACCTCCGAGCGGGGCAGTTCCCTGCTCGTGGTGATCCTGGTCCTCATCGCCGCGGTGTGGTTCGCCTACGAGGTGCCGGCCACCGCCAACAGCGGCCAGACGCTCGGCAAGTGGCTGCTCAAGATCAAGGTCGTCGGCCTGGAAAGCGAGCAGCCGATCGGCTTCGGCCGGGCGATCCGGCGCTGGAACCCGCTGGGCCTGTCCGTGCTGCTGTGGACCTGTGGCGTCGGCTTCCTGCTGCAGTTCGTCGACAGCCTCTCGCCCGTGATCGACTGGCCGCTGCGCCGGGCCTTCCACGACCGCTCGGCCGGCACCGTCGTGGTCGCCGCCGACGGCACCGCGCCTTCCACCACAGAGTCCACCAACGCCGGAGAACAGCCATGAGCCTCACCCGCCCCGACCTCGACGCCCTTCCCCCCTACGTCCCCGGCCGCTCGGTGCCGGGCGCGATCAAGCTGGCCAGCAACGAGGTGCCCTACGGTCCGTTGCCCGGCGTCGTGGAGGCGGTGACCGCGGCCGTCGCGGGCGCGCACCGGTACCCCGACATGGGCGTCACCGAGCTGCGCGGGCGGCTGGCCGAGCGCCTCGGCGTCGACCCGGAGCGGGTCGCCACCGGCTGCGGCTCGGTCGCGCTCTTCGAGCACCTGTTCCGCGTGACCTGCCTGCCCGGCGACGAGGCGGTATACGCGTGGCGTTCCTTCGAGGCGTACCCCATCATCGGCGCCACCACCGCGGCGACCAGCGTCCGGGTGCCGAACACCGTGACGCACGGCCACGACCTGGACGCGATGGCGGTCGCGATCACGGATCGCACCCGGCTGGTCATCGTGTGCAACCCGAACAACCCGACCGGCACGGCGGTGCGCAAGGCCGAGCTCGACGCGTTCCTCGACAAGGTGCCGGGCAACGTGCTGGTGGCGTTGGACGAGGCGTACCGCGAGTTCGTCACCGACCCCGCCGTGCCCGACGGGCTGGTGGAGTACGGCGACCGCCCCAACGTCGTCGTCCTGCGCACCCTGTCGAAGGCGTGGGGGCTGGCCGGCCTGCGCGTCGGGTACCTGATCGGCGCGCCCGAGGTGGCCGCGGCCGTGCGCAAGGTCATCACGCCGTTCTCCACCTCGCTGGCCGGTCAGGCCGCCGCGCTCGCCGCGCTCGAGGCGGAGCCCGAGATGCGCCGGCGGGTCGACCTGGTCGTCGCCGAGCGGACCCGGGTGGTCGACGCGGTCCGGAAGGTGTACCCCGACGTGCCGGAGACCCAGGCGAACTTCTTCTGGCTGCCGCTGGGCGACCGCTCCGCCGAGTTCGCCGCCGCCTGCGAGCAGGCGGGCGTGATCGTGCGCGCCTTCCAGGGCGACGGCGTGCGGGTCACGATCGGCACGCCGGAGGAGAACGACGCCTTCCTGAGCGTGATCCTGTAGGGCTGAGCCGATCCGGGCTTACCCGATGCCCACGAGCACGACGGTGTCCTGGCTGAAGTAGTACCGGTCGTCGATCTCCGACTCCTTGGTGCTCTGCAGCCGCTCGATCACCAGGTACCCCGCGTGCAGGTAGTACAGGTTGAAGACGAACCGGTCCGCGGGCCGGATGCGCAGCTCGGTGCTCGACGTGACCGCCCCGGTCTCCAGGTTGAGCACCAGCAGCTGGTACTCCCTGTTGATCACGTAGACGTTGCGCTGGTCGGCGCCGATGAGCTTCCCGGCGACCTCCGACATCCACATCCGCTTGCCGGTCGCGCGGGAGAAGGCCCAGATGTACCCCCCGGTCATCTCCTGCGCGATCACGTCCCCGACCACCACCACGGTGTCCTTGTCCGCGATCGGCTCCGGCTTGACCACGTGGTCGGCCCCGAACGACCAGTACGCCGGCGTGATGTTCCCCACGCCGGAGGCCGCGTCGGTGTACGTCACGACGTCCCCGGTCGGCGCGGCCTTGAACAGCGCGCAGCCGGACCGCCCGAGCTGGCAGGACGTGGGCTCGACGAACCAGTTGCTGACGCTGTCGCTGCCGAGCGAGGCGCCGGGCGGCCGCCAGGTGGTGAGCGGGGCCCCGCTGGCCGCGTCGTAGATCTCCAGCGTGGCCGGCTTCGCGCAGGTGTTCTTGGCGAAGTACGCGTCCCCGCTCGTCCAGTCGTTGGTCCGGCACCCGGGCTCGGCCGCGAACGACCGCGACCACCGGACGTCCCCGTTGACCGGGTCGATCCCCTCCACCACGTCCTTGCCGGTCGCGATCACGACCGGCTGCTTGTCCACCGCCGACGCCGACACGAACAGGTCCTCGGGCGCCCACACGGCCTTCGCCCCGGTACGCCGCCCCTTGAACGACTCCCCGTCGGCCGGCTCGATCTTCGTCTGCCAGACGATGTCGCCCTTCTCGGCGTCCAGCGCGACGATCTCCCCGTCCGACCACTTGGTGATGACGACCGACATCCCGACCCCGCTGGCCGGCTTCTCGACCTCGACCATCGACACGACCTCGGCCGGCCACCGCCGGTACGACCAGTGCGGCGTGTTGATCCGCTGCGCCGTCACCGGTGTGTCCGCGAACACCCGCCACTGCTCGGCGTAGACCCGCAGCCGCCCTTCGACGATCAGCGGCGCCGACGCCAGCTCCGAGTACTGGATGGCCTTGATCGGCTCCGGCGACGGCACCGGCTTGTCGGCCCGGCTGACCGTCTCGGCCGGCTTCAACGTCCGGTACGCCGTGATCCCCATCGCCGCCGTCACCACGAGGACGAGCAGCCCCGTGAGCACGAAGCGCACCGGCCGCGACCAGCTACGCGGCGACACCAGCCGGCGCAGCCCCGCCCGAGCCGTCCCCATAACCACCTCCGCGGGGCACCATACCCGGCGCATGTCGCGATTCCCTCACGGCGACCGTCGATCCGCAGAAGACTCACACCCGTCTCCCACCGCTCCGTGACCATCCCGCCCGCACGTTCCGCTCAGCGCCGCCCGCCGGATTCGCGCCGCCTCGCCCATCGAACCGTGGGCAACGCCACGCAAACATCACCCCCACGTGTCATCGCGAGGCGTGTCATGCGAGCGCTCGCCCCGGCGGGTAGGGGACGACTCCCCGGGCGCGGCGCTCAGAGGCCTCCGGGCTACCCCGCGGGGCATTCCCCCGCGGCTCGAACTCGAACTCGAACAGGCTCGGGCTCGGGGGCTCGGGCTCGGGCTCGGGTTCAGGCTCGGGCTCGGGCTTCGCGGAACGGGCTCGGGCTCGGCCTCGGGGCTCGGGGCTCGGGGTCCCCGGAACGGGCTCGGGCTCGGGGTCCCCGGAACGGGCTCGGGCTCGCTCCGCCAAACGGGCTCGGGCTCCGGCGAACGGGCTCGGACTCGGGCTCGGACTCGGGCTCCGCGGAACGGGCTCGGCGACGGGGCGCGGGCCCGGTTACTCGGGCTTGGTGATCGTGCCGGTCACCTCCCCGAAGCCGACGCGCACGCCGTCCGGGCCCGGGGCGGTGCCGGTGATGGTCACCGTGTCGCCGTCGAGCAGGAACGCGCGGGTGGTGCCGTCGTCGAGCCGGACCGGCCGCGCGCCGTTCCAGGTGCGCTCGATGAAGGAGCCGGTCTGGTCGGGGTCCGGGCCGGAGACGGTGCCGGAGGCGTACAGGTCGCCGGTGCGCGCCCAGGCGCCGTTCACCGTCATGTGGGCCAACTGCTGGGCGGGGGTCCAGTACAGGCCGGCGAACGGCGGGCGCGACACCACGGTGCCGTTCCACCGGACCTCGAGGTCGATGTCGTACCCGTGGTGCTCCGCCGCCCGCAGGTAGGGCAGCACCTCCGGCTCCTGCGCCGGCCCCGCCGCCCGGGCCGCGTCGAGCGCGTCGAGCGGCACCACCCAGGGCGAGATCGACGTGCGGAAGGACTTGCCCAGGAACGGGCCCAGCGGCTGGTACTCCCACGCCTGCAGGTCCCGCGCCGACCAGTCGTTGACGAGCACCGCGCCGAACACGTGGGCCCGGAAGTCGTCGACGGCGACCGGCCCGTCGGACGGCGCGCCGACCACGAACCCGACCTCCGCCTCGATGTCCAGCCGCTGCGAGGGCCCGAACGTCGGCGCGGCCTCGTCGGGCGCCTTGCGCTGGCCGTGTGGCCGGGGGATGTAGGTGCCGGAGACGACGACCGTGCCGGCCCGCCCGTGGTACCCGACCGGCAGGTGCTTCCAGTTCGGCAGCAGCGGCTCCCCGCCGGGGCGGAACAGGCGGCCGAGGTTGGTCGCATGCTCCTGCGAGGAGTAGAAGTCGACGTAGTCGGCCACCTCGAACGGCAGCCCCAGGCGCACCTGCGCGATCGGCAGCAGCAGCGGCTCGACCGCGTCCCGGTGCCGCCCGGCGCTCAGCAGCTCGGTCAGCCGCTCCCGGACCCGGGCCCAGGCCGGCCGGCCGGCGCTCATGAACCGGTTGAGCGTGCCCTGCCCGAGGAACGCGCCGCCCGCGTCGACCAGCCCCCGCTCCTCGGCCGCGGCCAGGTTGAGGATGCGGTCCCCGATCCGCACCCCGGTCCCCCGGAGCCGCTCCTGCCCGAACGCGCAGTACGGCAGGTTGTGCACCCCGAACGGATCGTCGTGCGCCAGCTCCAGCCAGCCCGCCGCGCTCATGCGACACCGTCCGATGCGGAACCCGCCGCGGTCGACAGGCCCGGGGTCCGGCGGGGTCGCTCCAGCAGGCCCAGGGCGACGAGGTCGGCCACCGGGTCCTGGACGCTGCAGCTGCCGAACGCCACCCACAGGGGCCGCTCGCGGTCCAGGGCCGGGCGGACGCGCTCGGCCAGCGGATAGGGCTCGGTGACGGACAGCACGCCGGCCAGGTCGGCGGGCTCGGCGCCGTCGGCGGCGGCGAGCACCGCGGCCAGGATGTTGAGGAAGCCGTGGTGGACCAGGCCGGTCTCGGCGTCGGTGTGGCGCACCGCGTGGTGCAGGCCGGCGGTGAGCTTGAACGGCAGGTCGCGGTCGCGGCAGGCGCAGATGACGGCCGCGAGCTCCACCGGCGTCGGGAAGAGCTCCGCGGCGAGGCCGCCGGTGCGGAACTTGGCGGCGATGGGCAGGCCCTCGGCGCGCAGCGCCGCGACGAGGTCGAGCGCGGACATCAGGCCCCAGGCGAGCGGCACCTCGAGGTACCACTGCCAAGGCTCCTCGCTCTTCCTCATGAGCGCGGCGAGCCGCTCGATGCCGGGGCGCGGTTCCTCGCCCCGCTTGGCCACCGGGCTCTCGATCTGGCAGGTGCCGTCGGGGAGGTCTCCCAGGGCGGCCTCGACCGCGCCGGGCTCCCCGACCAGCCCGACGGCGGTCCCCGGCGGGGCGATGGCGCGGAAGGCGTCGCGCTCGGCCACTGGGATCAGCAGCGGGCCGATGAGCGGCGCATACCAGGCCGCGCGGTGGTTCGCGTGCGCCGGCACGGCGTCGGTGAGGGCCGCGCTCCCGGGCGGGAACACGGCGGCGTCGTCGACCAGGGCGGTCAGCAGGGGTGGCACTGCGTTTGACACGGCTTCCGAATCTAGTGGACGCTTTACGGGGCGGACAACTTCGTCCGTTATCCGGACACTCCGCTTGGGAGGGCCGTGATGCCGTATTACCGCCGCGTCGGCGAGGTTCCGCCGAAGCGCCACACCCAGTTTCGCCAGCCGGACGGCTCGCTGTTCGCCGAAGAGCTGATGGGACAGGAGGGTTTTTCGAGCGACTCGTCGCTGCTCTACCACCGTCATCGACCGACGGCGATCGTCTCGGCGGTCCCCTTCGACCCGCCGGCCTGGTCGCGGGTGCCGAACCGGCCGCTCAAGCCGCGTCACCTGCAGACCGGCAAGATCGCCGGCGACAAGACCGACGCGGTGCTCGGGCGGCAGCACCTGCTGGCCAACGACGACGTGCGGATCTCCTACGTGGAGGCCACGGAGCCGTCGCCGCTCTACCGCAACGCGGTCGGCGACGAGTGCCTCTACGTCTCGGCCGGGGCGGTCACCCTGGAATCCACCTTCGGCGTGCTCGAACTGACCGAGGGCGACTACGCGATCATCCCGACGTCGGTCATCCATCGGCTGGTGCCCAAGGACGGGCCGGTGAAGCTGCTGGCAATCGAGGCGACTGGACACATCGGACCCCCGCGGCGCTATCTCTCCGTGCGTGGACAGTTCCTGGAGCACGCCCCCTACTGCGAACGGGATTTGCGTGGCCCCTCGGCGCCCATCCTCGCGGAGGGGTACGACATTTCCGTGCTGGTGCAGCACCGGCGGGGCTGGACCGAGCACATTTACGCAAATCACCCGTTCGACGTGGTCGGGTGGGACGGGTGCCTGTACCCGTGGGCGTTCTCGATCCACGACTTCGAGCCGATCACCGGGCGCGTGCACCAGCCCCCGCCGGTGCACCAGACGTTCGAGGGCCCGAACTTCGTGATCTGCTCGTTCGTGCCGCGCAAGGTGGACTACCACCCGCTTGCGATCCCCGTGCCGTACAACCACCACAACGTCGACTCGGACGAGGTGCTGTTCTACACGGGCGGCAACTACGAGGCCCGGCGCGGATCGGGCATCGAGCAGGGCTCCATCTCGCTGCACCCGAGCGGCTTCACGCACGGGCCGCAGCCGGGAGCGGTCGAGCGCGCGATCGGCGTCGAGGCGTTCGACGAGCTGGCGGTCATGGTCGACACCTTCCGGCCGCTCGACCTGTGCGAGCCGGCGCTCGCAATCGAGGACACCGGCTACGCATGGACCTGGTCGCGGAAGGGTTAGTGCTCGGCGTACTGCGTGGCGCTCACCCGGCAGACCACCCGCACGTTGTCGGGGTTGGGCTCCTCCCAGGGCTTGCCGGTGTACGCCTGGCTGAGCTCGTCGATCAACGCCGGCCCGCCCTCTTCCGTGAGGGTGACCGTGCCGCGGACCTCGACGTAGCGGTACGGGTTCGCCGGGTCGTAGACGCAGATCGACACCCGCGGGTCGCGCTCCATGTTCCGGGTCTTGCGCCGCCCGCGGATCGTCGAGAAGACGACGTCGCCGCCGTCGTGCTTGCCCCAGATCACGCTGCTCTGCGGGGCGCCGTCCGGGTTGACCGTGCTCAGCACCAGGAACGCCCGGCGGTCGAGCAACTCTTTCAGGGTGTCGTTCATCTACCCCTCCTTCACGATCGGATAGATCAACGCTACGGCGGAGGCGGCCAGCCCCTCACCCCGGCCGGTGAATCCCAGGCCGTCGGTGGTGGTGCCGGACAGCCGTACGATGGCCCCGATCGCGTCGTGGAGGGTCTTCTCGGCCTCGGCGCGGCGGGTGCCGACCTTCGGCTTCACCCCGATCACCTGCACGGAGACGTTGCCGATCTCGTAGCCGGCGGCGCGGACCCTGCGGGCCGTCTCACGCAGCAGGGTGACCCCGGAGGCGCCGGCCCACTCCGGCCGCCCGGTGCCGAAGTTCGCGCCCAGATCGCCCAGCCCGGCCGCGGACAGCAGCGCGTCGCAGATCGCGTGGGCGGCGACGTCGCCGTCGGAGTGCCCGGCGAGCCCGTCGACGCCGTCCCACCTGAGGCCGGCGACCCAGCACTCCCGGCCGGATTCGAAGGCATGGACATCGGTGCCGTTGCCGATCAACATCACGTCGGCAGGGTACGACGTTCGGTGCGAGGCCGTGAACTTCCGGTTGCCGAGGGCTCTCAGGGGTCGGCACGGTGGCGTATCCGGCCTAGGCTGGGACGGGTGCGCAGCGACCTGATGACCCCGACGAGCCACAAGCCGTGGTGGCGCACCGGAGCCGCGCTTCGCTTCGGTCTGCTGGCCCTCCTCGTGGTGACCCTGTCCGTGGTGATCATCATCGTTCACCCCAACAAGGCGTCTCTCATCCACGCCATCGGCCCGAACCACCCGATGGCCCCGATCATCGCGGTCGCGGGCTCGGCAGTGCTGACAACGGCACTGGCCCCCCGGACGCTGCTGGCCGGTGTGGGCGGCGTCATCTTCGGCTTCGCGGGCGGCGCCTTCTACATCATGCTGGGCGTGACGCTGGGCGCGCTGATCGCGCACACGGTTGGCCGCATGCTGGGCCGCGACTTCATGGCCCGCCACCTCAGCGGCCGCCTCCTGGCCATGGAGCAGGCCGTCGCCGAGCGCGGGGTGCTGGCGATCGTGATCTCGCGGATGATCCCGCTGGTGCCCTTCGGCATCGCGAACTACATCTTCGGCACGACGAGCGTGCGCATGCGCCCGTTCCTCACCGGCACCATCGTCGGCGCCCTGCCCGCCACCCTGGCCTACTCCGCCCTGGGCGCCGCGACGGCCCGCGGCGACGCGATGGGCATGTCCATCGCCGGCGTGATGATCGCCACCCTGGGCATCGGCGGGTCGATCGGCAGCTTCCTGCTGTGGCGCCGCCGCCCGCGCAAGCCCTGCGTCCCGGCCACCGCGTAGTGCCCGGCGTACAGGCGTTCCAGGGCCCGCTCGACCTGCCCCATCCGGTTGCGGATGGAAACGGCCAGCGCGAACTCCTGCTCCCGGTTGAAGGCCTTGGTGCCGAGGTCGGCCACGTCGTCCCCGGAGTCGACGCGACGAGGCTGGCGGAGAACACAGCAACCTGCGCCCCCGCCACCGCTTAGTTCCCCCGACGACGAGGCCGGCGGAGAACATAGCAAAAGGCGCATATCGATAAGTCGGGCGCTCCGCGCCGCGACTTATCGGATTTGTAACCTGCCAGGGCATAAGTCCGAAATGTCGTGGCGCGGAGCGCCCGACATTTCGCACAAAGATCTCAGCGAATCAGAGCAGCAGCTCCGCCACGGCCAGGTCGAAGGGCCGGGTGATCTTCAGGGCCGCCTCGGCGCCCGGGACCGTGTGCACCGGGATGCCGATCCGCTCCGCCATCCCCGCGTCGTCCGTGTGCTCGTCCACGGCCGCCTCGTGCGCCTTGACCAGCACGTCGCGCCGGAAGCCCTGGGGCGTCTGCACGGCCCGCAGCACGGACCGATCCACGGTCTCCACCACGGAACCCGAATCGGAGACCCGCTTGATGGTGTCGACCACCGGTAGAACGGGTATGACCGCGCCGTGCCCCCCACGTACCGCCGCCGCAACGGACTCCACCAGCTCCGGTGGGGTCAGTGCCCGCGCGGCGTCATGGACCAGCACGATCTCGAAGTCTGCCGGCACGGCGGCCAGCGCCGCGGCCACGGAGGCCTGCCGGGTGGCCCCACCGGCGACGACCGTCACCGGTGCGACCGACGCCAGGAGCGCGACGACGTCGGCGACCGCGTCGGCCGGCGCTGCGACCACGATGCAGCCGACGCTCGGCGCGAGCGCCAGCCGGCGCACGGCGTGCACGAGCAGTGGCTCGCCGCCCAGGAGGCGAAGTGCCTTGGGGCCGCCGGGTCCGAGTCGGACCCCCATGCCTGCCGCAGGCACGAGGACCGCGACGTCACCACGCACAGTAGCGTGCGCCGTCACGTCGCGGTCCTCGATCGAAGGGATAGCCGGGCTGGAATGTCAGGCCTCGGTCAGCACCTTGTCGAGCAGCGTCTCCGCCTCGTCCTTCGTGCTCTTCTCGGCGAGCGCCACCTCGCCGACAAGGATGTCCCGAGCCTTGGCGAGCATGCGCTTCTCGCCGGCCGACAGACCGCGCTCACGATCGCGACGCCACAGGTCGCGCACGACCTCAGCGACCTTGAGCGGATTGCCGGAGGCCAGCTTCTCCAGATTCGCCTTGTACCGCCGCGACCAGTTGGTCGGCTCCTCGGTGTGCGGAGCGCGGAGGACGTCGAAGACCTTCGTCAGGCCTTCCTCGCCAACCACCTCGCGCACGCCGACGATCTCGGCGTTTTCGGCGGGCACCCGCACCGTCAGGTCACCCTGAGCGACCCTGAGGACGAGGTACTGCTTCTCCTCGCCCCTGATGACGCGAGTCTCGATTGCCTCGATGAGTGCGGCCCCGTGGTGGGGGTAGACAACGGTCTCGCCGACACTGAAAACCATAGGTTCGAAACCCCTTTCGCTGTGTCTAGGGTAACACGGTCACGCGCCGTCGTCCCACCCCAGAGAGCAGCATTCGCGCAGGTCAGAACACATGTGAGTCCCCTTTCTCCCGCTTGACAGGAATCGCGGAACCTGCTCGGTAGCGGATCAACAACCCACCGCACGCACAAATGACCTGCCAGTCGGACATATCCGATTGATTACGGCAAGTGTCCCGCCGAGTGCGCGGGGCGTCCAGTACGAACACTCTCCGTGATCTGACCAGCGGCGGAGCGTAGATGATACGCATAGTTCTCGATGGAGTCACCCTCTGGCGCGGAGCCGTCGCGTGAGGGAAAGTTGAGGCAGGTGCGAGGAGAACAGCGATGGGCACGCTGCGCGGTGACAACGGCGGTGGTGAGCGACCACAAGAGGGCGGTGGCCTGCCCGACCTGCCGCCTGAGTGGGGAACGATCATCATTCCCGACGATGCCGGCGAACTCGATCACGAAGGCGCTTCGATCCGCAGGCAATTCCGCCGGGCCGCAATCCGCCGTCGCTGGCGCCGCCGGCTGCATCTGAGGCCCGAGCCCACCCGCCGGACCACGGACGACTCGCCGGGCCTCGCCGTGCCGCTGCTGATCATGTCGATCGCCGTCATCGCGACGCTGGTGAGCCTGTTCGCGGTGGCGTGGCCCGGGCGGGCACCGAAGACCACCCCGCACGTCGGCCCGCCGACGACCGCGCCGGTCAGCGTCTCGCTGGCCGAGGTCAGCCTGCAGGAGCCGGACGGCGCGCCGGTGTCGCTCAAGGGGCTCACCCCGGCGGTCATCCTGCTCGTGGATGGCTGCAGCTGCGAGAAGCTGATCCGCAGTACCACCGAGGCAGCCGCTGCGGCGGGCACGGTCAACGTGCTCGTGGTGGCCACCCGGGCGCCCACCCTGCCGGAGGACCTCGGCTCGAAGCCGACGGTCCGCGCCCTGGCCGACCCCAACAACTCGGTGCGGGCCACGGTGCCGGCCCTGACCAACGACCGCACCAGCTCCGCCGTGCTGGTCAACGGGGACGGCTATACCGTCAAGGTGATCAAGGCCGTGACGACGCCGGACGACTTCAAGGCCGAGCTGTCACAGCTGAAGTAGCGCGCCGTAGAGGGTGAGGCCGGGGCCGAAGGCCAGGGCCACCGTCGTGCGCGGCGGGCCGCCCGCGCGGCGGCGCAGGGCGTCGAGGATCAGCAGTACCGTCGGCGAGGAACAGTTGCCGTGCACGGCAAGCGTGCCGCGGGACTCGGCCAGCGCCGACTCCGGCAGGGCGAGCCGGTCCCGCACGACGTCGAGGATGCGCGGGCCGCCGGGGTGCACGGCCCAGCCGTCGACGTCCGCCGGGCTGAGCCCCACCGGCTCGAGCAGCCGCCCGACCAGGTCCGCCACGTAGATCGACAGCACGTCGGGCACCTTCGGCGACAGGCCCATGCGGAACCCGAGATCGGTGACGTCCCAGGTCATGTGGTCGGCGGTCGCGGTGTCGGTGACCGCGGCGATGTCGGCGACGCCGGCGCCGTCCGGGCCCGGCACCAGGACAACGGCCGCCGCGGCGTCGGAGAACAGGGCGTGGGCCACGATCTGCTGCGGGTCGTCGCTCGGCGGCTGCACGTGCAGGCTGGTCAGCTCCAGGCAGAGCAGCACGGCGGGCCGGCCCCGCGACACGACGTAGTCCGACGCGGCGCCGAGCCCGGGCAGCGCGGCGTAGCAGCCCATGTGCCCGATGAACAGCCGCTGCGTGTCGGCCGCCATGCCCAGGTCGCGGGCCAGCAGGATGTCGACGCCGGGCGTGGCGTAGCCGGTGCAGGAGCACACGACGAACAGCCCGATCTCGTCCGGGCGCAGGCCCGCGGCGTCCAGCGCGCCGGCGACGGCGTCCTTGCCCAGCGGGAGGGCCTCGGTGAGGTACCGCTCCATGCGCCTCGCCGTCGACCACGACGACGCGTCCTCGACCAGCGGGTTCACCGCCCCGTGCCGGCTGACGACGCCGGAGTTGGCGAAGATCCGCTTCGCCAGCCCGCGCCGGGGGCCGTCGTAGTGCCGCTGGAAGTACCCGTCCCACACCTCGTCCTGGCGCATCGTCCCAGGGAAGGTCACGTGCATCCCCGCGATGGCGGCACCCGTCACTAGGTCCCCTTCCTGCCGCGACCCTGGTAGAGAATCGCGGTCGAGAACGTCGGCACGATCGGCACGGGGTTGCGGCGGGACACCAGCCAGCGGGCGAGCGAGGGCAGGGCCGGGCGGACGCCACGCACGTCGAGCGCCACGCCGTGGCGGGCGCACTCGCGGCGCAGCCGCCGCGGGTCGACGAACAGGGCCGGGTCGTGGATGCCCCGCACGGCGGGCATCAGCGCCTCGGCCAGCCGCACCGCGATCAGGCGGGACAGCGCCGTGTCGGCCAGGGTGTCGAGCACCAGCCAGCCGCCCGGGCGCAGGATCCGGCAGGCCTCGGCGACCACGGCCGGCAGGTCGGGGACGTGCTCCAGCAGTTCGCCGGCGCTCACCACGTCGGCGCAGCCGTCCGCCAGCGGCAGGCGCCGCACGTCGGCCCGCACCGGCACGACGTCGTGCGCGGCGGCCTGCTCGAGGCCGGAGGCGATCAGGTCGACGCCGACGTGGACGTACCCCTTGCCGGCGATATGCGGGGCGAGCAGTCCGCCGCCGCAGCCCAGGTCGACCAGCACGGCGCCGGGGCGCTGCGCGGGTGGTATCAGCCGCGCGCGGGCCCGGGCCAGCCAATACAGCATCGACAGCGGGCTGCCCGGGCGCCACCACTCGCCGGCCAGCTCGTCGTACTGACCGGGGTCATTGCGAGCCCGCCGCGCCGAGCGCATGAGATGAGCCTGACATGTAACCCGTTTGACGGCCACACTTGCCGAATGTCGGTTGCGATCTCGCTACTACGGGCGAGCCATCCGGAGCCCGCGGCCGGCGTCACCGCGGTGGCCGCCCTGCTGTCCATCGGCCTCGACCGATCGGCGCCCGGGGTCGTCGCGGCGGCCGCGGCGGTACTGGCGAGCCAGCTCTCCATCGGGTGGGTCAACGACGCCCTCGACGCGCCCCGCGACGCCGCCGCCGGGCGCACGGACAAGCCGGTCGCGGCCGGGAAGGTCTCCCGCCGCCTGGTGCTCGCCCTCGGCGTGCTGGCCGCGGCCGCGTGCGTGCCGCTGGGCTTCCTCTCGGGCCACCGGGCGGGGCTCGTCGGCGCGCTGGCGCTGGCCTCGGCTCTGCTCTACGACTGGCCGCTGAAGTCGACGCCGGTGTCGGTGCTGCCGTACGCGGTGTCGTTCACCTGCCTGCCGGCGTTCGTGGTGCTCGGCGCGGGGAAGTCGCCGCCGCTGTGGCTGCTGGCCGCCGGCGGCCTGCTCGGCGCGGGCGCGCACTTCGTCAACACGCTGCCCGACCTCGACGACGACGCGCGGACGGGGGTGCGCGGCCTGCCGCACCTGCTCGGACGGCGGGGCTCGCTGGCGGCCGCCGCCGGGCTGCTGCTCGCGGCGACCGCGGCGCTCGCGTTCGGGCCGCCGGGCCCGCCGCCGGTGGCGTTCTGGCCGGCCCTCGCGGCCGCGCTCATCGCCCTTTCCTGGGGCTGGTACCGCATGAGCCGCGACCCCGCTTCGAGGGCCCCGTTCCTGTCGGTCATCGCGGTGGCGTTGATCGATGTGGTATTTCTCCTGATCAGCGGCCTGAATTTGGATTGAGCTCCCATTGCCAGGGTGGGCGTAATCGGCCGATCAACGGCATCTAGGCTGTAGTGCGGCCACCCCTTGATTTGGAGGACCCAAGGTGACGCGTTCGACTCCGGCCTCGCCGTTGACTGGCCGCCGCACGGTGCTGCGCGCCGCGCTCCTGGCATCGGCCGCACTCGGCGTCGGCCTGCTCTCCGCCTGCGGGTCCGGGCAGATCACCCAGACCGACGAACAGGTCGCCGCCGTCCCCGGGGTCAGCGCGAACAGCACCGACGGCATGATCGCGCTGCGCGACGGGGTCGTGGCCTACGCCGACCAGTACAAGCCGGGCTCGACCGTCCCGATCAACGTGCGGCTGTTCAACAACAGCACCCAGGCCGTCAAGCTCACCGGCGCGACCAGCGACAACGGCACGTTCGTGCTGGTCGGTGGCACGAAGGCCGCGGCCGCCGCCGCGTCGCCGAGCCCGTCCTCGACGCCGAGCGCGACCCCGACCGGTTCGAAGAAGCCCTCCCCCGGCGCGTCGGGCTCGGCTTCAGCCTCGGCGGCGGACGAGTCCGAGGCGCCGAGCGCGGCGCCGGCGCCCACCTCGGCCGGCTCCACGGAGATCTCCGTCCCGATCCCGGTCGCCGGCATCGTCGTGCTGAGCCACGACAGCGGCACCTACCTGGCCGTGGACAAGCTCACCGGCGCCCCGCTGCTGGCCGGCGGCTCGCTGAAGAACGTGAAGTTCACCTTCACCTACGCCGACGGCAAGACGACCACCATCGTGCTGCCGAACCTGCCGATGACCCCGCCGCTCACCCCGCTGCCGAAGCCCAGCCCGGTCGTGAAGAACGAGAACGGCGGCGAGTGACCGAAGTTTTTGTCATACCCCTCCGCTAGCTTCAGGGTGTGACGAAGACCAGGTCGGCAACCTTCGAGTGCGACGTCTGCGGGCATCGGCCTCCCAAGTGGATGGGCCGGTGCCCGGAGTGCGGTGAGTGGGGAGCCATCCTCGAGCTCACCACGGGCGCCGCGGCCGGCCCGGTCGCCCTGCGGGCCGTGCCCTCCCGGGCCCCGCTCGAGCCGGCCCGCCCGATCGCCGAGATCAGTGCCGCCCCGGCCAAGGCCCGCCCGACCGGCGTCGGCGAGTTCGACCGGGTCCTCGGCGGCGGCATCGTCCCCGGCGGCGTGGTCCTCCTGGCCGGCGAGCCCGGCGTCGGCAAGTCCACGCTCCTGCTCGACGTGGCCCAGCAGTGGGCCGTGCAGGGCGAAAGCCCCTCGCTCGTGGTCAGCGGCGAGGAGTCGACCAGTCAGGTCCGGCTGCGGGCCGAGCGCATCGGCGCCCTCCACGAGCGGCTCTACCTGGCCTCCGAGACCGACCTGTCCGCGGTGCTGGGCCACCTCGACGCGGTCAAGCCCGGCCTGCTCATCCTCGACTCGGTGCAGACCGTCTCCGCCCCCGGCGTCGACGGCGTGGCCGGCGGCGTCACCCAGGTCCGCGCGGTCACCGCGGCCCTGGTCGCCGTGGCCAAGGAGCGGGGCCTCGCGACCGTGCTGGTGGGGCACGTCACCAAGGACGGCAACGTCGCCGGCCCCCGCGTCCTGGAGCACCTCGTCGACGTGGTCCTCAACTTCGAGGGCGACAAGCACTCCTCGCTGCGGATGGTCCGCGGCCTGAAGAACCGCTTCGGGGCCGCCGACGAGGTCGGCTGCTTCGAGATGCACGAGGGCGGGATCACCAGCCTCCCCGACCCGAGCGGCCTGTTCCTGACCCGCTACGCCGACGCCGTCTCCGGCACCTGCGTCTGCGTCGCCATGGAGGGCCGCCGGGCCCTCGTCACCGAGGTGCAGACCCTGATCGGGGCCCAGATGCCGGGGTCGCCGCGGCGCACGGTGAGCGGCCTCGACTCGGCCCGGCTGGCCATGGTGCTGGCGGTGCTGCAGCGGCGGGCGGGCATCCAGCTGCACGACCGGGAGGTGTATGCGGCGACCGTCGGCGGCCTGCGGGTCACCGAGCCCGCCGCGGACATGGCCCTGGCCCTTGCGGCGGCATCCGCGGCCCACGAGCTGCCCATGCCGCCCGACCTCGTGGCGATCGGCGAGGTCGGGCTCACGGGTGAGGTTCGCCGCGTGGGCGCGGTTCCGCGGCGGCTGGCGGAGGCGGCGCGCCTGGGCTTCCGCTTCGCGCTGGTGCCGCCCGGCTGCGGCCCGGCCGCGACCGGGGTCACGCCGCCGGGGATGCGCGTGCTGGAGGTCAACGACGTCCGGACGGCGCTGCACTACGCGGTGAAGGCAACGGCCGAGGACGTCTAGACGGGTCTAGACGTAGCGCTCCAGGATCGAGGCCTCGGCCAGGCGGGAGAGGCCCTCGCGGATGCCCCTCGCCCTCGCGTCGCCCACGCCCTCGACGGCCTGGAGGTCCTCCACCGTGGCGCCCAGCAGGCGCTGCAGGCTGCCGAAGTGCTCCACCAGGCGGTCCACCACCAGGGACGGCAGCCGCGGGACCTTGGCCAGCAGGCGGAAGCCGCGCGGGGAGACGGCGGCGTCCAGCGCGTCGCTGGCGCCCGGGTAGCCCAGGGACTTGGCCACGGCCACCAGGTCGATGAGCTCCGTGGCCGAGAGGGCGTCCAGTTCCTCGGTGGCGTCGTCCGAGGAGCGGGCACGGCGGCCCGCCGGGACGTAGTCGCGGATGACCAGGGTGCGGTCGGCCTCGACCCCGGCCATCAGCTCCTCCAGCTGGAGGGCCAGGAGGCGGCCGTCGGTGCCCAGCTCGACCACGTAGCCGGCGATCTCGTCGGCGATGCGGCGCACCATCTCCAGGCGCTGGACGACGGCGACGGCGTCGCGAACCGTCACCAGGTCCTCGATCTCCAGCGCGGAGAGGGTGCCGCTCACCTCGTCCAGGCGGAGCTTGTACCGCTCCAGCGTGGCCAGGGCCTGGTTGGCCTTCGAGAGGATGGCGGCGGAGTCGTCGAGGACGTGGCGCTGGCCGTTGACGTACAGCCCGATGATGCGCATCGACTGGCTCACCGAGATGACGGGATACCCGGTCTGCTTGGCTACGCGCTCGGCGGTGCGGTGGCGGGTGCCGGACTCCTCGGACGGAATCGTCGGGTCGGGCATGAGGTGCACGGCCGCGCGGACGATTCTGGTGCCGTCACTCGACAGGACTACGGCGCCGTCCATTTTGCACAGCTCGCGAAGGCGGGTGGCGGAGAACTCCACGTCGAGGGGGAAGCCGCCGGTGCAGAGGTGCTCGACGACGCGATCGTGGCCGAGCACGATGAGGGCACCCGTGCGGCCGCGCAGGATGCGCTCCAGGCCGTCGCGCAGGGCGGTGCCCGGGGCCATGAGGGCCAGCGTGGCGCGCATTGGGTCGGCGCCGGGCAGGGCGGCGGCCCAGCCCCCGATGAGGCCGGTGTTGGCGCCGCCCCTGCCGGGCTCGCGGTCAATCGGCACCTGCACAGTCTACGGATGACGGACATCCGGTGCTGGTGCGGTATCGACCCGGCCCGTAAAGTGGGCGGATACCGTCCGCTGATGGATGGTGATTGATTTCTGAGGGGTTCGGAGCCTGGTGGCCGGTCCGGAGCGGATCGAGTGGCGACGCAGCTTTCCGTCACGCACCCTGGGCACCCTGACCTGGTACGTCGTGTCGGCCGTCCTGGCCGTGTTGCTGGTCCGTGCGCTGTTCGGGGACGAACCCGAGACCCTCGGCTCGGGCGCGGACAACCCGCTGGCCGACCTTCCGATGTGGACGGCCTGGCTGGCGGTGGCCGGCGCGGTGCCGATCGCGCTTTCCCTGGCACGGCGGCCGCGGGTCGGGGCGAACCACTTCGCGCTGACCGTGCGGCCCGGCTGGGTGCGCACGCTGGTGCTGCCCTGGTCGCGGGTGGGCGAGGTGGCGGCGATCGAGGTCGGCGGCGAGCGTTTCCTGGCCATCCGCCTGCACCGGGGCCTCGACCGCACGGGGACCGACCCCGCGTGGGTGGATCAGACGGTACTGCGGGAAATGGCGAAACTCAGCGAGCACGGCACGCACAAGGTGAGCCTGGCCGTGCGCCTGCGCGACTTCAGCGGCAGCCCCGAGGGGCAGCTGGCCTCGCTCGCCGCCTTCGCGCCCGACCAGGTGCTGATAGCGAACAACCTCGGCAAGGGCTAGGTCAGCTGGATCTGCACCGGCGCGCTGATCTTGGTGTCGAGGCGGCCGACGAGTTCGTACTTGCCGGCCGGCGGGGTGGCCCTGTTGGCGCAGCCGGCGTTGGTCGCCTTGCCGTTCCAGACGTTGGTGAACGACACCTCGATCGAGGGCTTCAGCACCGCCATCTGGTTGCCCTTCGGCGCGTCGCAGTCGTCCGAGGACCACATCTTGACGGCGCCGACGGTGAGGTACAACTCCTGGGAATCGGCGCCGATGTCCCGCACGCAGTCGTGGGTCGTGACGTTCTTGATCTTCAGCGTGAACTTCAGGTAGGCGCCGCGGAACTGCACCGCCTGCTCCGGCGTGGCCACGACCGACAGGTCGGCGTCGGCGCACGGGGGCACGGTCGCGGAGGCGGGCGCGGCGGGCGACGTGGTGGCGGGCGCGGACGTCGCCCCGGCGCCCGGGTCGCCGGTCGTCGGGACCTGGATCGTCACGGACGGTTCCGCCGCGGCGGACGTGGGAGCACCGCCGGACGCCGCCGACGAGGTCTTCTTGTCATTCGGGTCGCTGCCGCCGCACGAGGTCCAGAGCAGCACCGCGACGACCAGGATCACCCCGCCGACGATCGCTCGGCGCCGCCAGTAGACGCCGGCGGGCAGCGGTCCAACCGTCATCTTCATGATGCACTCACCGTATCGGGGGAACGGCGAGTGACCGGGGCGGCGCGCCGAGTAGACGGCTCAGAGATAGACCTTGCGGGCATACACGGCATGCGCGCCCGCGACCCGGTCGAGAAAGAGCAGCCCGGCGCAGTGGTCGATCTCGTGCTGCAGCGCACGGGCCTCGAAGGCGTCGGTGACGATCTCCATCTCCTCGGTACCGCCCGGAGCGAAGCCGGCCACGACCAGCCGGTTGGCCCGCTTGACGTCGCCGGTGAGGTCGGGCACGGACATGCAGCCCTCGCGCCCCTTCTGCCACTGCGACGCCTCTACGACCCGCGCATTGCACAGCACGAACGCGCCGTGCGTCGTGCGGGCCTTCGGGTGGCCGGTGACGTCCACGGCGAAGACCTGGGCGCTCACCCCCAGCTGCGGCGCGGCCAGCCCGACGCAGCCCGGCGACACCCGCATGGTCGCCAGGAGATCCTCGGCGAGCTGCAGGATCTTCGGGTCGGTCGGGTCGACCGGCTCGCCCGCGGTGCCCAGCACCGTGTCGGGCGCGCGGACGACCGGTCGAACGGCGCCGGTCACAGCACGTCCGCGTCGGCCGGGCGCAGGGTCACGTCGACGCCGAGGCGCTGCGCGGCCGCGCGGACGGCGACGTCGAGGGCCGCCGGGTCGGCGACGTCGAGCTCGGCGACCACGACGTACAGGCTCCCGGACAGCCGCGTCGTGAGGTCCGTGATGTTGCCGCCAGACTCGGCCACGGCCCGGGCGACCGTGGCCACGATGCCGAGGCGGTCGGCGCCGTGCAGCGTGAGCACGTGGTGGCTGCCGGCCGGCTCGTGGGCCGGCTCCTCGACGACCCCGCGGACGCTCACCAGCAGCGTCCGGTCGGTGGTCAGCGGCTCGAGCGCCGCCTCGATGTCCCCGGCGGTGGGCGGGCCTGCGCAGACCAGCGTCATCGCGAAGTGCCCGCGCAGCCGGGTCATCGTCGAGTCGGTGAGGTTGAGGCCCAGCCGGGCCAGGATCTCGGCGACGTCGGCGATGATGCCGGGCCGGTCGTGGCCGATGACCGTGACGGCGAACTCGTTCACCGCCTTATCCTTGCGTATCGCCACCGAACCGAACACACAGACCACCGTCGCGTCGATCCTCACGCGATGGTATGAGGCCAACGCCCGCGACCTCGCCTGGCGCCGGCCGGGCGCCTCGCCGTGGGGCGTGCTGGTGTCCGAGGTGATGCTGCAGCAGACCCAGGTGTCCCGGGTGGAGCCGGCCTGGCAGCGGTGGATGGAGCGCTGGCCGACGCCCGCGCACCTGGCCGCCGACCCGCCCGGCGAGGCGATCCGGGCCTGGGACCGGCTCGGCTACCCGCGCCGCGCACTGCGCCTGCACGCCTGCGCCGCGGCGATCGTGGAGCGGCACGACGGCGAGGTCCCCGACGACGTCGAGGCGCTGCTCGCGCTGCCCGGCATCGGCACGTACACGGCCCGCGCGGTGGCCGCGTTCGCCTTCCGCCAGCGCCACCCGGTGGTCGACACGAACGTGCGCCGGGTCGTGGCCCGCGCGGTGGCCGGCGAGGCCGACGGCGGCGCCAACACCACCCCGGCCGACCTGCGGGCCGTCGAGGCGCTGCTGCCCGGCGACGAGGAGGCCGCGGCCCGCGCCTCCATCGCCTTCATGGAGCTCGGCGCGGTCGTCTGCACGGCCCGCGCCCCGCGCTGCGAGGAGTGCCCGCTCATCGGCGACTGCGCGTGGCGGCTGGCCGGATCGCCGCCGTCGGAGGGGCCGTCGAGACGTTCGCAGCGGTACCACGGGACGGATCGATACGTGCGAGGGCTGCTCATGGCCGTGCTGCGGGCCAGCGACGACCCGGTGCCGGCGGAGCGCCTCGACGCCGTCTGGCCGGACGCCGACCAACGCCGCCGGGCCCTCGACGGGCTGCTCACGGACGGTCTCGTGCGACAGCGGGATAAGACGTTCACGCTGCCGGGCTAGGTTGCGCCCCATCCGGGTGGGCTTGTTCACCGACATGGATACCCCGAACGGGTACTCCGGACCGCGTTTTGTCTCGATAGGCTCAGTTCCGTGCTCTCCACCGCCCGGCCCCGCCGCGTCGCCGCACTCATCGGCGCCTGCCTCGCGCTGGCCGTCGCGCTCACCGCCTGCGACGACAAGAACCCGGGCCATTCCCAGGCGAACGGCGCCGGCACCGCGGCCACGTCCGCCGCCCCGTCCGCCGGCCCGTCCGACGACGACGCCGCGGACCCCGACGACTCCCCCACCGCGTCGCAGTCCACCAGCGGCCAGTCGTCCCCGAAGCCCTCGGCGTCGAAGAGCACGGCCGCCGCCCCGCCGGGCAGCGCCTACGCCGACCGCCTCCCGAAGTTCGGCCCGCCCCCGGCCCCGCACCGGATCAACTTCCCGGAGGGCGCCGGCGTCCCGTACTACGCGCGCATCCCCACCGACCAGCCGGTGGCCTTCCTGACCATCGACGACGGCTGGGTGAAGCGCCCGGAGGCCCTCGAACTGCTGCGCGAGTCCGGCGTGAAGGTCACGCTCTTCCTGACCATCAATGCGATCAAGGACAATCCGGCGTACTTCAAGCAGCTGCGCGACGCCGGCGCCGACATCGAGGCGCACACCCTGACCCACCCGGAGCTCAAGGGCAAGTCCTACGACTTCCAGCGCCGCGAGATCTGCGGCTCGGCCGACCAGCTGGGCCAGCTCTACGGCCAGCGCCCCACCCTCTTCCGCCCGCCCTTCGGCGACAAGGACGCCACCACGCTGAAGGTCGCCCGCGACTGCGGCCTGCAGGCCGGCTTCTTCTGGAAGGAGACGGTCGACAAGGGCATCGTGCGCTACCAGGAGGGCAACACGGTCAAGCAGGGCGACATCATCCTGATGCACTTCCGGGACCGCTTCGTCGACGACTTCATCGCGGCCCTGCAGGCCATCTCGGCCGCCGGCCTGACCCCGGCCCTGCTGGCCGACTACATGCCGCCCCCGGCCCACGGCTGACCCACCCTCCGGCCCAGCGTCCGGTTCCGGCGGCTCGGCGCTACGCCTCTGCCGCGTACGTGGCGCGCAGGGCCGCCGCCACGCCTCCTGCCGCGTACGTGGCGCGCAGGGCAGCCGCGGCCTGGCGCTACGCCTCCGCCGCGTACGTGGCGCGCAGGGCAGCCGCGGCCTGGCGCTACGCCTCCGCCGCGTACGTGGCGCGCAGGGCCGCCGCCTCGGCCTCCGGCATCGGCAGCGCGCGCACGACGGCGGGACGCCAGGAGTCGGCCACGGCGAACCAGCCGGGGCGGCAGGAAAGACCGTGCAGGAAGGGCGGCACCGCGGCGAGGTCCTCGGTGATGTCGAGCCGATCGGCGAGGCGGGCGTCGACCGCGGGCACCCTGGCCAGCCGGCGCAGCATCTCCCGGTCGCCGTCGCCGAGACCGTCGAGCACGGCGCCGAGGAGGTACTCCTCCAGCCGCTCCTCCACCCGCGCCAGGCTCCGCAACCGCTGACGGCGTTCGCCGGATGGGTGCTGCGCCAGCCACACCCCCGCGAGCGCCACGAGCGCCGGCCAGCCGTGCAGCAGCAGGTGCAGGTCGGGCGCCAGCTCGTCGGCCGCCTCGGCGTCGCCGAACGCGCCCGCCAGCACCTGGTACGTCTCGTCCTCCGCGAACGCCAACTCCCACGCCGAGATCCGCAGGGCCTCCTCGACCCCGGGGTCCTCGTCGGCGGCCACCACCACGCCGTCCCGCCGGGCCAGTCGGCGAAGCAGCGCCCCATCGGCGGCGGTGACCCCGTCGACGGCCAGCGGCCCCCGGACCGCTGTCCCGTCGGCCGTCACCACCGCGCCGTCGGCCGAGACCTGAAGCCCGGCCGCGTCGACCATGACCCCGTTGCGGGCGGCCACCCAGGCGTCGAGCAGCGTGCTCTTTCCCGCCCCGGCCCCTCCGACGAGCACGACCATCCGGCCCGCGCCGTCGAGCAGGCGTAGCAGGCCCGGCCGCGGAATGGGACGGATCGCACCCTGGCGTCCAAATCGTCCGGACCCGAACGACTGCCGCCCCTTACTCACGACGGGCAACATACCCGCCGGGCGCGGGGCTGACGCACCCCGCAACCCCCTCATCGAGTCCCTTCCATGGCTGGCCACAACGCCACAGCCACAAGGCTAGGCCGAGAAAGCTGTGATTCCCGGCATCCCGGACGTTTCGCCCGGCGCCGTATAAATCCGATAAGTCGTGGCGCGGAGCGCCCGACTTATCGGAAAAGCAAGCATTCGAGGACTCCGGCCCGACCAGCGAGGCTCCGCCGTGCACAAGACGGCCGCGGCCAGGGCGGGGATACGGCCGGGCCGGGCCAGGCCGCGGGCTGCGCCGTTGAAGACCAGCTTGGCCTTCGCAATAGCGTTGACAGCGAGGAAGCCGGCGGCCTGGTGCAGGAGGCGGCTGCGACGCGGAGAGGCCCCCGCCCCACAGGGGGGCGAGGGCCTCTTCGGGCTTGCTCCGGCGCGAAGGCCGGGTCGGGGTCAGGCCGCGGGCTCGTCCGCGCCGCCGCCGGCCAGCTCGGCCGGCACCGCGTCCGGGACGGCGCCCGGGCGGTCGGCGCCGTCGAAGACCAGCTTGGCCTTCTCGAACTGGGCCGGGTCGCCCTCGCAGTCGATGACGACGATCTGACCCGGGCGCAGCTCGTTGAACAGGATGCGCTCGGACAGGGCGTCCTCGATCTCGCGCTGGATCGTGCGGCGCAGCGGCCGCGCGCCCAGCACCGGGTCGTAGCCCTTGTTGGCCAGGAACTTCTTGGCGTTGTCCGTCAGCTCCAGGCCCATGTCCTTGTTGCGCAGCTGGGTCTCGATCCGGGCGATCATCAGGTCGACGATGCCGAGGATCTGGTCCTGCATGAGCTGGTGGAAGACGATCGTGTCGTCGATGCGGTTGAGGAACTCCGGGCGGAAGTGCTGCTTCAGCTCGTCGTTGACCTTCTGCTTCATCCGCTCGTAGTTCGACTCGTTGTCCTCCGACGCCTGGAAGCCCAGGGACACGGCCTTGGCCACGTCGCGGGTGCCCAGGTTGGTGGTCAGGATGATCACCGTGTTCTTGAAGTCCACGATGCGGCCCTGACCGTCGGTGAGCCGACCGTCCTCCAGGATCTGCAGGAGGGTGTTGAAGACGTCCGGGTGGGCCTTCTCGATCTCGTCGAAGAGGACCACCGAGAACGGCCGCCGGCGGACCTTCTCGGTCAGCTGGCCACCCTCGTCGTAGCCCACGTACCCGGGAGGCGCGCCGACGAGGCGGGACACCGTGTACCGGTCGTGGAACTCCGACATGTCGAGCTGGATGAGCGCGTCCTCGGAGCCGAAGAGGAACTCGGCGAGCGCCTTGGACAGCTCGGTCTTACCGACGCCGGACGGGCCGGCGAAGATGAACGAGCCGGACGGGCGCTTCGGGTCCTTCAGGCCGGCCCGCGTGCGGCGGATGGCCTTCGAGACCGCCCTGACGGCGTCTTCTTGGCCGACGAGGCGCTTGTGCAGCTCGTCCTCCATGCGCAGGAGCCGGGCCGTCTCCTCCTCGGTCAGCTTGTACACCGGGATGCCGGTCCAGTTCGCCAGCACCTCGGCGATCTGCTCGTCGTCGACCTCGGACACGACGTCGAGGTCGCCGGCCTTCCACTCCTTCTCCCGCTGCGCCTTCTGGCCGAGGAGCTGCTTCTCCTTGTCGCGCAGCTGCGCGGCCCGCTCGAAGTCCTGCGCATCGATCGCGGACTCCTTGTCCCGGCGCACCTGAGCGATCCGCTCGTCGAAGTCGCGCAGGTCTGGCGGCGCGGTCATACGGCGGATCCGCATCCGCGCGCCGGCCTCATCGATCAGGTCGATCGCCTTGTCCGGCAGGTAGCGGTCGGAGATGTAGCGGTCGGCGAGCGTCGCCGCCGCGACCAGGGCCGCGTCGGTGATCGTGACCCGGTGGTGCGCCTCGTAGCGGTCCCGCAGGCCCTTGAGGATCTCGATGGTGTGGGCCAGGGACGGCTCGCCCACCTGGATCGGCTGGAAGCGCCGCTCGAGGGCGGCGTCCTTCTCGAGGTGCTTGCGGTACTCGTCCAGCGTGGTCGCGCCGATGGTCTGCAGCTCACCACGGGCCAGCATCGGCTTGAGGATGCTCGCCGCGTCGAT
>NZ_BAAARV010000079.1:0-20986 GCF_039532525.1 Dactylosporangium salmoneum
GCCAGTTCGGCATGACCGCCAACTAACAGCCTTCACGAAACGGCCGGGCAGCTGCCCGGCCGTTTTGGCTTGTCGGGCAGGTGGTTCGGCCGATGGCACGCTTCCGGGATTTCTCGTACGCTCGGCGGCTCTACCGTTCTTGTCAACGGCGAGAACGCAGACTTCCAAGGGGATAGAGCGATGAGCGACTTCGACGCGGGCTACGACGGCGGCCACGGGGACGTCGACTACGGCCACTACGAGGCCGGCCAGGAGCACGGCGCCCTGGACCAGCTGCACCAGGCCCACGGCTCCGAGGCCGACTACCACAACCAGTTCGGCGTCTACGAGGCCGACCACCACGCCAGCGAGGCGACCGCCTTCCAGCACGGCACCCACGTCGAGTTCGACCAGGGCCCGGCCGTGCACTACGAGGCCGACGAGTACACCAACTACAGCCACGACGCGAACGTCGACGACCACGTGTTCGCGGCCGAGGGCAGCGAGAACGCGCACCAGGCCGAGTTCGGCGAGATGGACGCCCTCTCGCAGCGCTTCGACTCCGCGTTCATGAACGGCACCGAGTTCCACGGCGGCCAGGCCGGCCTGGGCATGGCCTCCAACTGAGCGTCTTCGCAACGAAACGGCCGGGCCCACGCCCGGCCGTTTCGCTTGTCCGGTAGCTCCGGGTCGTACACGTCGGCCAACGGCGGGCCAAGGATCAGCGGCTGTAGAACTCCACGATCAGCTGCTCGTCGCACAGGACCGGGACCTCCTGGCGCAGCGGGAGACGGATCAGCCGGGTGCGCAGGCCGGGCAGGTCGGTGTCGAGGTAGGGGGCCGTGCGCCCGCCGGCGTGGGCGCCCGCGGCGGCGATCTGGAATGGCGTCTTGGGGCGGCTGCGCTCGGCGATCTCGATGACGTCGCCCGGGCGGAGGCGGGCCGACGGGCGGTCCACGCGCCTGCCGTTGACGTTGACGTGCTGGTGGGTGACGACCTGGCGGGCCTGGTAGATGGTGCGCGCGAACCCCGCCCGCAGGACCAGGGCGTCCAGGCGCGTCTCCAGGTCGACGATGAGCTCCTCGCCGGTCTTGCCGGGGCGGCGCACCGCCCGGTCGAAGGCCGCCCGCAGCTGGCCCTCGCGAATGTTGTACTGCGCCTTCAGCCGCTGCTTCTCCAGCAGGCGGACCTTGTAGTCGCTCACCTTCGGGCGGGCGCGGCCGTGCTGGCCCGGCGGGAAGGGGCGGCGCTCGAAGTACTTGACGTCCTTCGGGGTCAGCGGGATGCCCAGCGCGCGGGAGCGGCGGACCTTGGGGCGTGACTGGTTCACGAGACTCCTTTCAACTAAGGTAAGGCTAACCTTAGGAGGTCGGATGTCAAAGCTCCCCACCCCGGCCGAGCGGCTGCGCTCGCTGCTGGCCGCGGCCGGCTCGCTCACCCTGCACGTACCCGGGCGCCGGTGCGACCTGGTCGGCGCGCACCGGGTCGAGGCCGGTCGCATCCTTCTCCAGGCCCCGGATTCGGTACTTCCCGAGCCCGACTGTGCCGCCGCGCTGGAGCTCACCGACGTCGCGCCGACCCCGGTCCGCTCGCGGGTGCGCGCCCGCGCGACGTTCGGCGGCTGGCTCACCGCGGCGGGCGACGGAAATCTCGAGCTCGAGCTCGTCGAGGCGACGCTGCAGGACCCGGCGTACGGACCGGACCGCGAGATCTCCGTGGACCCCGACGCCTTCGCCGCCGCGGCCCCCGATCCGCTGGCCGAGTCCGAGTCCGACCTGCTGTGTCACCTCGCGACGGCGCACCCGGGCGCGGTCGACCGGCTGTCGCGGCTCATCCCGCCGCACCACCTGCACGGCGTGCGCCGCATCCTGCCCGTCCGGCTCGACCGCTACGGCGTGGTCCTGCGGCTGGAGTTCGCCGGGCGGGCCCGGGACGTACGGCTGCCGTTCCTGGCTCCTCTGCACCGGCCGGAGGAGGCCGGCGACAAGATGCAGGAGCTGTACGCAAGGGCCCGGTGCTGCCACGGCGGGCACTGACAAAGGGAAAGGCCGCCGCCCGACTGACCCATCGGGCGGCGGCCTTGACTACTACCGGTGAGACCTAGCAGGCGCCGTTGTCGGTCCAGACGCCCTGCGAGTTGTTGCCCGGGATGTCGCCCTGGGTCCACCACTTGGCGGTCCACTTGTGGCCGCCGTAGGAGACCGTCGCGCCGCCGTTGTAGGCCGTCGAGGAGGACCAGGCCGGCGGGCAGGTCGGCGGCTGGGTGGTGCCGGTGCCGCCGCAGGTGCCCTGGTCGACCCAGACGCTGGCGGAGCCGGGGGTCTCGCCCTGGGTCCACCACTGGGCCTTCCAGGTGTGGCCGTTGTACGACACCAGCGCGCCGCCCGTGTAGGCCGTCGACGAGGACCACGCCGGGGCGCTGCAGGCGCCGGTCGACGGGGTCGGCGAGTTCGAGGTCGGCGGGATGCTGGTGGGCGGGGTGGCGCCGGCGAAGCGGGCCGTGTACTTCGTGAACTCCCACGCGGTCTGCGGCACGCTGCTGCAGGTGCCCGACGTGGTGCTCTGGTTCGGGTCGGCGCACTGGCGGTCGCGGTTGACCGACCAGTACGTGTACCGGGCCAGGTGGTGGCCGGTCGCGTAGTCGAGCACGGTCTGGAAGTCGGCCTGGCGGAAGTACTCGCCGGCGTCGCTGCGGCCGTTCATCATCGACACGCCCTCGTGGGCGTACGCGGTCGCGCTGTCCCAGCCGAACGTGTTCATGAGGATGCCGTGGAAGGCCTCCAGCGCGCTGGTCTGCGCCGACGCGCCGTTGAAGCCGCCGTCGAACGGCATGATCGAGTAGTTGTTCGGCGTGAAGCCGAGGCTCTTGGCGTCGTTGAGCATCTGCTGGCCGAACCAGCCGGTCCCGGCCGCGGTGCCCGCGGTGGTCACCGAGACGTACAGCCCGGGGTTGTTCTGCTGCAGGATCTGCGCGGCGCCGAGCTCGTTGTGCACGGCCGCGGCGTTCTCGTACTCCGGCTCCTCGAGGTCGAAGTCGATCGCCTTGAGCCCGTACTTGGTGACGACCTGCTGGTAGGCGGCGGCGGTGGCGGCCGGCGTGCCACAGGTCTGGCCGAGCTTGGTGCCGCCGTAGCCGCCGATCGACACGCTCACGTCGCCACCATTGGCGCGGATGCGGGAGATCAGGTTGGCCGCGTCGGTGTCGGCGGAGACGGCCCGGGTGCCGTCCCAGGTCGGGGTGCATCCGCCGCCGTTGGGGGCAAGGATGAACGCGAGCTGGAAGGCCTTCTGGCCGGTCGCGTTCATGACCTCGATGGCGTCCGGCGGGCTGTTGTCGAACGGCATCAGGTACGGCGCCGAGGCGTACCAGTTGCTGGTGAGCGCGGCGCTGGCGGACTGAGCGTTGATCACGCCGAGAGTCGTCGCGCCCAGGGTGGCGGCGGCGGTCAGCGCGAGGGGGATCAGGGTTTTGCGTTGCATGGACCCCTCCACGAACACGGACGGACGTGACGCTAACTGTTAACAAAGTTAAGCGTTGTGGGGAACGTACAACGTCGTCGATGTCTCCGCAAGTGCTCTTAAGGCGCGGTTCAACTAGTGGCCACGATGGCGGGCCTTCGCCTTCGCCCGCGCCTTGGCCCGGCGCTCCTCGGCCTCGGCCGCGCGCCGCTCCCGGCCGGCCCGCCGCCCCTCGTCCCTGCGCTGCCGCAGGTCCTCCCGCAGCGCGGCCACCGCGTCGTCGCTCGGCGCGGCCGCCGTGGGCTTGTCCCGGGACACGCGCGGGGCGCCGGCCAGCAAGGGCGCGGCCAGGTCGGCCCGGCGCAGCAGCGCGGTGCCGTGGCGGAGCAGGAACTCGTACAGCTCCGGGTCGGTCGGCTGGGCGCCGAACACGTGCCGGACCGCGCGCACGGTCCCGTCGTCGGCGTGCTGTTCGAGCACGGCGACCCAGAAGGGCTTGTCGAAGTACACCGTCATCGTCGGCATCGGTCGTCTCCTCGGCGCAGGGCAGCAACTGTCCTGCGCTGGACAACCGATCGGGTGAGCGATCGGCAGGAGACGGGCCGGCCGGAGCGGTCCGGGCGGCGCCCCGACTACCGACGGGGCCGTGTTTTCGCGCTGCGGGCGAGCCTACGCCCTTCCGCGGGCCAGCGCATCGACGCGGCGCAGCGCGTCCGGCAGGCGGAACTCGCCGCGCATCCGGCGCACGTAGTCGGCCGCGGTGGCCACGGGCACCCCGGCGGCGGTGACGTAGAGGGGCTTGTCCGACCCGCCGCGGCGGACCTCGGCGGCGTGGGTCGCGGTCCGGAAGGCGGTCTTGGCCACGCCGATCACCGGCAGGCCGAGCTCGGCGTGCACCCACGCGCCGAGGCCGGGGCGGCCGTCGGGGTCGAGGTCGACGTACCCGTCGACGACGAGCAGCTCGACCGGCTCCACGCCGGCCAGCACGGCCCGGATCGCCGGGAGCTCCCGCTTGTAGAAGCTTCCCGGCTCGTACGGCGCCACCTCCGCCAGCCGGCACACGCGCTCCTGCACGATCTCGTCGAAGGTGGGCGCCGCGCCGACGACGAGGGCCGCCTGCGCGCCGCCGGTGTCGAAGTACTGCACGTCGACGGCCCCGGTGCGAGTCATCCGACGAAAATAGCCGGTCAGCCGAGGCCCAGCCGGCGCGCGGCGACGGCGGCCTGGGTGCGCGTGGTCACCTCGAGCTTGGCGAGGACGGCCGACACGTGGTGCTGGACGGTCTTCTCCGACAGCGCCAGGCGGGCCGCGATCTCGGCGTTGGACCGCCCCTCGGCCACCAGCCGCAGCACCTCGGCCTGCCGCCCGGTCAGCCCGGCGGCGTTCGCGGCGGTCGCCGGCCGCGGTCCGCGCGGCACCCCGGTCACCCCGCGCTGCCGCAGCCGTCCGCGCAGCCACTCGGCGCCGCGGCGGGCCCCGGCGGCGTCCAGCGTGGCCAGCGCCTCCCCGGCCGCGGCGGCGTCCCCGGCGGCCAGCGCGTGCACCCGCGTCATCGTCCGCCCGGCGCGCCCCCACATCTGCGCGGCGGACCGCCAGTCGCCCTGGACGAGGTCGGCGAAGGCCCCCACGACGGGCACGGGTTCACCGGTGGCCAGCCAGAGACGAAGACCGATTTCCGAGGTGTACCGCGGGTGCTTGCGCGAAACCGCCAGCGCGAGCCCCCGTCGCGCCTCGTCGGCGGCCCGGTCCGGCGCCCCGTTGATCAGGAAGTGCTCGGCCCGCACGATCGTGACCGCCCCGACGCGCTGCAGCTCCGCGATGCCCAGGGCCAGCTCCAGCGCCCGGTCCAGGGCACCCTCGGCGCCCGGGTCGCCGCGCCCGGACAGCACCCGCCCGCGGGCGAGGTACGCGGGCACGACCGCCACGCCGTCGGGGTTCGGGTAGGCCAGCGCCTCGGCGGCGTCGCGCAGGGCGCCGTCCCAGTCGCCGCGCTCGGCGCGTACGCAGCCGCGCACGCCCAGCAGGTACTGCACGTAGCCGTCCAGGTCGCGGGGCGCGGCGTAGGCGAGCGCGTCCTCGATCGCGGCCGCCGTCGCGGGCATGTCGTCGCCCAGCCACATGAGCGACGTGGCCCGGTTGACCAGGGCCCGGGCCGCGTCGTCGGGAAAGCCCAGGGCGGCCGCCCGCCGGTGCCGGCGGACCAGCTCGGCCGGGGCGTCGCCGTCGTCCGGGCCCTCGCGCAGCAGGCGCGCGGTGGCCACGTTGATGCCCGCGTTCACCGCCGTCTCCGGGTCGCCGACGCGCTCGGCCAGGTCGGCCGCCCGGGTGCCTAGGTCGATCGCGGGGCCCAGCTCGTGGGCCAGCATGTGCAGCTGGGCGCGGTTGCTGTAGGCCATCGCCAGCTCCCGGCCGGGCGCGGCGGCCTCCAATGTGGACACCGCCGCCTCGGCCGCCAGGCGGGCCTGCGCCGGGTCGCCCATCCACCAGGCCAGCCGGGAGATCCAGCGCTCGTTCTCGCCGACGCGCTCGGGCTCCCCACGGCCGCGGCGCTCGGCGACCGCCCGCCGCCGGGCCGCCATGGCCTCGCCGAACTGCCCGGCCAGGTAGGCCTGGAACGCGAAGACCTCCAGCGACTCCGCGAACGGGCGGCCGGCGATCCCGCCGACGGCCAGCAGCGCGCGGTAGTGCGCCGCCGCCTCGCGATGCGCGCCCTGGGCCGCGGCGGTTTCGGCGGCTTTTCCGCCGTACAGTCGCAGGCTCTTCGGGTCTTCGGACAATCCGGCGTGGTGCGCCAGGCGGGCCGGATCGACCCCCTCGACCCGCGCGAGCCGGCGCACGGCCCGCAGGTGCAGCGCGCGCCGGCGCCCCGGCGGCAGCGCGTCCTCGACGCTTCTGCGCAGGAGCTCGTGGCGGAAGCCCACGCCGCCCTCCACGGCCACCAGCACGCCCTCGGCCACGCACCGGTCGACCAGCGCCGCCTCGGGCCCGTCGCCGGACACGTCGAGGCGCTGCAGGACGGCGGCCAGCTCGGCGAGGTCGCGCGCCTCGGGCGGCAGCCGGCGCAGGCGGGCCAGGATCAGGTCGCCGACCGCGCCGGCGGTCGGGTCGGCGCTGCCCAGCATCTCGGTGACGAGCAGCGGGTTGCCGCCGGTCAGCGCGTAGACGGTCGCCGGATCGATGTCGCGGCCGGCCGCCTGCTCCGCGACGCAGTCCCGGGACAGCCGCGGCAGGCTCACCCGGCGCACGACGTCGCGCGGGAAGGCGGCCAGCGCGGCGTGCAGCGGGTGGTCAGGGGCCTCGTCGTCGCGGTACGTGAGGACGAGCAGCGCCCGCAGCCGGTCGATCCGCCGGGCCAGCAGCACCAGCAGGTCGAGGCTGGCCGCGTCGGCCCAGTGGAGGTCCTCGACGACGACGATCGGCGGCCTGGGCTTCGCCAGGGCGTCCAGCAGCGCCGCGAACACCCTGCCCGGTGGCTCCTGGGCGCCGAGCGTGCTCGCGAGCGCCCCGCCCGCCTGGCGGCCGATGTCGTGCAGCGGCCCGAGCGCCCTCGGCGTCACCAGCGGATCGCAGACGCCCAACCAGGTGGGATGCTTCGCGGCGAAGGCCCGGATCAGGCTCGTCTTGCCGATGCCGGCCTCGCCGGCCACGAGCACGACCCTTCCACCGGCCCTGCTCAGCTCGTCGAGCTCGGCCAGCGCCTCGGCGCGCTCCCAGAGTGGCACGGGGTCAGGCCACCCGGGTCGCCTGCTTCTTGTCCTCGGCCACCGCCTCGGCCAGCTCGCTGAGGTCGAGTCCCAGCACCCGGGCCAGCGCGGCCACGGTGAAGAACGCGGGCGTGGCGATCGCCCCGCGCTCGATCTTGCGCAGCGTGTCGAGCGAGATCCCGGCCTCGAACGCCACGGCGGCCGCGCTGCGCCCCGCGCGCGCCTGCTGCAACACGCGCCCCAGCACCAGCCCCCGGTGCCGCTCGTCATCGGTCAGCGGGTTCCGAACCATGTGGCCGATGATAATCCTGGTATTAGAATATCCGCATGGTGGTGTTGAAGAGCGCGTCAGAACTGGCAACCATGCGTGAGGCCGGCCGCATCGTCGCGCAGACCCTGAAGGCGGTGAGCGAGGCCGCGGCCCCGGGGGTGACCCTGCAGGAGCTGGACGATCTGGCCCGCGAGATGCTCGCCGAGAAGGGCGCGAAGAGCTCCTTCCTGCACTACCACCCGTCCTTCGCCCCCATCCCGTACCCCGCGGTCCTGTGCCTCTCGGTCAACGACGCAATCGTCCACGGTATCCCGGACGCCCGCCCCCTGGCCGAGGGTGATTTGCTGTCGATCGACTTCGGCGCCCACGTGGACGGCTACCACGGCGACTCCGCCGTCACCGTGGGCATCGGCGCCGTCGACGACGCGGCCCAGCGCCTCTCGGACACGTGCCGGGCCGCCCTGGACGCCGGCATCGCCGCCGCCCAGCCCGGCGCCCGCCTGGGCGACATCTCCTACGCGGTCCAGACCGTGTGCCGGTCGGCCGGCTACGGCATGCCGACGGGCTACGGCGGCCACGGCGTGGGCACCGCGATGCACGAGGACCCGCACCTGCCGAACGAGGGTAAGCCCGGCCGCGGCCTGACCCTGCGCCCCGGGCTGGTCCTGGCCATCGAGCCCATGGTGGTGGAGAGCGGCTCCGACCGCCACCGCCTCCTGCGCGACGGCTGGACGGTGTCCACGGTGGACGGCTCCCGCGCGGCGCACTGGGAACACACGGTGGCCATCACCGAGTCCGGCCCGGAGATCCTGACCGCTCTCTGATCGACCCCGTCCCGGATTGTCTCCGGACACGACGAAACGGCCGGGCAGCTGCCCGGCCGTTTCGTGAAGGCTGTTAGTTGGCGGTCATGCCGAACTGGCCGCCGTGGAACTCGGTGCCGTTCATGAACGCGGTGTCGAAGCGCTGCGAGAGGGCGTCCATCTGGCCGAACTCGGCCTGGTGCGCGTTCTCGCTGCCCTCAGCCGCGAACACGTGGTCGTCGACGTTGGCGTCGTGGCTGTAGTTGGTGTAGTCGTCGGCCTCGTAGTGCACGGCCGGGCCCTGGTCGAACTCCACGTGCGTGCCGTGGTTGTAGTCCGTCGACGTGTCGGCGTGGTGGTCGTTCTCGTACACGCCGTACTGGTTGTTGTAGTCCGCCTCCGACCCGTGGGCCTGGTGCAGCTGGTCCAGCGCACCGTGCTCCTGACCGGCCTCGTAGTGACCGTAGTCCACGTCGCCGTGACCGCCGTCGTAACCCGCGTCCATGTCGCTCATCGCTGTATCCCCTTGTTCGTCTTCTTCGTCGTCGCTGTTGAGAAGAACGTTACGGGCGCCGCGACCACGACGAATCCCGGAAACGTGCCACCCGCCGCGCCGGACGTCAACGCCGGCGGTGGGCGCTGAGCCCGTCCAGGATCAGGCCGAGCATGGGCTGCGAGCGATCTTCCGGACCGGATGCGGCTCGCCAGAGAGCGCCCGTGAGCTGCAGGAAGTCGCGAGCGTCCGCGTCGGCGCGGATGATGCCATCGCGCTGGCCCGCGTCGAGCAGCTGCGTGATGGCGGCGACCGACGACGAGGTGCGCGCGCTCGAAGCGCCGTACACGCCCCGGTACGACTTCCAGGGCATCTCCGACGAGGCCGAACTCGAGGCGATCCGGGCCCGCATCCCCGGCATGGCCCTTCGGTAACGCCAATAGCCTGGGCTGGTGCCCGACCTCGCCGAGATCGACGTCATCCCGCACTCCGCTCGCGCCATCCCGGCGCACAAGGTGCTCGCGCTCTACCAAGCCCAGGGTTGGTGGCCAGAACGCACGGCCGAGCAGGTAACCACGGCGCTCGACCGCGGCCCGGCCGTCGCGGCCTGGCACGGCGATCGACTCGTCGGCTTCGCCAGGACCGTCACCGACGGCGTCCTGCGCGCATATCTTGAGGACGTCGTGGTCGACCCGGACTTCCGCAACGCCGGCCTTGGCCGCGCCCTTGTCGCGGCAATCCTCGACCTGCTGACGCCCATCCCCGTCGTCAGCCTCTTCTGCTCGACAGACCTCGTCAGGTTCTACGAAGCCAGCGGCTTCCACCCCACCAAGCAGGTGGTCCTGCACCGAACCTGATCACCAAACAGGCCGCACACCGCGGTCCTGGTGGGACTGTCTTCACCTCGACCACTCAATGGGGAACCTGCTCGACCCGCCTCGGCTTCAATCCCGCGCGGGCCGGAGACGCACGTTCTCAGTACGACGAAACGGCCGGGCATCTGCGTCGAACTGGAACGAGCCGTCATACGGGTTGATGCCGCGCGAGTCCACGTAGTTCTGGCCCTCCACGGTGTAGAGGCCCGCGTAGGCCTGGGCTGGCGTGCCGTCGGCGTTGAGCAGGTGCCCTGAGATCGACCCGGTCGCCAGCAGGCGCTCGTCGACGATCACCGTGGCTCTCGCGCCCCCACGGTGATCTCGGCGGACGGCCAGAACGTCAGCTTCTGGTGCGCCCACTGGATGAACATGCTGCCGGCGGCCCGGAAGCTCAGGTGATAGCCGCCGGCCTCGACGCCGACGAGGGTGTAGGCGCCGTTGGCGTCGGCGGTGCCGTTGGCGTTGGCGTTGAGGGTCCCGTCCGGCGTCTGGGCGTGGACCCACGCGTTGCCGACCGGCTGCCCGTTCGCGTCGGTCACGTGGCCGGCGATGGTGGAGCTTCGCCGCGCGCCGGCCGCGCCCGGTCACGGCGTCGTGGGGGCACAGCGTCCACTTCGGACGGTCAGGGCAGGACATCGCGAAGCTGGGCCGGTGGGGCGGAACGCTTCTTCCACTCGCGCGGGTAGCCGACCGACACCTCCTCGTGGCGCACGCCGGCATGCCAGGTGGTCCGCGGGATGTGCAGGTGGCCGTAGACGACCACGGCGGTGTCGAAGCGGGTGGGCCAGTCGGCGGTCAGGGTGGTGCCGCACCAGAGGGCGAACTCGGGGTACCACATGACGTCGGTCGGCTCCCGGACCAGCGGGAAGTGGTTGACCAGCACCGCCGGGCGGTCGAGGGCGGCGAGGCGCTCCTCGGTGGCGGCCACGCGGGCCCGGCACCACTCGGCGCGCCCCGGGTAGGGGTCGGGGTGCAGCAGGACCTCGTCGGTGCCGACGATCCCGGCCTTGCGGGCGATCGCGAGCGCCTCCTCGGTCGAGGTCGCACCCTTGGGCCAGAAGGAGTAGTCGTACAGCACGTGCAGCGGCGCCACCGCGATGTCGTTCTGCCACAAGGGATACGGATCCTCGGGCGTGACGATCCCGGCCGCCCGGCAGGCTTCGACCAGCAGCTCGTACCGCGCTACCCCGCGCGCCTGCTCGGGGTCGTTCTGCGGGGTCCACAGGTCGTGGTTGCCCGGCGCCCAGATCACCTTGGCGAACCGCCCGGCGAGCGTGGTCAGCGCCCACATGACGTCGGCGAACTGGTCGGCGACGTCGCCGGCCACGATGAGCCAGTCGTCGTCGTGGGTGGGCCGCATCTGCTCGACGAGGGCCCGGTTCTCGAGGTAGGAGACGTGCAGGTCGCTGATGGCCAGGAGTCGCCCGCTCACCCGGGCAAGCCTACTGCCCGGCGCTCAGCTGCTGCCCGAGGTCGACGGCCAGGGCGGCCGGGTCGGCGCCGAGCGAGCGCAGCATCAGCGCGCCCGGGCCGGCGGTGTCGGCGACGATGACGTACAGCAGGTGGACCGTCCCGGCGGCCGGCTGCCCGAGGTCGGCGGCGAGCCGGTCGGCGTCGGCGAAGGCCCGCACGACGTCGGCCGCGAACGCCGGGTCCTCCCGCCCGCGCCACCACGTGCGGTCCTGCTTCGGCGGATCGCCGACCTCGAACGACAGCTCCTCGGCGAAGCCCTTGACCTCCGGGTAGCCGATGCCCCGGGCGGCCAGCGCCTGCGGCCCGCCGCCGGCCGGGCGCCCGCCGGTGCGCTCCAGCGCGTGGTTCAGCGCGCACATCGCCATCACGAGGTGGGCCTGGCCGACCAGGGTGCACCCGCCGCGGACGGCCTGGCGGACGGCCTCCCGCCGCACGGCCGCGGCGATGCCTCGGGCCGGGCCGCCCAGCAGCTCCAGGCCGCGGGCGGCGTCCGGGCTGCCGTCGGCCAGGAACTCGGCGTCGGGGCGCAGGTGGAAGCGGCGCACGAACTCCATCCACTCGCCGGGCGAGTCGCACTCGGCGAGCAGGGAGCGCAGCATCAGCTTGAAGCCGACGTAGCGGATGTCGCCCTCGGCCGCGGCGGCCAGCGCCCGGCCCAGGGCGACCCGGATCCGTTCGTCCCACCCGGGCACCGGGGCGCCGAAGGGGCGCCGCAGCCGGCCGCGGGCGTGCCACTCGGCCAGGCGCAGGGTCGCGTCGACCTCGTCCTCGGTCTCGAGCGGCACCGCCTCGCCGGAGGCGCCGAAGCCGGGGGCGACCTCCCACCGTACGTCCATCGCCCCGACCCAGCCGAGCAGCACGTCGGCCACGCGTTCGGCGTTCACCACCGGCGCGCCGGCGAGCCCCGCCCAGCGGCAGGACTCGCCGAGGCCGACCACGATCTCGTGCGAGGCGACGACTCCAGAGCTCATCACCTAGTGATTCTGCGCTACCCGCTCCTTGAACTCGGCGACGTAGTCGGGCAGGTGGTGGGTCGCCGTCCAGCCGAGCGCCTTGGCCTTGGTCGCCTCGGCCCGGCCGCGGGTCCGCTCCCCCGGCAGCGCCGGGACGAGCTCGATCGGCCCGCCGAACATCTCGGCGACGTCCCGGATCTGCCACTCGGTGCCGGTGCCGAGCAGGTAGCCGTCGCCGTCGCCGTGCTGGGCGCAGAGCAGGATGCCCGAGACGATGTCGTCGACGTGGGTGAAGTCCCGGGTCTGGGTGCCCGGCGACACCACCGGCAGCGGCACGCCGCGCTCGTGGTGGTCCTCGAAGATCCCGATCACCGTGGCGTACTTCCCGGTGCGGATGTGCCCCGGGCCGTACACGTTGTAGAAGTAGGCGGCGACGTAGTCCAGCCCGTACCAGTCCCGGTAGTTGGCCAGGTACTCGATGTTCTTCGCCTTGGTCCAGGCGTACGGGTTCAGCCGCTCGTCCTGCCCGTCGTTGCCGAACTTGGAGCTCGACCCGGCGTAGACGACCTTCGCCCCGTGCCGGTGCGCGAAGTCGATGACCTCCTTGGTCCCGCGCAGGTTGAACTCCCACGTAAGGTCGAGCTCCTCGAGCGACCGCACGATCCGGGAGTACTCCCCGAAGTGGAACACGTACTCCGGCGCCGCCAGCCCCTCGCTGGCCCAGACCTTGCTGAGCTCCACGGTGCTCGCGTGCAGGTAGGTCACCCGCGGGTCGTCGACCTGCGCCTCGACGGTCCCGGTGAAGTAGTTGTCCACCGACACCACGGCCACGCCGGGGTACTCCAGCAGCAAGCGCCGAATGAGGTGGCTGCCGACGAACCCGGCGCCGCCGGTCACCAGGATCGTCCGCCCGTCGATGGGCCGCGCCGACTGCACATCCATCCGTGTCGTCACCTTCTGCTCCCGAAGCCCGTCACGTCCAGTCCGTTCACGCGGCTACGGAGCCTATCAGCGCCTCCACGAAGCGGCCGACCGCGCGCATCGTCCGACGCGCATGTCCCGAGGCGTTCGGCGAGCCTCGGTGCGGGCAACCTACGACTTGTAGGCGCCCGCGGCCAGGTCCTCGACCAGGGTCGGGCCGGTCGGCGTCCAGCCGAGCAGCTCCCGGGTCGCGGCGCTGGAGGTGGCGGCGTCCATCGCGAAGAAGTTGCCGATCCAGCCCCAGTGGCCCAGGACGTCATCGGCCGCGATCGGGGCCACGGGCAGGTCGAACGCCCGGCCGATCGCCTCCGCGATCTCGCGGGTCGGCACCCCTTCCTCGGCCACCGCGTGGAGGCGGGCGCCCGCGGGGGCCTTGGCCAGGGCCAGGGTGACGAGCCGGCCGGCGTCGCGCACGTGCACGGCCGGCCACCGGTTGCCGCCGTCGCCCGGGTAGCCGGACACGCCCTTGTCGCGGGCGATCGCGGACAGGACGGCGATGAACCCGTGGTCGCCGGTGCCGTGCACGGTCGGGGCGAAGCGCAGGCTCACGCTGTGCACGCCGCGCTCGACGAACTCCAGCGCGAGGTTCTCGCTGCCGCCCCGCGGGGAGTCGGGGCCGTGGAACGGCGACGGGTCGGCCTCGGTGGCGACCCGGCCCTGGGTGAGGCCGGCCACGCCGGAGGCGAGCAGGAACGGCCGGTTGCTGCCGGCCAGGGCGTCGCCGATGGTCTGCACGGCGCCCCGCTCGGCGGCGTTGGAGTTGGCCGGGTTGACGAAGTCGTGCTTGTTGGCCAGGTGGACGACGGCCTCGGCGGCCTCCGCGCCGGCGCGGATGGACCCGAGGTCGTCGAGGTCCCCGCGCAGGACCCGGGCGCCCTTGGCGTCCAGGCTCGCGGCGGACGCGTCGGACCGGGCCAGGCCGGTGACCTCGTGGCCTGCGGCGAGCAGGTCGTCGACGACCGCGGAGCCGATCCAGCCGGAGGCCCCGGTGACGAATACGCGCATGACGTGCTCCCTCGACTGATGATGTCAGTGACAGACATACCGTACTCGTGATGTCAGCTCCTGCCATCACTACACTGGAGCCCATGGTGCGGTGGGAACCCGGAGCGCCGGAGCGGCTGCAGAAGGCCGCCCTGGCGCTGTTCGCCGCCCGCGGTTACGAGCAGACCACCGCCACGGAGATCGCGCAGTCGGTCGGCCTGACCGAGCGCACCTTCTTCCGGCACTTCCCGGACAAGCGCGAGGTGCTCTTCCACGGCCAGCACCGGCTGGTCGAGGCGTTCCTGGCCGGCGTGCACGACGCGCCGCCCGACGCGCCGCCGATGCGGGTCGTCGCCGAGGCCCTGCGCCGCGCCGCGACCTTCTTCCCCGACGAGCACCGGCCCCACTCCCGCACCCGGCAGTCGGTGATCGACCAGCACCCGGCCCTGCAGGAGCGCGAGTCGCACAAGCTCGCCACCCTGACCGAGACGATCGCGGGCGCGCTGCTGGAGCGGGGCGTCGACGAGCGCACCGCCGCGCTGGCCGCCCGCTCGGCCATGACGGTGTTCGAGATCTCGTTCGCGCAGTGGATCCGCGACGGGGAGCGACGCTCGCTCGCCGACATCGAGGACCAGGTCCTCGGCGAGCTGCTCGCGCTGAACACGCCGACCGTTTAAGCGGCATCTGCCGCAAAAAACGCCGCCCGCAGCCGGAACGGGACGGGTGGACGGACAGGGGCGGGTCGGCTGCTTCTGTGTCTGTTCGGCCGAACCGGAACGGCACGCCGCGGAGGAAACTTCGGCGCGTGCTGAGACGAGTCAATGCGTGGTGGGCCGTATTCGCGATGCTGGCGGCCACGACGGTCATGGTCGTGGGGCAGGCCGCGCCGGCCGGGGCGTTCGGGACCGTCGCGGGAATGCTGGACCAGCATTCCGAGCACGAGCGGATCACGCGGGCGGCGCTCGCCTGCCCGTCCGGGACCACGTCGAAGAACGGCGAGTGCTTCGAGCCGCGGTCGATGGACATCCTGGCCGGGCACTTCGGCGCGTTCGGGGCGGTCGGGTCGCCCGACGTCTTCGACATGTTCACGGCGGCCGCGCACTGCGACGACGCCGACTACTTCGACACGCCCGGCTACCACCAGAAACGCGAGCAAGCCACGGCGGCGCTGCAGGCGTGCGTCGACTGGATGCGGTCCAACATGGAGGACGGCGTCGAGGCGGCGGGCAAGCTGGTCGGCGCGGGCGGCGTCGACGTCATCGGCAGCCAGGTCGACCTCAACTCCGACTGCTTCCTCGGTGAGACGACCGGCGGCGAGGCCAAGTGTGTCGCGCTCGGCAGCTTCGGGGCCGCGCTGCACACCGCGCAGGACTTCTACTCGCACAGCAACTGGACCGACCAGACGGTCGGGACGCCGTCGGTCACCAACCCGCCCGGGCTGAACCTCCCGGCGCCGAGCCGGCTGCTGGACCTGACCCAGCCCAAGAAGATCGAGCTGCGGCCGGAGGAGAAGAACTTCACGACCGGGTCGTTCTACAAGAAGAACCTGGTCTTCGGCGACTGCTACGCCACGTCCACCGAGGTCACGCACGGCTGCCTCAACAAGGACCGGGCCATCATCGACCCGGTGACCGGGGCGGTGAGCCGGCCGACGGACGACGACACCGGCAAGCCCGGCAAGTACACGCCGCGCGGCGAGGTCGGCGGCAACGAACAGCGGGCGGTCGCGGGCGCCATCGCCGAGACGAAGCGGCAGTGGGAGTACTTCAAGCAGCAGCTCAAGCACGAGTACGGTGACGCGACCGGCCAGCAGATGATCCTGGCGCTGACGCAGGACATCGTGAAGATCGACCTGGTGTTCGTCATCGACACGACCGGGAGCATGAGCCCGTACATCAACGGCGTGGTCGGCGTGGCCAACGACGTGGTGGACGTGCTGACCGGCCGCGGCCCGAACGCGCACATCACCGACTACCGGATCGGGCTGGTCGACTTCAAGGACGTCGACTCCAGCGGCTGCGAATCCAGCTACGACGCGGTCACCGACCTGGACCTGACGACCAGCCGACAGGCGATCGTCGACGCGCTCAAGAGCCTGCCGGGCAAGGTCAGCGGCGGCTGCGACTTCCCCGAGGACCAGCTGTCCGGGGTGCAGCGGGCCGTGAACTTCCCGTGGCGGGCCGGCGTGCAGAAGGTGGTCCTGCTCATGACCGACGCGCCCGGTCACGACCCGGAGCCGCACTCCGGGCTGACCACCCCCAAGGTCGTCCAGGCCGCTCTGGACGCCGACCCCGTCCTGGTCTTCCCGATGCTGGTCGGCGGCAACGCGACGACGACGTCGTTCGTCACCGCGCTGGCCACCGGCACCGGCGGCAAGACGATCAGCACGACCTCGGGCGTCGGGCCGGCCCTGCTCGCGGCGCTGCAGAACATCGTGGCCATGCCGTCGGCCGACGACAGCTCGGCGCCGACGGTCGTCACCGACATGCCCGCGGGGCCCAGCGCCGCCGGCGGGTTCTTCGACGCCGGCCACCAGAACATCACCGGTACCGTCACCGCGAAAGACCCTTCCAAGGTCACCGCGATCGACTGCGTCGACAGCGGCGGCAAGGTCGCGCTCGGGCCCATCAAGGGCGCCGGCACGGGGACCGCGTCGCGCTCGGTCACGGTCACCGGCGACGGCGTGCACCAGGTCTCGTGCTGGGCGACCGACGGCGCGCCCGCGCCGCACTCCGGCGCCGGCGCCGGGTCGTCGCCGATCGGCATCGTCCTGATCGACGCCGGACCGCCGACGCTCACCTGCAAGGCCACCCCGAGCGTGCTGGAGCCGGCCGACGGGAGGCTGGTCCCGGTGACCGTCGCGGTCACGGTCGACGACGCCGGCTCCGGCCCGGCCGGCGCCACGCTCACGGCCGTCACCAACAGCCGGGCCGACGACGGCCACGACGACGTGCAGGGCTTCGCGGTCGGCACCGAGGGCACGTCCGGGCAGCTGCGGGCCGACGCGGCCGGCGGGGCCGGGCGGCGCTACACGCTGACCTACACGGGCCGCGACGCCGCCGGGAACACCGCCACGTGCGCCGCGACCGTGATCGTGGCCGGCACGGACGAGCACCCGACGCCGGGGGCGAGCGCGACCCCGACCACGCCCGGCGCGGGCGGGACGGGCGGGGCGACGCCCGGCGGTGGTGGCCCGCTGGCGGTCACCGGCGGGCGCCCGGTCCTCATCGCCGGCGCCGGACTCGGCCTGATCCTGCTCGGCGCGGCCATCGTGATCGGCTCGGCCGTGATCCGCCGCCGCCGCACGGCGACCACCGAGGAGGACGCGTAGCCGCACGGTGGGCCGGAGGTGTAATCCGGGTGCGGGGGTTCACCGGCGTCGCCACGATCCGATGGGTGGCGCCGTGACCTTGATTGCCCGAGCGGCGCCGCGAGTCGAGCCGGATGGCGAGTTCCGCCGCGTGGCCGGCCGGGCGATCAGCGCGATCTTCATCATCGGCGGGGTGCTCACGTGCACCCTGTCGGCCTCGCTCGGCGACTCCGGCGCGATGGTCGTGGCCATCATGTTCGGGGTCGGCGCCGTGGCCGTGCTCGCCGGGCTCATCCTGTGGCGGCTGCCCTGGCAGCGGTGGTCGCGCCGGGCTTCGCTGTGGACGCTGGTGCCGGCGATGCTGCTGACGAGCCTGGGCAACTGGGCCGAGCCGGACCCGTGGCTGGCCAGCATCTTCTCCTTCCTCCTCGCGGTCTGGGTGGGCACCTCCCAGCGGCGCGGCACCACCCTGCTGCTCGGCCCGGTGTTCGCGGTCACGTACTGGGCGCCGCTCGCCCTCGCCCCGCACGCGCCGGGGCTGGAGAACTCGGTCTTCTACGTCACGGCCACCTGCGTGCTCGCCGGCGAGTCGGTCGCCTGGCTCACCTCCCGGCTGCACGGCGTCCAGCGGCGGCTGCGCGAGCACGACGAACGCCGGTTCCAGGCCCTGCTCGCCGCCTCCTCCGACGCCACGCTGGTCATCGGCCCCGACGGCCGGTTCGGCTACGTCAGCCCGTCCGTCGCCCGCCTGCTGCGGGCGCCGCTGGAGGAGATCCAGGCCCTCAGCGCGGCCGAGGTCGTGGCCCGGCACGTGCGCGCCGAGGACGCGGCGATGCTGCAGGAGCGGCTGAGGTACCTCCTCGACGACCCCGGCACCGAGGTGACCGTCCGCTTCCAGGTCCGCGCGGACGAGGGGTGGCGCGACGTCGAGGGCATCGCGCGCAATCTCTGCGACGACGCGGACGTGCGCGGCGTGCTCGTGACCCTGCGCGACGTGAGTGAGCGCACGGACCTCGAGCGGGCGCTCACCGAGCAGGCGTTCACCGACCAGCTCACCGGGCTGCCCAACCGCGCCCTGCTGCAGGACCGCACCGAGCAGGTGCTGCGGGCCGCCGACCGCACCGGCGAGCCGGCCGCGCTGCTGCTCATCGACCTCGACCGGTTCAAGGAGGTCAACGACACGCTCGGGCACCACAACGGCGACCTGCTGCTGCAGCAGGTCGCGCGACGGCTGACCGGCGTCCTGCGCGGCAGCGACACGGTCGCCCGGCTGGGCGGTGACGAGTTCGCGGTACTGCTACCCACCGTCGGCGGCGTCGAGGATGCGCTGGCCGTGTCCGCCAAGATCGCGGACGCGCTGGACACCCCGTTCCTGCTGGAGGGCCTGTCGCTGGAAGTCGACGGCAGCGTCGGCGTCGCGGTGTACCCGGACCACGCCGACGACTCGTCGCAGCTGCTGCAGCGCGCGGACGTGGCCATGTACGCGGCCAAGACCGGGCACCTGCGGCAGGTGGCCTACGACCCCCGCCTGGACCAGCACAACCCGCACCGGCTGGGGCTGCTCGGCCAGCTGCGCCGCGCGATCACGGGCGGGGAGCTGGTGGTCTTCTACCAGCCGAAGGCGGACGCCAGCAGCGGCGCCATCCTCGGCGCCGAGGCGCTCGTGCGCTGGCAGCACCCGGAGCACGGGCTGCTGGCGCCGAACGAGTTCATCCCGCTGGCCGAGACCACCGGCCTCATCCGCCAGCTGACCTCCTACGTCCTGGCGACCGCGCTGCGCGACTGCCGGGCCTGGCGCGACGCCGGCCACGACGTTTCGGTCGCGGTGAACGTCTCGGCCCGCTGCCTGCTCGACCTCGAGCTGCCGGTGGAGATCCAGCGCCTCACCGAGGAGCACGAGGTGCCGACCGACCGGCTCATCGTGGAGATCACCGAGAGCGTCATCATGAGCGACCCGAACCGGGCGCTGGAGGTCCTCAACCGACTCCACGCGCTCGGGGTGCGGCTCGCCATCGACGACTTCGGCACCGGCTACTCGTCGCTGGCGTACCTCAAGAATCTCCCGGTGCAGGAGCTGAAGGTCGACCGCTCGTTCGTCACGCACATGCGCGAGCGGGAGAGCGAGCTCGCCATCGTCCGGTCCACCGTGGACCTTGGCCACAACCTCGGGATGCACGTCGTCGCCGAGGGCGTCGAGGACGCGGCGACCTGGCAGGAGCTCAGCGCCCTCGGCTGCGACGAGATCCAGGGGTACTTCCTGGGCCGCCCCATGCCCGCCGGCGACGTCATCGGCTGGCTCGGCTCCCACCGCGCGCTCAGCTCCGCCCAGTCCTGACCCGCCGGGCGTTTCGGTGCCGCCGGCGTGGGCAGTCGGGTGAGGGACGGCGCCGGTGTCATCCGCATCGGCGTGATCGACCGGAGACGGGAGTGGTCCATGAGCTTCCAGGACAAGGTCCAGCACAAGGCCGAAGAGGCCAAAGGCGCCGCCAAGGACAAGGCCGGCGACCTGACCGACGACGAGCGCCTGCAGGCCGAAGGCCAGGCCGAGCAGCGCTCCGCGAACGTCAAGCAGGCCGGGGACAAGGTGAAGGACGCGGCCGGCAAGGCCAAGGACGCCCTGAGCTAGCCGTGCACGGGGGCGCGACCGGCGGTGTCGCCGGCCACGCCCCCTCTTGTGGTTCAGGCGGTGTCGTCGTCCAGCACCGTCAGCCACGCGAAGCCGTCACCGATCACGGCACCGGTGGGTGCCGAGATGGTGATCTTGTACCGCAGCGAGGCGGTGTTGACGACCGTGTTGCCGACGATCGGCACCTCGACCGTCGCGGAGGTCGCGCCCTTGGGCAGCGTGACCGGGAACGACCCGAGCGCCACCTGCCCCGCCGTGGCGGACCCGCTCGCCGCCGTCTGCACCTGGATCGTCGCGTCCTGCTTGAGCTTGCCGCTCAGGGTCAGCCGCATCGTCGCGATGCCCGGGCCGTTGCCCTCCTGCACCGTCGCGTCGGCGATGCTGACCTGCACGGCCGGGGTGGCGACGCCGCCGCCGACGCCGGGCGTGTCGAACGCGATGTCGGACAGGTACGCGCCACCCGTCGCGGTGGCCGGGCGCACGCTGAGAGAGCGGACGTTGCGCAGGTTCACGCCGGACAGCGAGGCGAGCGGCACCCGGACGGTACGCAACCAGGTCTTGCCCAGCAGGTTGATGCCGTTCGTGGTGTTCGTCGACGACGGGAAGCGGGTGAGCGCCGGGCTGACGTCCCCGACGCGCACGGTCGCCGATCCGCCGTCGCGGTCCACCAGGGTGACGTCGAGGTCGACGTCGCCGTCCGCCGAGTCGTCGCGGGCGACCCGGAAGGTCAGCGCGTCGTACTTCGTGATGTTCGCGTCGGCCGGCCCGAGGGCCACCCGCACCTCGGGGTTCACCGAGGACGCGCTCCACTGCAGCCGCAGCAGCGGGCTGATCGGCACCGACGGGGCGAACGTCGCCGGCGTCCAGTGCGGGACCTTGGACGTCGCGGTGGTCGACGAGCACGGCGTGTCGCCGGGCCGCACGCGCGCCGCCACGCTGTAGCAGTACGCGCCCAGGTCGAAGCCGGAGATCGAGACGTTGTCGGCCGCGTGCTCCAGCGGGGCGAGGTCCAGCCGGCGCGAACCGGGCTGCTGCGCCTGCGCGTACACCACGGCGCGACCGGTCGAGGGGACGG
>NZ_BAAARV010000079.1:21049-84862 GCF_039532525.1 Dactylosporangium salmoneum
CCGGCCATGTACGCGGTGCCGACGGCGCGCTGCTCGGCGCTCGTCAGCCGGGTCGGGGCGCTGCTGCCGCAGACCCCGTCGGTGGAGGCCGACCAGTCGTCGCTCGAAGGCGCGACGGAGACGCCCGGGGTCCACTCGGTGTTGAAGAAGTTGTGGTCGGCTCCCATGACCATGAGGGAGGAGCGCAGCACGTCGTCCTGCACCGAGTAGCGGGTGTCGTCGTAGAAGTGCTGCCCCTGCTGGTTGGAGACGTCGCCGTCGCAGTACGGCAGCATCACCAGCATCGGCACGTCGGGCAGCGTCGGCCGGCCGAAGTCGACCGGGGCGAGCGGCAGGACGGCGCGGATGCCGTAGGGGTGCGCCCGGTCGGCGTTGAGCAGCGCGGCCTCGACCACGCCCTCGCCGCCCCGCGAGTGCCCCATCAGGCCGACGTTGGTCAGGTCCAGCCGGCCGGCCAGCGGGTTCTTGCCCGGGCCGGTTTCGGCGTTCCACTTCGCGAGCAGGTCGAGGTGGTCCATGACCAGCTGACCGCGGGCCACGGCGCCGTTGTCGTCGGTGAAGCTCGCGTCCTTGGCGTTGATGCCGTCGGCGCTGACGGACACGACGACGTACCCGTGCGTCGCCAGGGCCTGGGCGGTCTCGGTGTAGCCGAGGTAGCTGTCGATGGGCTGGAAGCCGGTCGCGCAGGGCCAGTTGGTGTTGTTGGTCTGCCGCGTGGCCGGGTTGTAACACGCCGAGTGCCGGCCGTGCAGGAAGATCACGACCGGGCGGGCGCCCTTCGCTCCGGCCGGCGCGTAGACCGCGGCGCGCATCTCGACGGGCAGGTCGCTGAGGCCGGACAGGGTCACGGCGGTGTCGCCGAGGTTGTAGTCGAGCCGCTCGACCTGGAACGGCCCCGGCTGCGCGGGGTCGGTGTAGAGCTGCTTGCGGGCCAGCCCCTTCGGGGTGGTGGGCGCGGCGGCCGACTTCGGCGGCGCCGCCTGGGAGCCGGGCACCACGCCGTTCCAGGCGACGTCGACGCGCTTGGCGGCGGCTACGCCGGTGTCGGTGGTCTCCACGGTGAGGGTGAGACCGTCGGCGGACTCCTTGGCCGCGCCGATGACGCGACCGTCGACGGCGAGCTCCGGCACGGCGTCGCGGACCGGCAGCGGCTCGTCGAGGCGCAGCGACACCCGCGCGCCGCCGTCCGCGAGCTTGTCGACGGTGAAGCCGTCGGTTTTCACGGTCTCTTCGCCGGGGTCGGCGCCGGCGGGCGTGGCGGTGAGGCCGGTTGCGGCGATGCAGCCGGCGAGGATCGCGAGCGGAACCGCGGCCGCCATTCGGCGTCGAGCCGGTGACGGGGCGAAACGAAACATATGCGCTCTCCTTCACGCACTGAAATCTTTCAGTGCGCGAGGGAACCTATGAGCGTCGTGTTCCAGAATGCCGCCGGTGATGCGACGGAACGGTTACCGGGGGGCACGGAATTGTTTCCCGCTCCCCGAATTCACGACGCACGGCAAAATGCCAGGTGGCAATGCCTCGCGAATCATTTCGTCGGCCCCGCGAGGAGCCCCCAGAAATGTAACGCAAATACGTCGCGTCCCGCTTCTTAACCAATTCCGGCGGAGCCGGGAGTGACCAGGCCGGTCTCGTAGGCGAGGACGACGGCCTGGGCACGGTCGCGGAGGTCGAGCTTCTGCAACAGGTGCCGGACGTGGGTCTTCACCGTGGCCATCGAGATCACCAGTTCCGCGGCGATGTCGGTGTTCGACAGGCCGCGGCCGATGAGCTGGAGGATCTCGCGTTCGCGGGGCGTCAGGTCGGCGAGGCCGGTGGCCGTCGGCGGGGCCGGTGGGCGGTTGACGTAGTGGCTGACCAGGCGGCGCAGCACGGTCGGGGCGAACAGGGCCTCACCGGCGGCCACGACCCGCACCGCCTCCACCAGCTGCTGCCGGCCGACGTCCTTGAGCAGGAAGCCGCTGGCGCCCGCCCGGAGGGCCGCGAAGACGTGCTCGTCCAGGTCGAACGTCGTCAGGATGAGGACCCTCGTGTCGAGGCCGGCGTCGACGATGCGGCGGGTCGCCGCGATGCCGTCGGTCCCGGGCATCCGGATGTCCATCAGCGCCACGTCCGGCCGCAGGCGCTCCGCCTCCGCGAACGCCTCGGCGCCGTCCACGGCCTCGGCGACCACCTCCAGGCCGGCGACCTCGAGCACGAAGCGGAGGCCGGAGCGGACGAGGTCCTGGTCGTCCGCGATGAGGACGCGCGTCATGTCGCCTCGATCGGCAGCAGCGCGTGGACGGCGAACCCGCCGTCCGGGGCATTGCCGGCCTGGAGGCTGCCGCCGTGAATCCGCACCCGCTCACGCATGCCGACCAGGCCGTGCGCGTCGGGTGAGGGCACGCCGCTGGCTCCGGGGCCGCGGTCGCACACCTCGATCCGCAGCGCGTCGGGCACCCAGCGCAGGCTGACCGACACCGGCGCGCCGGGTGCGTGCTTGGTCGCGTTGGTCAACGCCTCCTGCACGATGCGATACGCGGAGAGGTCGAGGCTCGGTGGCAGCGGTACCGGCGTGCCGTCCACGGCCAGGTCCACCGCCTGGCCGCCGTCGCGGGCCCGGCCCACCAGCGCGGGCAGCTGGGCCAGCCCCGGCAGCGGCTCCCGGTCCGTGTCGCCGGCGTCGGCGCGCAGGACGCCGAGCAGCCGGCGCATCTCGGTGAGCGCCTCGACGGCGGAGCCGCGGATCACGGCGATCGGCCGCTTCGCGAGCTCGGGATCGTACTCGAGCGCCGCCTCCGCGGCGTCGGCCTGCACGGCGATGACGCTCACCGCGTGGGCGACCAGATCGTGCAGCTCGCGGGCGATGCGGGCACGCTCGTCCGCGACCGCCGACCGTTCGCGCCGGTCGCGCTCCTGTTCCAGGTGCTGGGTCAGCTCCTCCAGCAGGCGGTTGCGCCCGCGCTGGCGGCGCACCAGCACCCCGACCCCGGCCGGGGCCAGGACGACGAGGACGGCGCCGACGTACTCCCCCACGACCACCCGCTGCTCGGCGGAGGCGACGATGCCGAAGATGGTCCCGATGAGGACCGTCGCGGCCGCCAGGTGCCGGTCGTTCACGTGCGCGGTCACCGCGTAGAACAGCAGCAGCGCGGCGGGGTAGCCGACCAGCAGGAACCCGTCGGTCGGAATCAGCCAGACGGCCGAGCCGACGAGCGCGGCAACCACCGGGTGGATGCGGCGCCAGGCGATCGGCGCGGTCGAGCCGACGGCCACGAGCACGCCGATCGGGGCGGGCGCGATCGGCAGGAACACGAGGACCTGCGCCAGCGCAACGACCGCCAGCAGCGTCGCGACCACCCTGTCCGTGGTCCCGAGCTGCACGAACCGCCGCCATGGTGACACGTGGCCACGGTAGGCGGGCGGCGCGTTGCGTGTCATCAGCCCCTGGGCTGAGGCCGCACTCCGCCCGCCGGATCGGCGACGGTTCCGCCCGTGGGTCGATGAACGGAGGCCCTGCCGGGCCGCACGATCAGCGGCGACAAACGCACCGACTTCAAATTCGAATTTCCGGAGGTTCCCATGACCACGACCACCACCACCGAGGCGCCCACCACCGCGCGGCGCCGGGTTCCGATCGCCGTCCGCGGGGCCCAGCTCCTGCTGCTGGTGCCGCTCGGCGCGTTCCAGCTCGTCGCGACGATCGTCTTCTCGATCGTCATGCCGCTGCACGGCAAGGACTACATCGCCGCCGGCTGGGCGCCCGTCATGGCGCTCGCCTGCATCGTCACGGCGCTGCGCCTCGGCCGCGGCTCCGCACGGACGCTGCGCACGGCGCTGATCCTGCTCGCCGCGCAGACCGCGTTCTGCCTGCTCAAGCTCATCGCGTTCGGCGAGTCGGCCGCCCTGGTGTTCCTGGCCGTGACCGCGGCCTGCGCCGGCCTGCTCGCGCTGCCGGCCGCCCGGCGGCACTTCCGCGCCTAGCACCCACTCGCCCCCACAACCTTCCAGGAGACAGAGCCATGCGATCCACCTACCGAGTCTTCGCCTATCTCGTCGCGGCCGGGGTACTGGTGCAGGCGGCCAGCGTCGCCTACGCCTGGTTCGCGGTCCTGCAGACCATTGATGCCGGCGGAGTCTTCGACAAGAACGCCGGCGCCAATCCCGGCCACTTTGCGCACGGCATCATCGGCATGGCGGTCATCCCGCTCATCGCGCTGATATTCCTGATCCTGTCCTTCTTCGCCGGGATTCCCGGCGGCGCCAAATGGGCGGGGATCGCCTTCGGCCTGACGGCCCTGCAGGTGGCGTTGGCGTTCGTGTCGTTCAGCGCGCCGCTGGTCGGCACGCTGCACGGCCTCAACGCCCTCGCCCTGCTGGCCGCCGCGCTCGTCGCCGCGCGCCGAGTTCAGCGTCCCGCCGTGCCCGCCACAGCGTGACCATGGGACGCAGGCGTTGGAGAGCCGCCGTGCCGATCGCGGCGGCTCTGGCCGTTCTGGGCCCGCTGGGCTGGTGGTGGCAGGACAGCTTGATGCCGGACACCTACTCCGTCATGGACATGGGGTACCCCGACTACGGCGGCGGCGCCCGCGTCGACCACGCCACCATGCATCACGGCGGCGCCGAGGTCACCGCCCTCACCGGCCCGCGCGACCGGGCCGCCGACGTGTCGATCACGCTGGTGGCCCGCGCCGAGCGGATCGGCCTTCCCGACGGTCGCGGCGTGGCGGGGTACACGCTCAACCACGCCTCGCCGGGGCCGGAGATCCGCGCCCGGCAAGGGCAGCTGGTCGAGGTACGGCTGGTCAACGAGTCCGTGCCGGACGGCGTCACCCTGCACTGGCACGGCTACGACGTGCCGAACGCGGAGGACGGCGTGGCCGGCGTGACCCAGGACGCCGTCGCCCCGGGCCAGTCCCACGTGTACCGGTTCGTCGCCGCGGACGCCGGCACCTACTGGTACCACTCCCACCAGGTCTCGCACGAACAGGTGCGGCTGGGGCTGTTCGGCGCGCTCGTGGTCGACCCGCCGACCGGCGCGCCCGCCGCCGTCGACCGGCTCGCGCTGGTGCACACCTATGGCGGCCGTCGCACCATCGCCGGCCGCCCGGACGAGACCAGCGTCGCCGCCGCCCCCGGCAGCACGGTGCGGGTCCGCCTGGTCAACACCGACCAGGGCACCGCGCGCGCATGGGTGTCCGGCGCGGCCTTCCGACTCGTCGCCGTCGACGGCCGGGACCGCAACGCGCCGCCACCGGTCACCGGCGCCGCCATCGTGCTGCCGGCGGGTGGCCGGGCCGACGTGGAGTTCGCGGTGCCGGACGCGGGCGGCGCCGTGCGGGTCGACGTCGGCGCGGGAACGGCGCTCGTGGTGGGCCCCGAAGGCGCCGTGGCCCCGGTGACGCCGGAGCCCAAGGCCTCGATCGATCTGCTGTCGTACGGCACCCCGGCGCCCATCGGCTTCGACCCCGCCACCGCGACGCGGCGGTTCGACTACCGCATCGGCCGGCGCTTCGGTTTCCTCGACGGGCGCCCCGGACTGTGGTGGACCATCAACGGCAAGCTGTACCCGGACGTGCCCATGTACATGGTCAGCACCGGAGACGTCGTCCGCATGACGATCGCCAACAGCAGCGGCGAGACCCACCCGATGCACCTGCACGGCCACCACGCGGTGGTGCTCAGCCGCAACGGCGTCGCCGCGACCGGCAGCCCGTGGTGGACGGACTCACTGGAGGTCGCCGACGGCGAGACCTACGAGATCGCGTTCATCGCCGACAACCCCGGCGTGTGGGTCGACCACTGCCACAACCTGTCCCACGCCGCGGAGGGACTCCTGGCCCACCTCGCCTACACGGGCGTCACCACCCCGTACCGCATAGGCAGCGCCCACAATCACCCCGAGTAGACCCGACGTAGGGCTCGGCGAGGCTCCCCCACTGCGTCGCGAACGGAACAGGGCCGCAGCGCGGAGGCTGCGGCCCTGCCGGTGGTTCGGTGGTGCTGCCGCTTACGGGGTCGGGTAGTCGTTCACGAAGACCGGCGACCCGATCCTGGTCGTGTCGGCCGGGCCGCCCACGCCGTTGACGACGTGGTCGATCGTTCCAGCGCTCAGGTTGACCGTCATGATGTGGTGCAGCTGGACGCCCGGGGTCTGCGGGACCTCGAAGCCGTTCTCGGTGTGGATCGACGGGTTGTTCTGGTTGAACACGTAGGCGCCGCCGCCGTAGAGGTGGTGCGACTTCACGTTGCCGGCGATCTTGTACGCGGCCCAGCCCTTGATGTTGCCGTTCATCCAGTCGGCCTGGGTCGGCGGGTCGTAGGCCAGCTCGTTCTGGAAGAAGACCGTCGTGCCGCCGTTGCCGTTCCAGACGACGTTGTGCTGCTGGAAGTGCTCGACGAACAGGCCGGTCGCGGTGACGTTGTCGCCGTTGACGACCACGCCGTTGCGGCTGGTGTTGGTCTTCCAGCGCTGGGTGTCGGTGAGGCCCTCGACGCCGTGGTCGGCGCGCCACACCCAGGTGTGGTCGATGAGGACGTTGTCGCTGTTGATCTCGAGCGCGACGTCGGTCTTGCCCACGTGCGGGCCGCCGACGCGGAAGTACACGTCGGACAGCGTCGTCGGGTTGCCGGCCGAGGTCTGGCGGTTGCCGTGCGGCTTGCCGACCCGCAGCAGCGCCGGCGAGTTGGTCAGGCCCGCGTCGAACGAGACGCCGGCGACGACCACGCCGGAGACGTCGGCGACGTCAAGCGGGACCGCGCCGTTGACGGAGGTGAGCGTCGCGTGGCCGAGGCCGAGGACGACCGTGTCGGCCCGCTTGACCTCGATGCTGCGCGCGATGTCGTACATGCCGGGGGTGAGCAGCAGGTTCAGGCCGCGGGCGAGCTGGTTGTTGATGACCTGCACCGAGTCGGCCGGGGTCGCGACGAAGAAGTCCGTCAGCGGGACCGTGCGGCCCGGCGTCATGCCGTTGGCCCACGAGACGCCGCGGCTGTTCTTCTGGGCGGACGGCACGCGGACGTTGTACTTGCCCTGCGCGTCGACGAACAGGTACGGCTTCTCCCGGCTCACCGGGGTGGTGTCCAGCGTCGTGTACGGCGGGTCGGGGAACCCGGCCTCGCTGGGCGCGCCGACGACACCGGAGAAGACCTGGTTCCACACGCCGTTGGACCAGCCGGCGACCTCGCTGTTACGGGTCAGCCACTGCTGCTGCGATCCGCTGATGACGAACGGCAGCTTGGAGTCGGCGATGAAGCCACCGCTGGCGTACTGCGGGCCGTCGGTGCAGTAGTCCATCAGCGACAGGTTGGCGCCCGTGATGTTGAGGCGGCGCATGGACACGGCCTGGGAGACCGCCCAGAAGTCCGCCGAGCCGCGGCAGCCGTCCTGCCCGGCGCTGTTGACGTTGATGGACAGGTTGGACAGCGTCCGCCAGAAGTTGACGAGCGCGAGGCAGTTGCTCGTGCCCCCGTTCTCCAGGCAGCGGTTGTAGACCTCGACCTTGCCGTTGATGACCACGTCGGTGGGCGACGCGCCCAGACCGCTGATCTCGGTGTAGTAGCCGACCTTGATCTGCAGCGGCTGCTGCGCCGTGCCGTACGTGCCCGGCTTGAAGAGGTAGGCGTGGCGGGCGGTGCCCATCTCGTTGTCGACCTGCGCGGCGTTCGCCGCGTCGAGGGTCGCCTGGATGCTACTGACGGGCATGCTGGGGTCGAAGACGGTGACGTTCGATCCGAGGTCCCAGCTGCTGGGCGGCGGCGCGGCGGCGGCCGCTCCCGCGGTCGTGATGGCGGTGGTCAGCACGAGCCCGGCCGTGAACGCCCGGCCGAGTTGCCGACGACCGGACCGCAGGCTTGCCAGACCCCGTCTACCAGGGGCGTGCATTGTCATGCAGTTCGTCCTTCCTGCTGGGGGGGCAGTGGTACGTAACGAAGCGTCGGATCCGGTGAAGTGGCCTGAACAGGCGGCGAGGGTGGTCACCGGACGGGCGAGCGCTCTCTCATCCCGTCGGGTTCGCGACCCTCATGGAGCCGCCTATTCAGGGGACTTGCGGCCCGATTTGGGCGGCTCGGCACGGAGAGCGCTCTCACCGCACCGACACTTGTATCAGGGCCTGAAAGAAGTGGGTGGAATGTTTCTACCGTGTAAACGGGCTCGGCGCTACGTCAGGCGGCCCTTGACTTTCGCGCAGTAGCCCTGGTGGCCCATCTCCACGGCGGCGAATGAGCACCAGAATCGGACGCAATGGTGTCGACCACCCTCAACGCCGACCATATGGGGCGCCCGACCCACGCAAATCCTCAAACATATCGATGCCTTCCCACCACCCGCCGATCCGCGTGAAGCGAAGCGAGCGCGAAGCAGGCCGCACCGTGCGGTTTCGGGGCCGCGGGTGGAGCCGAGCAAGCGCGAGCCAGGCCAACTCAAACCCCGACGTAGAACGCGCCAAGCAGTTTCGGGGCCGCGGGTGGAGCCGAGCAAGCGCGAGCCAGGCCAACTCAAACCCCGACGCAGGCCGCACCGTGCAGTTCCGGAGGCGCGGGTGAAGCCGAGCAAGCGCGAGCCAGGCCAACTCAAACCCCGACGTAGAACGCGCCGAGCGGTTTCGGGGGCGTGGGTGGCGAAGCCCCCACTGGGGAGCGAGCGAAGCGAGCGCGAAAAATGACGGAACCACAAACGCAAGCGGCCCCCGCCGCGAAGCAGGAGCCGCCAGTGGTGGAGTTGAGGGGACTCGAACCCCTGACCCCCTCGATGCGAACGAGGTGCGCTACCAGACTGCGCCACAACCCCTGGTCATCGGTTCGCTTTGCAGCGGACCGGCGCTAAGAGTAACAGGTCGCCTGGAGGGTTCGCGAATCAGATCACTGCCCCGAGGCCCGCGTGTCGTACGGGCGCCCCCGCAAGGCGGACAGGCGGGCCGCCTCACGCCGGGCGCGGTCGCGTTCGGCCAGCTGGCGGGCCACGGCCTCGCGGCGGGCGGCGGCGCGGCGCAGCTGCTCGCGGCGGACCTGGGCCTGGCGGCGGGCGATCCAGGCGGCGTAGCGGGCCTCCTCGCGGCGGCGCCGGCGGTCGGCCAGGGCGCGGGTGCGCAGGTGGGCCAGGTAGGTGACCAGCAGGACGCCGGTGACCGCGAAGCTCACCCAGAAGCCCGGGCTCACCAGCGTGATCCCGCACACCTCCACCAGGTTGAGCAGCACCAGGGCGAGCAGCACCCGGCGGCGGCGGTACATCGCGCGCGGGCCGCGGCGGCGGGGCGGGCGGCGGCGGACCGTGGGCGGAACCGGGGTCAGGTTGCGCCGGGGCGGCGGCAGCGGGCCCGACGCCGACGAGACGCGCGTGACCAGCAGGCGCGGCGGGTTCACCGGGCGGCGGCCGGGCACGGTACGGCGGCGCCGGTCCACGCGGGACAGCACCCGCGCGGTCGACAACGCCCGCTCCGCCACCAGCCGCTCTGTTGCGTCGTATCGGCGCACCAGTGCGGGCGCCAGGGCGAGGAGCCCAGCAGCGGCGAGGACGGCGAGGAGCACCGAGGTCGGCACCCTCACGCCTCCTTGTTCAGCCTTCCGCGTCCCCCCGGGCGCGGAAGTCAATCGAAGTCTATGGAAGTTACACAGTGGTAACTCCGACTCATGACCATACGTCGCGGCGGGGCTTCTACCACGTCAACACGCAGGGCGACACGCCCGTTCGAGCTAACCGGGCGTAAACGGAAAGTCGGGAAAAGCTCCCCAAACGGTCAGGCGTTGGCCTTGGTCTTGTGCCAGCGCTCGAGCAGGCCGCCCTCGGTGGCCAGGTCCTCGGTCGTCATCGCGTAGCCGAGGTGGTCGCGCCAGTCGCCGTCGATGTGGAGGTACCGGTGGTGGTACGCCTCCTGGCGGAAGCCCAGCTTCTCGACGACCCGGCGGCTGGCCAGGTTGTCGGGGCGGATGTTCACCTCGATGCGGTGCAGCCCGCCGGCCCGGAACGCGTGGTCGACGACCAGGGCCAGGGCGGTGGGGATGATGCCCTTGCCGGCCTGGCGGGAGTCGACCCAGTAGCCGGCGTACCCCGAGCAGAAGGCCCGCCGCACGATGTTGCCCAGCGTCAGCTGCCCCACGAGCTGGTCCTCGTAGCAGACCGCGAACGGCATCGCGGTGCCGTGCCGGGCGGCCCGGCGCAGGTCGGCGTGCACGGCCCGGAAGGCGGCCACGGAGTTGAGGTCGTGCCAGGTGCCGTAGGGGGTCGGCTCCCACTTGCCCAGCCACTGCTCGTTGGCCCTGCGCACCTCGGACCAGGTCCGCGCGTCGGAGCGCCGATACGGGCGCAGCGTGACCGGCCCGTCCGAGAGGACTGCGGGCCATCCGGGCTGACTCATCGCCGCCTATCCAAAAGTATGACGTCCACGGTGGAGCCGGCGGCCGCGCTGATCACCTTCTCGCCCAGCACCATGAGGCCGTTGGCGTCGGCCAGGCCGGAGAGGGTGTACGGACCACCGGCAAGCGGAGCGACAGTGTACCCGCCGCCGCGGCGCTCCGTGATGTACGCCGGCCGGAACTCGCGCATCCCGGACGGAGAGTTGACGGTTTCCAGCAGGTGGGCGCGCACGCTCGGGCGGAAAACCGGGTCGGCGCCGGCGAGCAGCTGGATGACCGGGCGGGCGAGGACCTCGAAGCCGATGAGCGCGGCGCCGGGGTCGCCGGGCAGGCAGACGATCGGCACGCCGTTGGGGCCGCCGACGTTGCCGTAGCCGAGGGAGGAGCACGGGTACACCGACAGGTCGGAGAAGACGACCGTGCGCGAGAGGATGCGCCGCACCATGTCGCCCGGGCCGTGGCCGGTGCCGCCCGTGGTGATGATGAGGTCGGCCCGCAGCATCTGGTCATCGAGCAGGCCGCGCAGGCCTTCGGGGTCGTCGTCGCAGATGCCGACCCGGTAGGCGTGGGCGCCGGCCTCGGCCGCGGCCGCCGTGAGGGCGTGCGAGTTGGCGTCGACCACCTGGCCCGGCTGGCTCGCCCGGCCCACGTCGACGAGCTCGTCACCGGTGGCGATGACCACGACCCGCGGGCTGGGGCGGACCACGACGTGGCCGATGCCGCTGGCCGCGAGGACCGACACCAGCGGCGGGGTGACGTAGGCGCCGGCCCGGGCCAGGATCGCGCCGGCCGGCAGCTCGTCGCCGGCCCGCCGCACGCCGTGCCCGCGCTTGGTCGGGTGGTAGACCTCGACCGCGGCCATCCCTTGGTCGGTGAGGCCGGGCGGCACCACCACGTCGGCGGAGACCGGCATGAGCGCGCCGGCGGCGACCGAGAAGCAGGTGCCGGGGGTGAGGCGGACCGGCCGCCAGCTGGACGCGACCAGGTCACCGACGACGCTCAGCCGGACCGGCCGGCCCGGCTGAGCGTCGCTGATGTCGTCGAAGCGCGCGGCGTAGCCGTCGATGGCGGCGTGGTCGAACGCGGGCACGGGGCCCGGTCCGACCACGTCCTCGGCCAGCACGTTGCCGTGCGCGGCGGTGATCTCCAGGTCCAGCGGGGGCAACGGGCGCAGCCCTCGGAGCACGCCGGCGAGGTAGTCGGCGAGTGGGACGCGCGCGTTCGACCCGACGCCGGCGTCGCGCGCCGCGTCGTGGTGGGAGCCCGTCGCTGGAACCGCTGTCACCCGAGCAAATCCTTCTCCACGAACTGGGTCAGCCACTCGCTGAACGCCTTCCCGAGGTCGTCGCGCTTCACGGCGAGCTGGACGACCGTCTGCAGATACCCCAATGGCATGCCGGTGTCGTACCGCGTGCCTCGGTAGACGATGCCGTGCACGGGCGTGCCCTCCGCCAGCAGCAGCGCCATGGCGTCGGTGAGCTGGATCTCCCCGCCGGCGCCGGGGCCGATGCGGCGGATCGCGTCGAAGATCTCCGGGGGCAGGATGTAGCGGCCGACGATGGCCAGGTTGCTGGGGGCGTCCGCCGGCTGGGGCTTCTCGACCAGTGCGGTGACCTTCACCGTCTCGCCGGCCTCGACGGTGAACTCGGACGGCTCTACGGCGGCGATGCCGTATCGGTTGGTCTCCTCCGGCTCGACCTCGATGAACGCGAGCACGATGCCGCCGGTGCGCGCCTGCAGGTCGAGCATCGCCGGCAGCAGCGGCTCGTTCTCGTCGACGAACTCGTCACCCAGCAGCACCGCGAACGGCTCGTTGCCGACGTGCGACTCGCCGTACGACACCGCGTGCCCGAGGCCGAGGGGTTCGCCCTGCCGGCACGTGTAAATTTCGGCGAGCTCGGCCGGGCGCTTGATCGCCTCCAGGCGCTTGGTGTCGCCCTTCTCGGCGAGGCGGGCCTCCAGGTCGGGGCGGCGGTCGAAGTGGTCGACCATCGAGGTCTTGCCGCGGCCGGTCACCAGGAGGATGTCCCGGATGCCGGAGTCGGCGGCCTCCTCGACGATGTACTGCAGGACCGGCCGGTCGACCACCGGCAGCAGTTCCTTCGGGACGGCTTTGGTCGCAGGGAGGAAGCGGGTGGCTAGCCCCGCCGCCGGGATCACGGCTTTGACAGCCCGCTGGCGCGGTGCGGACTGGTGAGGAGTCGTGTCAGGCATGTAGAAAGGCTAGCCGCCGCGGCTCTGTCGCGGTGGTTGCGCCGCCTTCGCCGCGCCGGGCGTCACCTCGGCACTCGCCTTCCCGCTGGTCGCGCTGCCCGCCAGGCGATATGTGTCCCGACCTCCCGCCTTGGCCGCGTAAAGGGCGTCGTCAGCCGCCTCCAGCACCGCCGCCCCGGTCGCGCCGTGCACCGGAAATACCGCGATGCCGATCGATACGGTGACCGGAATCCGGCGCGGCGGCTGGCCGGCGGTGGAAGAAATCACAAGGACCGGGCTGCGCCGCACGGCCGCGCCCAGCCGCTCGGCGAGCACGGCCGCGCCGCCCGCGTCGGTCTCCGGCAGCAGCACCACGAACTCCTCGCCGCCCTGCCGGAACGCGAAGTCGACCTCGCGGATCTCGGCCCGCAGCCGGCGGGCGAACTCGGCCAGCACGGCGTCACCCGCGGCGTGCCCGTGGGTGTCGTTGACCTCCTTGAAGTGGTCCAGGTCCAGCGCCAGCACGGCCAGCGCGCGGCCGAAGCGGCTGGCCCGCTCGACCTCCCGGCGCAGCGACTCGCGCAGGTAGCGGTAGTTGGACAGGCCGGTCAGCGGGTCGGTGAGGGAGAGCCGCTGGGCCTCCTCGTGCACCCGCACGTTGTCGACCGCGACCGCGGCCTGGCCGGCGAAGGTGCGCAGGGTGACGAGGTCGGCGTCGTCGAACTCGTCGAAGCCGTGCCGGTCGTAGAGGGCCAGTACCCCGCGGGCGGCCGGCGGGCGGTCCGACTGCGGCTCCAGCCCGGTGGTCGGGCCGGCCGCCGGGGCCGCGATCGGCACGGCCACGTAGGTCACGCAGCGCGGCTCCTGCGGCGAGAGCGCCGGTCCGTCGCGGTCGACCCGCCCCCGCATCGGTTCGCCGGTCGCGGCGACCGTGCCGAGCAGCCCCTCCCCCGGCGAGAGCCGCAGCTCGGTCACGTCGATCCCGGCGAGGCCCTCGCCGACCTGGCCGCGCAGGTCCACCCCGGCCTGGTCGACCATGAGCACGACGCCGGCCTGCGCGCCGGTCGCGGCGGTCGCGGTCTGCAGGATCACCTGCAGGATGCGGTCGAGGTCGTGGGTGCCGGCCAGGGTGTCGCCGAGCACGCCGAGCTGACCGCGCAGCTGGTCGCGGCTGGCCGTGAGGGCCTGAACGTACCCCTGCATCTCCCGCGTCATGCGGTTGAACGTCTGCCCGAGCCGTCCGACCTCGTCCTGGCTGCGCACGGGCACCCGGGCCCCCAGGTCGCCGCCGGCCACCCGCTCGACCGCCTGGGCGAGCTCGGTCAGCGGCTGGGTGGTCGAGCGGGCCAGCCACCAGGCCACGCTGATCGCGACGAGGCCGGCGCAGACCACCACGGCCACGAGCACCGCGTAGAGCCCCTGCATGTCGGGCTCCGGCACGCTGACGGCGAGGGTGAGCGGCTGGCCGGGCTGGGGATCGAGGCGGCGGACCAGCAGCCCGGCCTCGGTGGTGCCGGTCGTGCCCGGCACCAGGTCGCGGGCCAGGTTCACGACCTTGGTGTCGTCCGCGGTGAGCTGCGGGCCGGCGAGCGAGCTGACCCGGACCCCGGTGGCCGCGCCCAGCCACTGCAGCAGGGTGGCGTCGACCGGCTCGACGGCGGACGCGCGGCCGACGCGCCGGCCCTGGGCGTCGAGCACGTCGACCGAGGCGGCGATGGCGGCGAAGGCGGAGCCGGTCGGGGCGGCGCAGTCGGCCCACGGCCGGGCCGGCAGGTCGCCGGCGACCGCGACGGGGGTCCCGTTGGCCCCGGCGACCTCGATCGCGCGGGCCAGGCCCCGGCCGACGGCCACCTGGGCCGCGTCGGGGCGCTCGCCGAGCAGCGCCGCGGCCTCGGCCGCGATGCGCAGCCGCTGGCAGGTGACGCCGAGGGCGGCGCGCAGGTTGTCGGCGCCGGCGGTGAGCCGCTCGGTGGCCCGCTGGTCGCTCACCGCGGCCACGGCGACCCCGACGAACACCGCGCCCAGCAGCACCGGACCGAGCACGACGGCGAGGAAGGCAGCGGTGAGCCGCGCACGCAGCGTCACGTCCGTCCTCCCGTACTTCGGTTGATGCGATGCTGTCACAGAGAGGAGGAATTCGAGTGGTGCTGCCCGGGGTGTCCCCCAAATCCGAGCTCAGAGCGCACATCCGGTCCGTCCGGCGGGCCCTTCCCGAACACGTGCGGGGCAACGCCGATCGTTCCCTGGCTGTCGCGGCTGTCGATCTGGTACGGCAGTCAGCCGCCGAAACCGTGGCCGCCTACGTCCCGCGCCGCTTCGAGCCGGGCGGCGACCTGCTCGTGCCCGCCCTGGCCGCGGCCGCCCCACGCCTCCTGCTGCCCGTCCTGCTGGACGACGACGACCTGGACTGGGCCGCCTACGACGGCCGCCTGGCCCCCGGCCGGCTCGGCCTGCTGGAGCCGGTCGGCCCGCGCCTGGGCCCGGAGGCGGTCGCCGAGGCCGGGCTGGTCCTGCTGCCCGGGCTCGCCGCCGCGCCGGACGGCACCCGGCTGGGCCAGGGCGGGGGCTCCTACGACCGGGTCCTGCGCCGGGTCGAGGCGCCGGCGGTCGTTCTGCTTCACCCGGGGGAGTTTCTGGCCGATGTCCCCTCGGAGCCGCACGACCAGCGCGTCTGCGGGGCCGTGGAGGGTGCCCGTGAGGGTTATGACACCGCGCACGTCCACTGGACGAAGGGGTGTCCGATGCCGCAACATTGGCACTCGAAGTATCGGAGTGCCAATGATGGAGGCTGAGCGTTGCCTACCTACCAGTACGCCTGCACAGAGTGCGGCCACCAGCTGGAAGCTGTGCAGTCGTTCACCGACGAGTCGCTGACCGTGTGCCCGGAGTGCCAGGGCCTGCTGCGCAAGCAGTTCTCGGCGGTGGGTGTGGTGTTCAAGGGCTCCGGTTTCTACCGCACCGACTCGCGCTCGTCGTCCTCGAAGTCGCCCAACGGCTCGTCCTCGTCCGCCAAGACGGAGACCAAGACCGAGACGAAGTCCGAGAGCACGACCAGCACCACGACCAAGCCGGCGGCCAGCTCGACGCCGGCCGCCTGACCGACACGCAAAAGCGCCCGGGCCCTCATGGAGAGGGCGCCGGGCGCTTTTTACGAGTAGGACTCAGTCCCAGTGCGGCGGGCGGTCCGACAGCAGGCGGTCGTCGTTGGTCGACGCGCGCTCGCCCCAGCCCGAGTCCGTGTCGTCGGTCGTGTGGTCCGGAAGCACGACCAGTTCGTCGGCGAAGTCCTCGAAGGACACTTCACGCTGCTCATCGGTGGGAGCCCACCCGTTGGTACCTGCCACGGCAGCGAGACTACTCCTGGCAGTTTGCGGGAAAGTGGCCGAATGACGACAGTCGCCTTCGCGGTAGACGGGTCACACTCGGCGGCATGACACAACCCACGCCGGACCCGGCCCTCGACCTCCCCCTCGGCGAGGCGCCCGCGGACGACCAGGAGACCCAGCGCCTGGACGCGCCCGACCCCGACTCGACCCGACCCATGTCCCTGGCGGAGCTGCGCGAGCTGAACCTCGGCTAGCCGCTCCTCCTCCCGGCCCGGGCGTACCACCCGGGCCGGGACAGGGCAACGATGGGTAATGTCGTTGACGTGAGCGACGACGCGTACTGGCGACGCCCGGCCGAGGGCGCCGAGGCGGCCCCTCCTCCGCCCGCCGCCCCGCCGAGCGTCCCGTACACGGGTGCCCCGCGCAGCACCCCGCCCCCGCACGGCTGGCGGCCGCCGGTGGTCGAGAACCCGGCGCCGCCACGCAAGCTGCCCGCCCAGGACGTCGAGCGGGTCGAGCGCGAGGAGCAGGCCGCGACGATCCTCACCAAGGGCATGGGGATCTTCGCGGGCGCGGTGATGCTGGTGCTGCTGCTGATCCTCTGCGGCCGGGCCCTCTTCTAGCCGGCTCTAGAAGCCCGACCAGACCATGTGGGCGCCGCTGTCCCCGGTCTTGTAGACGTAGTACGCCGCGGCGATCGCCAGCACGACCGACAGGCCGGACGCGGCCCAGTGCGCCGGCGTCGGGGCCTTGATCCGGGCGCGGCCGCCGGCCGCCGCCGGGATCATGAACGCCATCACCAGGGCCACCACGGCCAGGGCGGCGATCACCAGGAACAGCGTGTCGGCGTAGTCCTCGTGCTCGGTGATCAGCGCCTTCACCTGCGGCGCCTGGAACGCCCGGTTGGCGCTGAACGACTCGCCGGACTCCTTCGCGAAGAACACCGCGCCCGGGGCGGTCAGCGCGAACGCGACGAGCGGCCAGCGGATGTGCCTCCGGCTGGCCGGCCACACCGCGTACAGCACCGCGGTCAGGGCCAGCAGCGGCACCAGTACGACGGCCGCATGGATGTACAGCGGGTGGGCCGGAATACCCAGGACACGATCGAACACGGGGCCTCCTCCTCCAGATGCGATCCTCCCCCGCCGGGGCGTACCCGCGGTGAAGATCCAAGGTTCAAGAGTCCAGAAACATTTGAACGGTTCCAGTTGGCTTGCTCTGATCGTCGTGGTGTTATGGAAACTGTGTCGGGTGAGGATCTGCTGCGCGCCCGGGGTCTGCGGGTGACGCGACCCCGGCTGGCCGTGCTGGAGGTCCTCGAGGGCTCCCACGGCCACCTCGATGTCGAACAGATCGCGGCCCGGGTGCGCCTGCGCCTGGACACGGTTTCCACCCAGGCGGTGTATGACGTGCTCGGCGCGCTGTCCAGGGCCGGGCTGGCCCGCCGGATCGAGCCGGCCGGCAGCCCGGCGCGGTTCGAGTCCCGGGTCGGCGACAACCACCACCACGTGGTCTGCCGAGGCTGCGGGGAGATCGCCGACGTCGACTGCGCGGTCGGCGACGCGCCCTGCCTGACCCCGTCCCAGGCCCACGGCTTCGTGCTCGACGAGGCCGAGGTCACCTTCTGGGGCCTGTGCCCCGCCTGCCAGCAGAAGCGCGACGAAGAAACCCCGTGAGCGAGTCCGACCCAGGGCTCTTCGGGCCCGATTCGATCACCTGGCGTGTGCACCGCGAGCCGATCGTCTCCGTCGGCGGGCTGCGCAGCCTGTACCTCCAGGCGCTGCACCCCCGCGCGGTGGCCGGCGTCGAGCAGAACAGCCGCTACCGCCAGGACCCGTGGGGCCGCCTGGCCCGCACCTCGACCTACGTGACCACGGTGATCTACGGCACCACGGAGGAGGCCGAGCGGGCCGGCCGGCGGGTCCGGGCGATCCACTCCCGGATGACCGCGGTCGACCGGCGCACCGGCGAGCGGTTCCGGGTCGACGAGCCCGAGCTGCTGCGCTGGGTGCACATCACCGAGGTCGAGTCGTTCCTGACCGCGGCCCGGCGCGGCGGCCTGCGGCTCACCGCGGCCGAGGCCGACGCCTACTACGCCGAGCAGACCCGCACGGCCGCGCTCGTCGGGCTCGACCCGGCCACCGTGCCCGACTCGGTGGCCGCGGTCGAGGACTACTACGCCGAGATGCTGCCGTCGCTGGAGCTCACCGTCGACTCGGCGGCGACCGGGCTGTTCCTGACGGTGCCGCCGTTGCCGTACGGCCTCGGCCTGACCCCCGTCCGCGGGTTCTCCCTCGGCGTGTCGGCGCTGGCCATCGGCCTGCTGCCGGGCTGGGCCCGGCGGCTCTACGGGCTGCCGCCGCTGCCCGGCGCCGACGGCCTGACCTCGATGAACACCCTGTTCCTGGGCCGTCTGCTGCGCTCCGTGCCGATCGAGTGGATCCAGTCCCCGGCCCGCAAGCGCGCCATGGAGCGGCTCGGCCTGCGCAACTGATCCGCCGTCGCCCGCGTTCAACCGGGCGTGACCCGGTGGTTGCCCGCGCTCGTCGTCGCCGCGGTGGTCGCCTGGATCGCTGGGACCGATATTTCGGACATAGTGCGGTACGCCGCTTATGTCGTTTTCTACGTCGTCCTCCCGGGGACCCTCGTCTACCGGGCACTGCGCCGCGATCCGCACAGCCTCGTGGAAGACCTGGCGTTCGGCACCGCGACCGGGCTCGTCGCCGAGACGCTGCTGCGGCCCGTGCTCCTGGTCTGGCCCGTGGTGGCGGTCGTCCTGCTGCGCCGCCACCTCAGGACGCCGCACTATCCGCACCGGCCGGCGAGGGGCTGGTCGTGGGCGGTGGCGGCCGTCGCGGTGGGGTTCGTCGGGTACCTCGCCAAGGCCTTCATCCGGGCCAACCCGCCGGTGCCGGTCGACGGGCCGCACGAGTACATGATCGACCAGCTCAACCTGCTGGCCGTCGCCGCCGACCTCGAGCACCACTTCCCGCTCGCGGTGCCCGACCTCGGCGCCGAGCCGCTGCCCTACCACTGGTTCGCCTACGCGCACCTGGCCTCGGCCGCCCGCCTGAGCGGCGTCGACCTGCCGGTGCTGTGGTTCCGGCTGGACCTCCCGGCCCTCGCCGTGCTCGCGGTCGTGCTGCTGGCCGTGGCCGCCTGGCGGGTCACCGGCCGCGCCTGGGCGGGCCCGGTCGCCGCGGCGCTCACCTACACCGTCGGCGAGACGCTCCTGCCGGGCCGGGCGCCCGCGTTCTTCGGCTCGATCACGGCGTACTACTCCTGGTCGAGCCGCTCCGTGCTGTACGCCTCGGCCTTGTCCATGCCCCTGATCGCGGTGCTGGCCCAGATCCTGCGGCGCGGGCACACGCGCCGGACCTGGCTCCTGCTGACCGTGCTGGCCGTGGGCGTGGCCGGGGCCAAGTCGACGGTGCTGCCGGTCGCGCTGGCCGGCCTGCTGTGCGCGGGTCCCCGCCGCGCCTGGCGCCCGGCCGCCGTGCTCCTCGGCGTGTTCGCGCTGGCCGTCGCGCTGCTCTACGGCACCGGCGGCGGTGGCCTGGCCTGGTCCCCGTTCGGCATCATGGCCGACTTCGCGCACGGCCGCCCCGCGGTGATCGCCGTGGGCCTCGGCGCCTACGGGCTCGCGATGGGCGCCCGGCTGGCCGGTGCCGTCTTCCCGCCGCGCGCGTGGGGTCCGGTCGAGCGGATGCTGGCCGGCGCCGCGCTGGCCGGGTTCGCCGGCGCCGCGCTGCTCTGGCACAACGCCTGGGGCCAGCACTTCTTCGCCATCGCCGGGTGGCCCTTCGGCGCGATCCTGTCCGCCGACGGGCTGGCCCGGGTCGTCTCGCGGCGAGCCCTGCGCGCGGGCCTCCCGGCGGCCGCAGCGCTCTCGGCGTTCGCCTTCGTCGCATCGGTACCGCATGTGCACTACCCCTGGGACGCGGTGTTCCCGGTGTACCTGTTCGCCGCGCTGGTCCTCGCTGTCGCGCTGGCGTTCCTGGCCACGCGCCGGCGGGCCGCCGCCCTGGTGGTGGTGCTGTTCGCCGGCGGCGCCGCGCTGCCCTACGACGCCGCGCACCACGCCAACCTCGGCTCGGCCTACCACGTGCGGGTCACCCCCGACCAGGCGGCCGGCGCGCGGTGGCTGCGCGCGCACAGCTCGCCGGATGAGTACGTGGCCACCAACGTGCACCGGATCGGCTCCGGCGCGCAGGCCGGGCAGAGCCTGACGTACTGGATCGCGGCCTTCTCGGAGCGCCGGGTGCTGCTCGGCAGCTGGGGCTACTCCCCCGAGTCGACCCGCGAGCAGACCGCCCGGCGCCGGATCGGCCCGGCACCGGACTACTGGGACCCGGCCCGGCTGGCCGCCAACGACCTGGCCGTCTACGAGCCGACGGCGCAGCGCCTGCGGTGGCTGTGGGACCAGCGGGTCCGCTGGATCCTGGTGGACCGGGCGCAGGGCCGCGAGTCCCCGCGCCTGGCGGACCAGGCGACCTGCGCCTGGTCCGCCGGCGACATCGTGATCTATCGCCTACGTCCGCCCGCTCAACGGGCGGCGCAGGTGAGCGTGGCGGGCGACGTGTTGGTGCCCGAGTAGCTCGCGCTGAACCCGGGGGCGACCGACGCGGACGGGGCCAGGGTCCCGTTCCAGTCGGCGTTCTTCACCGTCACCGCGGCGCCCGACTGGGTCCACACCCCGGACCAGCCGTTGGTGACCTTCTGGTTGCCGGGGAAGGTGAACGTCACGGTCCAGCCGGTCAGCGACGTGGTGCCGGTGTTGACGACCGTCACCTCGCCGTTGAAGCCGTCGCCCCACTGGTTCGTGACCTTGTACGTCGCCGTGCACGACGCCCCGGTGGTGCCGCCCGTCGTGGTCACCGACACCGGGTCGGAGAGCACCGAGAGGTTCCCGGCGGCGTCCTTGGCCCGCACCGCGAACTGGTACGCGGTGCTCGCGGTCAGCCCGGTGATCGCCAGCGACGTCGTCGCGCTGGAGCCGACAAGGGTGCTGCCGTTGTACACGTTGTAGCCCGTCACCCCGACGTTGTCCGTGGACGCGGCCCAGGAGAGGGTCACCCCGCTGGAGGTGATCCCCGAGGCGACCGGCGTGCCCGGCTTGCTCGGCGGGGTCACGTCCCCGGTCTGCGCCGAGGTGGTGACCGTCCCGGCCGGCGAGGCGGCCGAGGCGTTGCCGGCGGCGTCGAGCGCGACGACCGTGAACGAGTACGCGGTCGACGGGGTCAGCCCGGTGATCGCCAGCGACGTCGTCGCGCTGGAGCCCACGAGGGTGCTGCCGTTGTACACGTTGTAGCCCGTCACCCCGACGTTGTCCGTGGACGCGGCCCACGTCGCGGTGACTCCGGTCGCGGTGACGTTGGTGAACGCCGGCTTCCCGGGCGCGCTCGGCGGAGTGGTGTCGACCGGGCCGGAGCCCGGCGCGTCGCCCCAGACCTTGGTCGCGCCGTCGAAGAGCGTCATGTGGCTGTTGGCCGCTTGGGTGGTGCCGGCCGGCAGCGACCAGTCGTTGGACGGGTCCCAGGTGCCGGCCGAGGCGATGCGGAACTGCACCTCGCGCCGCCACGCGGACTGCCCGGCGGGCGCGATCGTCTGCCCGGCGCAGCTCACCGTGACGTAGTAGGTGCTGCCGCTGACCAGGGTCGGGCCGGTCGGGGCCGAGCACTGGTTGTAGGCGCTGGTCAGGGTGATCTGGCTCGGCGTGGTGGCGCCGTCGAGGGTGAAGTAGTAGCGGAACGAGCCCTGGGTCAGCGCCCGGGCGGGCCAGGCCGACTTGTTGTAGACCAGCGCCTTGACCTCGGTGAAGCCCGGGCCGGAGGCGTTGATCGAGGACTCGATGTACATCTCGGGCCCGTCCGGGGTCTCGGTGCCCGGGAAGCCCGCCAGCGGGGTGCCGCCGTACTCGCTGTACATGCGGGCCAGCGCGCCGGTGAAGCCGGCGTTGTAGTCCGTGGCGACCTCGTTCATCACGTAGTCCTGGCGGCTGTCGGTGTACGCGTCGTTGGGCGCGGACGGGCCGCCGACCAGGGCGCCGTAGAGCGTGTGCCGGGACTGGGCCGGTTCCTGGATGTTGTCCGTCCACGAGCCGTGCGCGGTGCGGTGGTGCGGGTTCTTCGGCGGGTTGGCCCCGAAGCCGATCATGTAGCTGGAGCTGCGGGGGTTGTCGCCGAGGATGTAGTTGATCTGCCGGACGCCGAAGTCGTGGTATCGCGCCTTGCGGGTCGCGTCGGTGAGCCAGTCGCTGTAGAGCAGCGCGACGAAGGAGGTGTTGGCGGCGTACCGCAGCGATCCCCAGCTGTCGAGGACGGCCTCGCCGCCCGGGGACGTGGGCACCTTCTGGCCGTTGACGCCCACGGTCCAGTAGTCCAGCCAGCGGTTGGCGTCATCGACGTAGCGCTGCTTGCCGGTGAGCCTGGCCAGCAGCACGTAGCAGCCGTAGGACTTGTCGTCCCAGGCGATCGTCCACTTGTAGGACTTCGTCGTGGTCTGGTTCTCGTTGCTGAGGTTGTCGTAGCCCGCCTCGGCCTTGGCCAGGTAGGAGGCGTCGTTGGTGGCCCGGTAGAGCCAGATCGCGCCCCAGACCAGCTCGTCGTTGTAGCCGCTCCACGAGTTGTAGTAGCTCGCGGCGTCGGTGATGCAGTCGGAGTACTTCTTGCGGACCGTGTCGGCGAAGGAGTACAGCTGCTTGGCGTGCGCGAGCAGGGTGTCGGCGTAGGCCGGGTCGGTCGGGCGCAGCACGATCGAGGAGGCGGCCATGGCGGCGGCGGTCTCGCCGGCCAGGTCCGACCCGCCGCAGCTGGCGTCGATCTTGTACGACGGGCGGGCCATCGGCATCACCTCGGCCGGACCCCACCAGGCGTGGTCCGTCGTGCCGGTGCCGACCTGCCCGTAGAGGACGTTGGGGGCCGGGTTCGCCTTGAGCAGGTAGTCGTTGACGAACTTCAGGTTGTTCAGCAGGTACGACAGCTGGCCCGACTTCGTGTAGGCGTCGCGGTAGTCGACCGCGCCCCAGGCCAGCATGGTGGTGGAGAAGGCCATCGGGAAGCCGAACTTGACGTGGTCGCCCGCGTCGAACCAGCCCCCGGTCAGGTCGAGCCCGGCGTCCTGGCCGTCGGTCATGGCCGAGTTGCCCCGCCAGCTCACCCGGCTCCAGGACGGCTTCGGGCCGGACTGCTGGGCCTCGTAGAACCAGATCGACTTCTGCAGCGCCTCGGCGTAGTTGAACGTCGTGGCGGCATGGGCAGCGGGCTGTTGCACGGCTATGGCGAGCGCCGAGGCGGCCGCGACCCCCACGGCCACGACGGCGCTCAGAATCCTTTTACGCATCGACTTCCCTCCCTGCGGCGGCGTGCTGGGATTGAACCCGTCGCGGGAGGGTTTGTTACAGGAACATCGACGCCTTGGCGGTGTTGGCCCAGGTGGGGGTCTGAAAGTTGCACTCTGCCACTTCGCGCGGGCCTGGCGATTGGGCTGCTTCCCGCGGGCCTGGCGGTTGGCTACTTCGCGCGGGCGGGGTAGTTGGCTACTTCCCGCGGGTCTGGCGATTGGGCTGCCTCCCGCGGGCCTGGCGGTTGGCTAATTCGCGCGGGCGGGGTAGTTGGCTACTTCGCGCGGGCCTGGCGATTGGGCTGCTTCCCGCGGGCCTGGCTACTTCGCGCGGGCCGGGTGGTTGGGCGGGAGGGCGCAGGCGGCCGTGCCGCCGGGCATGCGGTGCCTGTTCTTGGCGACCCAGCGGTACACCGGCCAGGCCATCGCGGTGATCGGGCGCAGGCCCAGGAAGGACCCGGCGGCGCGCCACGGCCATCCGGCGGTGCGCAACATGTCGGCGATCGCGACCGGGCCGCCGGTGCTGCGGCCGGGCGCCACGTAGTACACGGCGGAGCTCACCTGCTCCTCGGTGAGCCCCAACTCGTCGAGGTCGGTGAACTGCCACGCCACGACCTCCGCGGCGGGCCGGATGCGCCGCTCGATGAAGCGGGCGCATGATGAACAGAAGGCACAGTCACCGTCGAACACGAAGGTCGGGCGTTCCACGTTCCCTATCATCCCGCACGTCCGGGGAGTGGGAATGCCCGTAAGGGGTATGTGGTTATGACGGTGCATACCTGATGCGACGCCATGAGGATCGGAGCTGAAAGCATGGCAACCGTAGAGCTGACCGCGGAGAACTTCGCCGAGAAGATCGGTGGCGAGGGCATCACCCTCGTCGACTTCTGGGCGTCCTGGTGCGGCCCGTGCCGGATGTTTGCGCCGATCTACGAGCGGGTGTCCGAGGACAACCCCGACATCGTGTTCGGCAAGGTCGACACCGAGGCCGAGCAGGCGCTGGCGGCGGAGTTCAACATCCGCTCGATCCCGACGCTGATGATCGTGCGGGACGGCGTGGCGCTGTACTCCGAGCCCGGCGCGCTGCCCCAGCAGGCCCTGGAGTCCCTGATCCAGCAGGCCCGCGACATCGACATGGTCGACGTCAAGGCCAAGGTCGCCGAGGCGCAGGCGGCCCAGGGTGAAGTCAGCGCGTAACCCGGCGTAGTCCCCGCCGCGTTTCCTTGAAATCCGTTCGTACGCGTGTTCGAATGAACCCGTGCGTTGGGACAACCTCAAGGCGACTGGCGGTCCTGGCACCGGCGACACCGGGCAGCCGCGAGTCCTGCCACTCGCGCTGCCCGGGGCAGTCGTGCGAACCTTCGACACCCCGGAGTTCCGCGGCGTCACCTTCTACGAGGTGCACGCCAAGTCGATGATCAACCGGGTCCCGGGCGCCTCCCGGGTGCCCTTCCAGTGGACGCTGAACCCCTATCGCGGCTGCTCGCACGCCTGCGTCTACTGCCTGACCGGCGACACCGCGATCCTGATGGCCGACGGCACCACCCGCCCGCTGGCCGAGCTCCGGGTGGGCGACGAGATCGTCGGCACCGTGCGCGACGGGCGCCTGCGCCGCTACACGACCACCCGGGTGCTCGCGCACTGGTCGACGGTCAAGCCGGCCTACCGGGTCACCCTCGCCGACGGCACCACGCTGGTCGCCTCGGGCGAGCACCGCTTCCTCACCGACCGCGGCTGGAAGCACGTGACCGGCACCCGGCACGGCCGCAGCCGCCGCCCCCACCTCACCACCGCCAACCGCCTGGCCGGATTCGGCGCCCTGCCGGCCCCGCCGCCCCTGGACTCGCCCTTGTACCGCCGCGGCTACCTGTGCGGCTTCATCAACGGCGACGGCCACGCGGCGCCCGTGTCCTCTGCGCGGGCCGCGCTGTATGCGCAGAGCCTCGGCGGCCTGCACGCGCTGGCCACCGAGGGCCGCGAGTTCTCCGGGGCGAGCGTCCGCGACGCCAGCGCCGTGCTCGACTGGCCCGAGACCCCCTCGCGCGCCTGGCGGCTGGGCTTCGTCGCCGGCCTCTACGACGCCACCGGCTCCGTCGCGGCCGGCCTGCCCCGCTTCGACGTCATCGACAAGGTCGTCGTCGACTGGCTGGTGGAGTGCCTGGCCGTCGCCGGCTTCGCGGCCGAGCTCGAGCACGCCTACGGCGACCTGACCGGCGTGCGGGTCCTGGGCGGCCCCCGCGAGCGCGTCCGCTTCGCCCTGGCCTTCGGCGCCACCAGCCCGCCGTTCGCCGTGACCGGCGACCTGGTCCGCGGCGACGACGCCCTGCGCGTGGCGTCGGTCGAGCCGCTGGGCGTCGACCTGCCGATGTTCGACATCACCACCGGCACCGGCGACTTCATCGCCAACGGCGTGGTCAGCCACAACTGCTTCGCCCGCCGCACCCACACCTACCTCGACCTCGACGCCGGCCACGACTTCGACTCCCAGATCGTCGTCAAGGTCAACGCGGGCGAGGTCCTGCGCCGCGAGCTCTCCGCCCGCTCCTGGTCCGGCGCCCACCTCGCCATGGGCACCAACGTCGACTGCTACCAGCGCGCCGAGGGCCGCTACCGCCTGATGCGCGACATCCTGGCCGCCCTGCGCGACCACGCCAACCCGTTCTCGATCCTCACCAAGGGCACCCTGATCGCCCGCGACCTGGACCTCCTGCGCGAGGCCGCCTCGGTCACGACGGTGGGCCTGTCCATGTCGGTCGGCTTCGTCGACGAGCGACTGTGGCGCTCGGTCGAGCCCGGCACCCCGAGCCCGCTGCGCCGCCTGGAGACCATCCGCCGCCTGACCGACGCCGGCTTCGAGGTGGGCGTCCTGATGGCCCCCATCCTCCCGGGCCTGACCGACACGGAGGAGTCCATCGACGCCACCGTCGCCGCACTGGCCGCCGCGGGGGCGACGAGCATCGTCCCGTTGGTGCTGCACCTGCGCCACGGCGCTCGCCAGTGGTACCGCGCGTGGCTGACCCGCGAGCACCCGGGCCTGGTGCAGCGCTACCGGGATCTCTACGCCACGGGGTCCTACGCGCCGCAGCCCTACCAGCGGGAGGTCACGGCGCGGGTCCGGCTGGCCGCGCGGCGCCACGGCATGCCCACGGGCGGCATCGGCACCACTCGCATCCCGGACCCCGTGGAGCCCCCGGCCGAGCCCGAGCAACTGACACTGCTGTGACCGGGGCGCGATCGGAGGCCACCCTCGTTGGCGCGCCGGACCCCGCCCACCCGAGCAACCCGGGGCGCGACCGGAGGCCACCCTCGTTGGCGCGCCGGACCCCGCCCACCCGAGCAACCCGGGCGCGATCGGAGGCCACCCTCGTTGGCTCGCCGGGTCTCGCTCACCTGAGCAACTGACGCTGGTGTGACCGGGGTGTAGTTGACGGCCGACCGGCAGCGCGCCGGTCCCTGTTGTTACCGGCTGCGGTTGGAGGCCGGTCGGGTGAGAAGGCTGAACCAGCCCACCCGACCGGCGCTCATGGCGCCGGGTCCCGCTCAGCGGTGCAGGGCGCGCGCCAGCTCCCGGGCGATGCCGTTGACGAAGCGCCGCTCCGCCAGCGGGATCTCCACGCCGCCGAGCCGGATGTGCCCGGGCTCCCAGGCGGTCCGGCCGACGCTGGCCGCAATGTCCATCAGCCACTCGCCGTAGGCGAGGGCGACGTCCGGGCCGAGGCGCTCGACCAGCAGCCGCACGGCATAGCCGCAGTCGGCGAGCACGGCGGCCGGTCGGGCACTCGTGGCGTCGATGTCGTTGTCGGTCAACTGCTCGGCGAAGATGGCCGCCACCACCCCGCGCACGAGCAACGCCCGGGACCGCTGCCCCGCGGCGATGGCCTCGACCCCGGCGACGGCGTCCACGCGATCATCCCCGGCGCAGGCCGCGACGAGCACGCTGCGGGGCAACCTGACGAGCAGATCCCACTCCGGCCGCCGCAGCGGCAGGTCCACCCCTACGGCCGGACGGCCGGACGGGCCGGATGCGGGTTGGCTCGGCATGGCAACCTCCCACCGCCGAGCGTATGCCGAAATTTCGGCTTATCGCGGGCTTTCAGCGCTCTTTCCCGACCTGCCCGGCTCGGACTCGCCCGCGGCTCGGACGGCTCACCCGAACCTCCGGCACCAACCCGGCCAGCCGCGCCGACCAGGCCGTGGCGAACCAGGGCGTTCGCCCGAAATCCAGCTCGGCCAGCCACGCCGACCAGGCCGCCGCGAGCCCCTACCGAACTAGGCCGTTTGCCCGAACTCCAGCCCGGCAGCCACCGCGACCCGGCCGCCGCGAGCCCTGCCGAACCAGGGCGTTTGCCCGAACTCCAGCCCGGCAGCCACCGCGACCCGGCCGCCGCGAGCCCTGCCGAACCAGGGCGTTTGCCCGAACTCCAGCCCGGCCGGTCACACCGACCCGGCCCCGGCGAGCCTTGGCGAACTAGGGCGTTTGCCCGAAATGTCGGGCACAGCACCCCGCCGCGACATTTCGGATTTTTATCCTGGCGGGGTATAAATCCGATAAGTCGTGGCGCGGAGCGCCCGACTTATCGCTTTCGCGGCTATCGATCGAGCGGGTCAGGCGCCGGTCTGGACCATGCAGCCCCAGCCGTCATAGATGCCGTCGTGGCCCTCCACGATGCCGCGCACCTTCCAGGTCACCTCGTGCACGGCCGGCGGCTCGACCGAGTCCCGGCGGATGGCCTGCAGCACGAAGTCTCCCTCGTCACCGCGCTCCACCGTGACCGCGAAGCCGTCCCCGCGCAGATCCTGGGCCGACGCCTCGGCCCGGTCCGGGTCCGGGAAGTAGGCGAGGAACTCCACCGCCCGCGGCAGGTTCAGCCGGTCGCCGTGCGCCTCGAGCTCCTGGACCACCTGGTTGTCGTCCATGATGTTGCGCTGCCAGGCGTCGGGCGTGAGCTCCTCGCGCACCCGGGTCCAGCCCGGGTCCGAGGCCACCGCCACGGTCGGGGCCAGGCCGTCGACCTGCGGGAGCGGGGGCGGGGTGGCCTCGGCCGGCAGGTACCCGGTGATCCGCCCGGCACGGTCGGACAGCCTGCGGCCGACGAGGGCCCCGCCGGCGGAGCGGAGCACCTGCCGTACCGCGGCATCCAGAGCGTGAATGGAGGACAGCTCGTCGGCGGCCGGCATGCCGCTGGCCCCGTCCCCGGTGTAGGCGAACTCGACGTCGTACCGCTGGGGGAACCTCGCCACCGGGGCGGCCTCGACAGCGCCGAGGTCGATGTTGTACATCGCGAGCCGGCCGCCGACCTCGCCCGGGTACACCGCCCAGCGCTCGACCCAAGCCTGTTCCCGACCCAGCAGCCTGCGGAGCCAACCCACGCCGTCCTCCTTGACGCGTCGCCTAGGTTCTCACGATTTCGGCACGGGAAAACTCGGCGTTTCCGGGCCGGCGTGCGACTTCTTCGGCACCATCACGCGGCGCTTGAACACGCACACGAGGGTGCCGTCCTGCTTGTAGCCCTTGGTCTCCACGGTCACGACGCCGCGGTCGTCCTTCGACTCCGACTCGCGCTTGTCCAGCACGACCGTCTCGCCGTAGATGGTGTCGCCGTGGAAGGTCGGGGCAGTGTGGCGCAGCGACTCGACCTCGAGGTTGGCGATGGCCTTGCCCGAGACGTCGGGCACGGACATGCCGAGCAGGATCGAGTAGATGTAGTTGCCGACCACCACGTTGCGGCCGAACTGCGTCGACGTCTCCGCGTAGTGCGCGTCGAGGTGCAGCGGGTGATGGTTCATGGTCAGCAGGCAGAACAGGTGGTCGTCGGACTCGGTGACCGTCTTGCCTGGCCAGTGGCGGTAGACCGCCCCGACCTCGAACTCCTCGAAGTACCGGCCGAACTGCATCTTCGCCCCCTCTGTCAGGTGTCTGGGCAGCATGCCGGGCCGAAAGGGGGGCTCGTAAGAGGGATGAGGATAACTGTGACAAAACGCAGCGAGCGGCGGGGCTCAATGGCGCCCGCCGCCCACGCTTTGTGTTGAGTATCTTGGTACCGCTACCGGCACCATCGCAACGCTCCGTATAGAGACGCGCGTCACATTCCTGAGATATTGAGTGTCGCCACTACGCAGTGTGACGGGAGTCTCACTACGGAGAGTGATATTGTTGCCGTACGGTAAAGTCTGGCGCCGATGGAACGGTTGACCACTCGGGGGCGCGTGCTGCGGGTCGCGGCGGCGCTGGTCGTGGCCGCTTTGACGCTGGCCGGCACCTTCTTCGCCGACGACTCGGTGTTCCCCTTCGCGCCGTTCCGGATGTTCTCCACCGCCGACAACCCGAACGAGCCGGTTCTGGTCCTGCGCACCGACGGCATCGACACCACGGGCCGCCGCCTGGAGCTCGACGAGCGCAACGCGGGCGTGCGGCGGGCCGAGATCGAGGCCCAGATCGAGCGCTTCAAGGCCGACCCGTCCCTGCTGCGCTCGGTCCGGGAGGCATACGCCCAGCGCAACCCGGGCAAGCCCCCGCTCGTGGAGGTCGACATCGTCGAGGTCCAGCACCACCTGCGCCACGCCCAGCCGACGGGCGAGATCACCGAGGTCGTGCTGGCGAGGTACCGCCCGTGAAATGGCTGTTCGCCCCCGTCCCGAAGGCGCGCGTCGCCGCCTTCCGGACGCTGCTGTACCTCTTCGTCCCGCTGGACCTGGTTTTCTTCAGCGCCTGGATCAAGAGCCACGGCAACCTGCCGGGCAACCTGTACCAGCCGCTGGTCGTCGGCCGTCTGCTGCACCTGCCGACCCCGACCCACCTGCTGGTCAACTCGATCTACTACGCGCTCATCCCGCTCTCGCTGCTGGCCGCCACGGGAAGGGCCCATCGCCTGCTCGGCTGGACGGTGTTCGCCCTCTACTTCGAGTGGATGATCATCGCGATGAGCTACGGGAAGATCGACCACGACCGGTACGCCATCCTGGTCGCCCTGGCCGTGCTGCCCACCGCCGGCAAGGCCCGCCACGGCGACCAGACCCCGTCGGAGGCGGGCGGCTTCGCACTGCGGGCCACGCAGGTCGCCGTCATCGCGACGTACTTCCTGGCCTCCATCGCCAAGCTGCGCTACGGCGGCCTGGCCTGGCTGACCGGCGCCACCCTGACGCGGTCCTTCATCCGCCGCGGCACGATGCTGGCCCAGTGGCTGCTGAAGGTCCCGTACTTCACCACGGCCTCGCAGTTCGGCATCGTGGCCTTCGAGATCTTCAGCCCGGTCGTCTTCTTCGTGAAGCCCAAGTGGCGCTACCTCATCGTGGCCGGCTTCTACGTCTTCCACCTGCTGACGTTCAGCCTCATCACGATCTCCTTCATCCCGCACCAGATCGCCATGGCGGCGTTCCTGCCCCTGGAGAAGGTCACCCCGATCCGCTGGCTGCGCCGCGACCGGACGACCCCGGCCGTGCTCGAGCCGGCCGCAGCGGAAGTCTGACCTGTGGAACCTGTGGAAACAGAACCCGAGATCGAGATCGAGGTCGGAGTCGGCCCGTGGGAGGGCCCCTGGCCGGCCGGGGAGCACTACGACCCGCAGCTGCTCGCCGAGGGCGACCGCCGCAACGTCGTGGACCGGTACCGCTACTGGCGGCTCGACGCGATCGTGGCCGACCTCGACACCCGCCGGCACCCGTTCCACGTGGCGGTGGAGAACTGGCGGCACGACCTGAACATCGGCACGGTCGTGCGGACCGCCAACGCGTTCCTGGCCGCCGAGGTGCACATCGTCGGGCGGCGACGCTGGAACCGGCGGGGCGCCATGGTGACGGACCGCTACCAACACATCCGCCACCATCCCGATGTCGAGGCCTTCCTGGACTGGACCCGGCGGCACGACCTGCCGCTGATCGGCATCGACAACCTGCCCGGCGCGCGGCCGCTGGAGCTCGCCGTGCTGCCCGAGCGGTGCGCGTTCCTCTTCGGCCAGGAGGGCCCTGGCCTGTCAGAACCCGCCCGGCTGGCCTGTGCCTCGGTGTACTCGATCGCCCAGTTCGGCTCGACCCGCTCGATCAACGCCGGGGTGGCCAGCGGCATCGCCATGCATGCTTGGATTCGCCAGTACGGGGTCGCAAACCCCTGACCGGCCTTACCGTGGGTATATGGGCGTCGCAGTCAGCTGTCCCCGCTGTGGTGGTCCGGTGCGACCGCCGGACCTCATGCACTCCGAGTGGCGCTGTGACACCGACGGCGGGGTTCTGCCGTTGCACGTCGCGCAGCACATCGGGGCCGAGATCGTCGAGGCGGCCAGAGCCCGGCTCGTCTCCGCCGCGCAACGGGTGGGCGCGCAGCGGCCGACGCCGCTGTGGTGCCCGTGGCCGCTGCCCAGCGGCTGGACGGTCACCGGCGTCGGGTGGGTCGGCGACGAGCGCTCGGGCGTGCGGGCCACCGTGCTCGCCTGCAGCGGGCCGGGGCCGGTCGAGCACGGGCCGGCCGACTGCGTGATCGTCGCGGAGGAGCCCGGGGTCGGGCTCGGCACCCGCTTCGCCGGCATCCCGGGCACCGACCCGGGGCCGTTCTTCGACGGCGACCTCGCCACCACCACCGCGCACGCCAAGGTCCGGACCGCCGGCTGGCCGACCCCACTGTGGATGGCGAAGACCCCCGAGGACCGGTGCGCCTACATCGGCGAGGCGGCCGGCATGTGGCTGTACGTGGTGACCTGGCCCGCGGCCGCCGGATACCTCCTCGAAGAAGGGCTCGATCTGCACGATCTGTCCGATGACGTGCCAACCCATCTCGTGTACGGCGCGCCGTCGCCCTATCTTCACGGCAAGGCGTAGACAGCCGCGACTAGGATCAAGGTCCGAGTCGATGCTCGGCGCGGCACAACTGCACCCAGAGCCGCGCAGCTGATACGCTGAGTTGGCCGGGGCGTTGGTGCGCAACGTCACGGGGAGGGGATTGACGGCAATGGTCAAAAAGGTCCTCACCTGGGGAAGCATTGCCTTCCTCATTTTCTTCGTGGCATATCGGCCACAGTCGGCCGCCCAGGTGTTCAAGTCCCTAGGCGGCGGCATCATGGACATCGCCACCGGATTCGGCGACTTCTTCTCCAGCCTGGTTGCCTGACGTCCCATGACCACCGGCGCCGAGCCCCCCGAGGACGACCCGAATCTCCGCCGTAACCAGGACCGGGACACGGAGCCGATTCCCCGCGCCCGGCCGGAGTCACGTCCCGAGCCGCTCTCGGACGCCTACCCGTCGCACGACGACGCGGGCGACTTCAGCGACCCGGCCGACTACGCCGGGCCGTCCGACTACGCCATCCCGGCGTCGAGCTCGTCGGCCAGTTACACCACGGACGGTGACGACTACGCGTCCGAGGCGTACGCCGACCCGCTCACCGACGGCTCGTATGCGCGCGGCGCCTCCGGCCGGCAGTACAGCGACGCCCCGCCGACGTTCTCGCAGGACGAGTTCGCCCGGCTGCAGGGCGGCGACGCCGGCCCCTCGGTGCCGCCGGGCAGCCGCATGGCGCCCCTGGAGGACGAGGCCAGCCGGCACGCGGCCCGCTATCTGTTCCCCACCGAGAAGTTCCGGGGCGAGTGGAAGCGGCACTGGATTCAGCTGGCGAAAGAGGGCCTGATCGCGATCTTCGCGACGATCGCGATGGGCTATATCGCGGGCTGGCTGACCAAGCACAATCAGACCCAGTTGCGCACTGCGGTGCTGGTCATCTGGGCCGTCGTGATCCTGTGGTGCGCGTGGCGGGTCGCCGATTGGTGGTACGACCGCTTCATTCTCACCAACAAGCGGGTCATGGTCGTGTCGGGCATCTTCACGCGCAATGTGGCGATGATGCCGCTGCTGCGGGTGACCGACATGAAATACGTGCAGTCATTGACGGGTCGCATGTTCGGATACGGGCATTTCGAGCTCGAGTCGGCGGGCCAGGACCAGGCCCTTCGCAATATCCGCAACCTGCCCAACCCGAACGAGCTCTACCTGCGGATCGTCGAGGAGATGTACGAGCCGGAGGCCGTCGAGGCGCGCCTCGGCCGCGCGGCCGGCGCCGAGGACGACGGAACCTGAGAGTTAGCTGAGAAATCCGGCCCGGGTGCAACCCGCGGGGCCCCTCATGGCGTCTTCGTACGTGGGCGGAGGGGGAGGGGGCGGCGTGCCGGACGACGCAGCAGGGTTCCGCGAGGAAGACTTCCGGGAGTTCGTCGCGCTGCGCTCAAAGGCGCTGCTGCGCACCGCCTACCTGCTGGCCGGCGACTGGGCGACCGCCGAGGACCTGCTCCAGATCGCGCTGACCAAGACCTTCCTGGCCTGGAAGCGGCTCGGCCACATCGAGGCCGTCGAGCCGTACGCCCGCCGCGTGCTCGTCAACACGTCCACCAGTTGGTGGCGGCGCCGCTGGCACGGCGAGCGCCCCACCGAGGTGCTGCCCGAGGGGGCGGCCGCCGACCAGCTGGAGGAGAGCCTCGAGCGCGACGCCATGTGGCGGCACGTGCGCGCGCTGCCCAACCGCCAGCGGGCCGTGCTCGTCCTGCGGTACTACGAGGACCAGTCCGAGGCCGAGACCGCCCGGCTGCTGGGCGTGTCCGTCGGCACCGTCAAGAGCCAGACCTCGCGCGCCCTGGCCACCCTCCGGGAGCGGCTGTCGGCCGAGGGCGTCCGGCCGCCGACCCCACCGAAGACCCCCGCGGCGACGCGGGAAAAAGCCCCCGACCCGCCCCCAGCGGAGCCGGAACAACCTTTTGACGAGGCTGAGGCGCTTCTACCCACGGAGACCATCACGCACGCCATGGTCGAAGAGCCGGTGGAAGTCTGACTGGGGACGTGACGAACATGCTGGAAGACGAGCTCCGCGCGACGTTCGCGGCCAAGGCGGGCAGCCCCCCGCCGGGGTCGGTGTCAGCGCTGCACGGGGCCGCCGACGCCGCCATAGCCGGGGCCATTCGGGTCCGTCGGCGGCGGCGCACCGCGGTCACCGGGCTGTCCGGGTTCGTCGCCTTCGCCGCCGCCTCCGTGGCGGTGCTGCACACCCTGACCGCGGGCGGCCCGGCCGGCCAGCCCCAGGCGGGCAGCTCGATCGAGCGGCCGCACACCGAGCAGCGCCCGTCGGCCGGGACGGTCACCCTCTCCTCACCCACGCCGACGGGAATGCATGAGGTCGAGGCGATCGGCCCGAGCGCCCAGGCGGCCACCCGGGTCCGGCTGCAACTGCCGGCGGCCAGCACCGTCACCGCCGCCTACCAGGCCAGGGACGGCTACCTGGTGGTCAACACCCAGCCGGACGGCGACAAGCAGCTACTCCTGCAGGACGACTCGGACCAGCAGCAGGTGCTGGTCGACAATGCCGCCGACATCGCCGTGGCCAAGGACGGCAAGACCGTCGCCTGGGCCGAGCAGGGCAAGATGAACGTCGGCAGCCGCGCCGCGGGCGACGGCAAGAGGGACGAGACCAAGAAGATCACCAAGAACGTCACCGCGGACGTCCCCCAGGACACCCAGCCGGTCGCCTTCGTCGGCACGAACCTGGTCATGAGCAACGGCGACAAGGGCTTCGATGTCTGGCACACCGAGCGGAAGTACGACCCGTCGTGGGACAACACCGTGGTGCGGGTCTTCGGCGGCACGGCCGACAACTCCGGCGTCTACGCCGAGGTGACCGCGGTCGGCCGCGACACCCCGATGTGCCTGGCCCTGCTGAAGTTCGGGCAGCCGTTCACGATCCAGAACAAGATCTGCGGGCTGCCGGCGGCGGCCAAGCTCGGCGGCCGGATCTCACCGGACGGCCGGTGGCTGGCCTATCCCGTCGCAGGGCTCAAGCAGGTGGCCATGCTGGACCTCGCCGCGGTGTTCACCGGAGCCAAGCCCAAGCTCTGGAACCTCACGGTCACCACGAAGACCGTCTGGCTCAACGCCACCACGTTCGTCGTGGACAACGGCAAGAAGTTCCTGAAGCTCAATCCGACCGACGGGGGCTCCGACCCCGAGCCGCTGGACCAGGACTCGGGCCAGGAGAGCGACCAGGTCGTCCTGATCGAGCCTCTCGAGGGCCAGTAGCGCTCTATAGGCTGAAAGCGTGCAGATCGATCTCCACGCCCACTCCACGGCCAGCGACGGCACCTCGACCCCGGCCGCACTGGTCGCCGAGGCGGCCGCGGCCGGGCTCGACGTCGTCGCGCTGACCGACCACGACACCACCGCGGGCTGGTCGGCGGCAGCCGAGGCCAGGCCGGACGGGCTCGCCCTGGTGCGGGGGGCCGAGCTGTCCTGCCGGTGGCGCGGTGGCCCGTGGCCGATCTCGCTCCACCTGCTGGCCTACCTGTTCGACCCGAACGAGCCCACGCTGGACGACGAGCTGGCGAGGGTCCGCATGGCCCGGGAGACCCGCGCCGAGCGCATGGTCCAGCTGATGCACGCCGACGGCATCGACGTGACCTGGGAAGAGGTACTGCAGGACGCGGCCGGCGGCACCGTCGGCCGCCCGCACCTCGCCCAGGCCCTGATCCGCCGGGGGCTGGTCACGTCGGTCACCGAGGCGTTCGAGCCGCAGTGGCTGGGTCACCGGTACCGGGTGCCCAAGGAGGACCTCGACGTCTTCACCGCGCTGCGCCTGGTGCTCGACGCCGGCGGCGTGCCCGTCTTCGCCCACCCGCGGGCCAGCGTCCGTGGCCCGGTCGTCCCGGACTCGCTCATCGTCGAGATGGCCGGCGCCGGGCTCTTCGGCCTGGAGGCCGACCACACCGACCACACCCCCGAGGAGCGGGCGCAGATCCGGAGGCTGGCCGCCGAGCTGGGCCTCGTGGTCACCGGCAGCAGCGACTACCACGGCACCAACAAGACGGTCCGGCTCGGCGCCCGCACCACCGCGCCGGAGGTGCTCGAGCGGATCGCGGCGGCCGGCCACGGAAGCGACGTGCTCGGGTGAGCACCGAGTACAGCGGGGCAGGCGATCCGCGCCGCAGCATCGAACTGCTGTGGGGGCGGGTGTCGACCCCCTCGGCCCGGCGGGGGCCGCGGCCGAAGTTCACGGTGCCCGGAATCGTCGCGGTGGCGGTCGCGCTGGCCGACACCGAGGGGCTGGCCGCGGTGTCCATGCGGCGGGTCGCCGAGCAGCTCGGGGTGACCGCCATGTCGCTGTACACGTACGTGCCGAGCAAGGCCGAGCTGATCGACGTCATGGTCGACGCGGTCGCCGGGGAGGCCGTCCAGAACTCCTACACCGGACCGGGGTGGCGGGAGCGGCTGGCCGAGGTGGCCCGCGACAACTGGGAGCTCTACCGCCGGCATCCCTGGCTGCTGCAGGTGGCATCGAGCCGTCCGGTGCTCGGGCCGAACACGATCGCGAAGTACGACTTCGAGCTGCGCGCCTTCGAGAACACCGGAATCGGGGACCTGGAGCGCGACCAGCTGCTGAGCCTCGTGCTCGACTACGTCACCGGGGCCGCGCGGGCGGCGGTGCTGGCCGACCAGGCCGAGCAGCGCACCGGGCGGAGCGACGCGGAGTGGTGGGCCGCCTATGCGCCGCTGCTGAGCGAGGTCCTCGACCCGGCCCGGTTCCCGACGGCGGCCCGGATCGGGCAGGCGGCCGGGGAGGAGTACGGGGCGGGCGACCCGCAGCGGGCCTTCGCCTTCGGGCTGCAGCGGGTCCTCGACGGGATCGCCCTGTTCGTGGACCGCGCCGACTCGCCCTGATCCGGCCGATTTCCGACATGTCGGGCGCTGGCGCGCCACGACATGTCGGATTTATACCCCGACAGGCGATTCATTGGCCATCGTGCGGCAATCCTCCTGGCAATTACGAAATATCAGGCACTCTCCGCTGCAACAACATTTCGGACTTATGCCCTGTCCCCGGTCCGCAGCGCCCGGTGCTGCTCTTGGCACGGCGGAGCCGGCAGGAAGGCCCCCAGGGCCGACCGGTTCGCCCAGTCTGGCTCGATGCGGCTTCGCTCTGATCGACCCAGACCAGGCGCTGACGGGAGCAACGGCCGTCAGTTGCGCGGACCGGAGCCATCAAAAGAACCGGCCGCGAACCCATGACACACGGGTCCGCGGCCGGCTGGTCTTCGGTTAGTGCAGGGTCGAGTAGATGGTCTTGGTCAGGGTGCCGTTGGCGTCGTCACCGTCGAGCGACCAGATCATCGCGCCGCCATAGCCGGACAGGCGCACGAACAGGCCCTTCTGGGCCACGACGACCGGGTCGTCGAAGGTCCAGAACGTGGTGCCGTTGAACAGCCACGCGTGACCGGTGAGCAGGTCGTGGTAGACCTTGTAGCCCTGCTGCGTCAGCGTCGCGAGGACCTTGTAGTCCTCGTTGCCGGCCGCCCAGGTGCCCTGCGCCGGGCCGGTGGCCGGCTGGAACAGGCCGTGGTTGGCGTTCGTGACGCCGGTCCAGCCCTGGCCGTAGTACGGCACGCCCAGCACGAGCTGCTTCTTCGGTGCGCCGCGGTCGGTCCAGGCCTTGAGCGCGCTGGCCCCGCTGAAGTCCGGCGTGGTCGGGGCGCCGCGCGGCACGAACAGCGCGGACTGCTGGTTGGTGGTCGCCTCCCACGTGCCGTGGAAGTCGTAGCCCTGGACGGAGCCGAAGTCGAGGTACTTGAAGATCTTGTTGGCCTCGAAGCCGGCGTCGATCTTGGCCGGGGCGGCCGGCAGGAACGCGGTCAGCGTCGCCGACTTGCCCAGCTGCTTGCGGAACTCCGCGACGAGCAGGGTGAAGTTCTGCTTGTCCTCGGGGCGGATCACGTTGCCCGGGTTGCCCTCGGAGCCGGGCCACTCCCAGTCGAAGTCGAAGCCGTCGAAGACGCCGGTCGACATGAACGTGTCAATGCAGGACTGGACCAGCGCCTTGCGCGACGCGTCGGTCCGCGCGGCGTCGGAGAAGTTGGCCGAGAGGGTCCAGCCGCCCAGCGACATGAGGACCTTGAGGCCGGGGTGCATCTTCTTGAGCTTGCGCAGCTGGTTGAAGTTGCCGTTGAGGGCCTGGCCCGGCGCGTCGGCGACGCCGTCCACACTCTCCTCGGCGGAGACCGGCCGCTGGTAGTCGGCCCACGGGTCGGCGGAGGCGCACTTGCCCGTCGCGTCGACGTTGCCGAATGCGTAGTTGATGTGGGTCAGCCGGGCGGCCTGCCCGCTCGTCTCGAGGTTCTTGACGAAGTACTGCCGGCCGTAGATGCCCCACTGGATGAAGTATCCGACCCTGTTGAACTGGTCCTGGTGCGCGGCGCCGTGGGCGCCCGCCGCGGTCCCGGGCACGAGCGCGAGCGACGTGGCCGCCAGCGCGGCCGCCAACCCGGCCAGGACACTGCGTTTGCCCATACAACCCTCCATCTGTAAGGAAAGTTTGCTGTTCTCCCAGGCAACGTAGGTGTGACGTTCGACGGCGTCAAGACCCTGGTTTCCGCTCGATATAGGGCGGCCACGACAATCCGGTCGTGGATTTGAAGCTCTTCGGGGAAGTATTCGTAACGCTGCTCGTCATCCTGGACCCCCCGGGAGCGGTGCCGATCTTCCTCGCGCTCACCCGCCAGATGGAGCGGCGCAGCCGGAACCGGGCCGCGCTGCAGGCGGTGGCGCTGGCCTGCGGCGTGGTGGTGGCGTTCGCGGTGCTGGGCAGACAGATCCTCGGCTATCTGCACATCGAGCTGCCGGCGCTGCAGGGCGCGGGCGGCCTGCTGCTGCTCCTCGTCGCCCTCGAGCTGCTGACCGGCAAGACCGACGACCCCCGCGAGCAGGCCACGACCAACGTGGCGCTCGTGCCGCTGGGCACGCCGCTGCTGGCCGGGCCGGGCGCGATCGTGGCCACGATGCTGTTCGTGCGCCGGGCTCACCACTTCTCGGGGTACTTCGCCGTCGCCGTCGGCATCATCGCCGTGATGGTCGTGGTGTACCTCGTGCTGCGCTTCTCCGGCGTGCTCGTACGCATCCTGCGGCCGAGCGGCATCGAGGTCGTGACCCGGATCGCCGGCCTGCTGGTGGCGGCGATCGCGGTGCAGCTGCTGGCCGACGCGATCGGGGCGTTCGTGACGACGTATCTGCACGCGCCGCACTGAGGATCGACGGTTCCGGTTTTGTCGTACCCGGGTGGCAGGATGCATCCCGTGGAGCAATTGGGTCTGTTCGCAGCGCCGCAGCGGCTGTTCACCTGCACCCCCAGCAAGCTGGGCAGCTACGAGGACTGCCCGCGCCTCTACCGCTACTCCTACATCGACCGGCCGGCCCCGCCGAAGGGGCCGCCGTGGGCGCACAACTCGCTCGGCGCCTCGGTGCACAACGCCCTGAAGAACTGGTATGCGCTCGACCCCGAGCGGCGCACGCCCGGCGCGCTGCCGACGCTGCTCAAGGCCACGTGGGTGCGCGAGGGCTACCGGGACGAGGAGCAGGAGCAGAAGGCGTACCGCCGGGCGCTGGACTGGCTGGAGGCGTATGTGGCCGGCCTCGACCCAGCGGACGACCCGGTCGGCGTGGAGCGCACGGTGGCGACCCGGACCGAGACCCTGGCCCTGTCCGGGCGGGTGGACCGCATCGACCAGCGCGGCGGCGAGCTGGTCATCGTCGACTACAAGACCGGGCGTTCGGAGTTGTCGGAGGACGACGCCCGGGGCTCACGGGCGCTGGCGCTCTACGCGATCGCGGCCTCGCGGGTGTTCCGCAAGGAGTGCCGGCGGGTCGAGCTGCACCACCTGCCGACCGGCCGCGTGGCGGCCCACGAGCACACGGAGGAGTCGCTGGGGCGGCACCTGCGCCGGGCCGAGCAGACGGCGGCGGACATCGTGGAGGCCGAGGCGGTGATGGCGGCGGGCGGCGCGGCGGACGAGGCGTTCCCGGCCGTCGCGTCCGGGCGGTGCCGGTGGTGCGACTATCGGAGTGTCTGCCCCGTCGGCAGGTCGACGGATCCGGCCGAGCCCTGGGCCGCGGTGGATTAATTCACAGGGCGCTGTGGGGCCATCACATTGGCCCGGGGTACGAAAGCTCAGATACTTCGAGGATACCCGCCGGTAACTTCTGGAGGTCTTCCGTCATGGCTCGTCTCGCCCAGACGCCCGGGCTCACCGATGTACAGCAGGCGATGCTCGAGACCGTGCGGGCGTTCGTCGAGAAGGAGATCATCCCGCACGCCCAGCGGCTCGAGCACGACGACGTGTATCCCACCGACATCGTGGCCGGGATGCGGGAGATGGGGCTGTTCGGGCTCACCATCGCCGAGGAGTTCGGCGGGCTCGGCGAGTCGCTGCTGACCTACGCGCTCGTGGTCGAGGAGCTCTCCCGCGGCTGGATGTCGATCTCCGGCATCGTCAACACACACTTCATCGTGGCCTACCTGGTGTCGCAGCACGGGTCGGAGGAGCAGAAGCGGCGGCTGCTGCCGAAGATGGCCACCGGGGAGGTGCGCGGCGCGTTCTCCATGTCCGAGCCCGGCACCGGGTCCGACGTGGCGGCGATCCGGACCAAGGCGGTCGCCGACGGGGACTCCTGGGTGCTCGACGGTCAGAAGATGTGGCTGACCAACGGCGCGCAGTCCTCCGTCGTGGCCACGCTGGTCAAGACCGATCTCGGGGCCGAGTCGGTGTACGGCAACATGACGACCTTCCTGCTGGAGAAGGAGCCCGGGTTCGGGCTCAACGAGCAGCTGCCGGGGCTCAACATCCCCGGGAAGATCGAGAAGATGGGGTACAAGGGCGTCGAGACCACCGAGATGGTGCTCGACGGCGTCCGGGTGCCCGCCGACGCGATCCTCGGCGGCGCGCAGAAGGCCGGGCGCGGCTTCTACCAGATGATGGACGGGATCGAGGTCGGGCGGGTCAACGTGGCCGCCCGGGCCTGCGGGATCTCGATCCGGGCGTTCGAGCTGGCCATCGCCTACGCGCAGCAGCGCCACACGTTCGGGCAGCCGCTGGTCAAGCACCAGGCGATCGCGTTCAAGCTGGCCGAGATGGCGACCAAGATCGAGGCGGCGCACGGGCTGATGGTCAGCGCGGCCCGGCTCAAGGACGCCGGCCAGCGCAACGACGTCGAGGCCGGCATGGCGAAGCTGCTGGCCAGCGAATACTGCGCCGAGGTGGTGCAGGAGGCGTTCCGCATCCACGGCGGGTACGGGTACTCGAAGGAGTACGAGATCGAGCGGCTGATGCGCGAGGCGCCGTTCCTGCTGATCGGCGAGGGCACCTCGGAGATTCAGAAGACCATCATCAGCCGTGGGCTGCTCAGGGAGTACGGGGTCCGCTGATCGCGTGCACCGCCCGGACCACCGCGATGCAGGTGTCCTCGACGTAGTCGACGCCGGCCGCCTCGGCCAGGGCGCGCCCCTCCGGGGAGAAGATGTCCTGCTGCAGCCAGATCGCGGGCGCGCCGATGGCCAGGGCCTCCTTGACCACGGCGGTGGCGTCGGCGGACGGGCGGAAGACGTTGACCAGGTCGACCGGGAACGGGATGTCGGCGAGCGTGCGGTAGGCACGCTCGCCGAAGATCTCGTCGGCGTAGGGGTTGACCGGCACGATGCGCCAGCCGTGGCGCTGGATCTGCTGCGGTACCGCATGGGCGGTCTTGGTGCGGTCCCGCGAGGCGCCCACGACCGCGATGGTCCGGGCCTCGCGCAGAATCTGCTCGGCGCTGCGCATGCCGTCGACGGTAGCTCGCAACGGTCAGCCCGTGCTCACGATGGGGTGCGGGCCGCCCCTCAGGCCGGCCGCCAGCCGGGCCTGCAACAGCAGGGCGTGGACCCGCTCGGCCTCCGCGGGGTCGCCGATCAGCGGCCGGGCGGCCGGATTGGCGTGGTAGTACCCCAGCAGGTCGAGCAGGAAGAGCAGGCTCGCGTCGACGCCCTGCGGGCGCAGGGTGACCGAGTTGCGACGGCCGGTCAGCAGCACGTCCAGGCGCGGGTTGGCCCGGTCGCCGTTGAGCTCTACGGCGGCGATGCGCTCCCAGGGGTACGGGGTGCCCCGCACCTCGATTCCGGCGGGGCTCAGTCGCAGCGCGGGGGTGCGCCGGACCAGCCGGGCGAGCAGCTGCACCCCGACGGCGAGCGCGACCGCGGCCCCGACGGCGGCGGCGACGATCAAGAGAGGATCGGTGGTGACGAGCGTCATCAGGATGACGAGGACCGCGGCGACGCCGAAGGCATGGCCGGGCCGGGCCGCGGCCAGGCGGGCCGGCGGCGGGAAGCTCCAGCCGGGACGGGCCGGCGGGTCCGCCCGGCGGCGCACGTCGGTCAGCAGGTGGACGGCGACGAGGCCGGCGAGGACCAGCGCGCCGAACACGAAGTAGCGGGCCGGCTGGAGGGCGTGCGCCAGCGCCCCGGCGGCGAGGACGTACAGCGGCGGGACGACGACCCAGGGCCAGCGCATGCCTCGATGCTAGAAGGGAGCCGCACCAGGCCGCGTCGGACGATCAGGGCGATCGCGTGACCTGGCGGGCGAGGGTGCCGCGCAGGCGCTCGAGCTCCTCCGGCGTGCCGATGGCGGCCCGGCGCTCGGGGTGATCCAGGTACGAGTGGATGGAGCGGAACAGGAACCACAGCGAGACGTCCAGCGGCACCACCTGGCCGGGCTGGAAGCGCTTGATCGGGCGGCCCTGCACCAGCTCCGGGTGGGCCAGCGTCCACTGGGGACTGTCCGGGCCGGCCTCCAGCGCGGCCCACGGCACGAAGGTGCGGCCGCCGTCGATCGCGACGCCGTCGATGGTGATGAGCAGCGGGCCGCTGCGGATCATCCGGAAGAGCAGCAGCGCCATGGCGAAGGCGTTCAGGGCCAGGATCGCCCAGGCCAGCGCCGGCACCACCCGGCCCGGGACGCGCAGGCCGTTGATGGCCATGAGCAGCAGCGCGGCGCTGAGCAGGCCGTTGAAGACGCACTGGCGGCGGAACGTGGGCGGCGCGCCGAAGGCCACCCGCCCCTTGTACACCACCAGCCGGAAGGTCGACGGGCCCCGCGTGGTGCGGGTGAGCTGCACCAGCCCGACGACGATGCCCAGCGTGGTCAGCGGCTGCAGGACCAGCAGGAGGGGCAGGAACGCCTCGGGCTCGCCGGCGAGCAGCACGACGCCGACGGCCGACCCGACGGCGACCGGCGGGCCGAGCAGCACCGCATAGTCGCCGGCCCGAGCCTTCATGCCGCCGAGCGTAGCCAGCCAACCTGATGATTCGCTGACCGCAGGCTTGTGAGAAAGACACCGCGACTCAGCGGTACTGCGCCTCCCGCACGCTGTTGCCGCCGTCCACCACGAGCATCTGACCCGTGATGTAGGAGGCGCCGGGCGAGCACAGGAAGGCGATGGTCGCGGCGACCTCCTCCGGCGTGCCGGGGCGCCCCATCGGCGTGCCGAAGCCCTGCTTGAGCTCCACGAGCGTGGACGCTCCGGTGTGGATGATTCCGGGGGCGACCGCGTTGACCGTGATGCCGTCGGCGACCAGCTCCATGGCCAGGGCCCGGGTGAGCCCGACGACGCCGGCCTTGGCGGCCGCGTAGCCGGCCTCGGCGGGAAGGGCGTTGACCGGGCCGGCGGTGGCGGCGAGGTTGACGATGCGGCCCCAGCCGTGCTCGGCCATGCCGCCCACGAAGGCCCGGCTGACCAGGAACGCCGTGGTCAGGTTGCGGTCGATCTCGGCCCGCCACTCCTCGTAGGTGAGCTGCGCGACCGGGCGCAGCACCTCGGGGCTGGCCTTGCTGGCCAGGCCGGCGTTGTTGACCAGGATGTCCACCGCGCCGAGCTGGTCGGCGATGGCGTCGGCCAGGGCGCCGACCTCGGCCTCGACGGTGAGGTCGGCGACGAAGCCGATGACGCCGAGCTCGCTGGCCCGGTCGTGGATACGCCGGGTGGTGGAGACGATCGCGACCGCGGCACCCATCTGCTTGAGCCGCCGGGCGGTGGCGTAGCCGATGCCGTCCGGGCTGCCCGCGCCGGTGACCAGGGCGATGCGGCCGTCGAGCCGATCGACGGCGGTCGGGGACTCCTCGTCGGCGGGGAGCCCGTCGACGTCGGGACCGCTGGACGGTACGGCTCGCAGGGTGCGCCGCGCGGAGGACGGACGGCTCGCGTCGCGCCGGCCGCTCTTACCGGCGGGGCCGCTGGAACGTAGGTCGGGTGCCATAGGGCAAATCCTGCCTTCCGGACCGCACGGCGGGCAATGCGACGCGCGTTTTCTCAGTTCGGCGGGGTGAATGCGGTGGTGCGATTCATCCCGGCGGCCCGGCCCTTGGCCGAGATGACCAGGGCCATCTTCCGGGAGGCCTCGTCGATCATCTCGTCGCCCAGCATGACGGCGCCGAGGCGGCCGCCCTGCTCGGAGGTGTAGTAGTCGTACGCGTCGAGGATGAGCTCGGCGTGGTCGTAGTCCTCCTGGGCGGGCGAGTAGACGTCGTTGGCCGCGTCGATCTGGCCCGGGTGCAGCACCCACTTGCCGTCGAAGCCCAGCGCGGCGCTGCGCTTGGCCACCTCCCGGAACGCGTCGACGTCGCGGATCTGCAGGAACGGGCCGTCGATGGCCTGCAGGTCGTGCATGCGGGCGGCCATGAGGATGCGCATGAGGATGTAGTGGTACGGGTCGCCCGGGTAGTCAGGGATCAGCGCGCCGACGACCAGCGACTTCATGTTGATCGAGGCCATGAAGTCGGCCGGGCCGAAGATGATGGTCTCGATCCGGGGGCTGGCGGCGGCGATGGCGTCGACGTTGACCAGGCCGGCCGCGTTCTCGATCTGGGCCTCGATCCCGATGCCGCCGACCGGCAGGCCGATGGTCTTCTCGATCTGGGTCAGGGTCAGGTCGAGCCACTGCACCTGGGCGGCGTTCTGCACCTTGGGCAGCATGATGCAGTCGAGGTTCGCGCCGGCGCCCTCGACGACCTCGATGACGTCGCGGTACGTCCACGGCGTGGTCAGGTCGTTGACCCGCACGACCCGGGTCTTGCCGGCCCAGTCCCCGTCGTTGAGGGCGGCCACGATGTTCTTGCGCGCCTCGGGCTTGGCCAGCGGCGCGACGGCGTCCTCCAGGTCGAGGAAGACCTGGTCGGCCGGGAGCCCCTGGGCCTTGCCGAGCATCTTGACGCTCGATCCGGGCACGGCGAGGCACGAGCGGCGCGGGCGACCAAGTGCAGCCATGGCGGGGCTCCTTAGCGAAGGTTCAGGGCGGCTACCAAACGGTAGCCTCGACGCGTGAGTGCACAGAATGCCCCTGTGGGAGATCTCACCGGGCGTACGGTGGTCATCACCGGCGCCTCATCCGGAATTGGCCTCGCCGCCGCCATTGACATGGCCAGGCGCGGCGCGAACACGGTGCTCGTCGGCCGCAATCCCGCCCGGCTGGAGGCCGCCGCGGCGGCCGTGCGGGGGGTGGCGGGCGGGCGCGCGGTCCCGGCGTACCGCAGCGACTTCGCCAAACTCGACGACGTCCACGTGCTCGTGGACCACCTCCGCCAGCGCTACGAGCGCATCGACGTGCTCGCGAACAACGCCGGCGGCGTGGTGCGCGGCCACCAGGTGACCGCCGACGGGCTCGACGCCACGCTGCAGACCAACCACCTGGCCGCGTTCCTGCTCAGCAACCTGCTGCGCGAGCAGCTGCGCGGCGGGCGGATCATCAACACCGCCTCCGGGGCGCACGCGATGGGCGCGCTGGACCCGGCCGACCTGCGCGGCGCCCACCGGCGCGGGCTCTGGCGGCAGTACGGCTCGGCCAAGCAGGCCAACATCCTGTTCGCGGCCGAGGCGGCCCGGCGCTGGCCGGACATCATGTCGGCGGCGTACCACCCGGGCTTCGTGCGCAGCCGCTTCGGCTCGAACATCGGGGTCAGCGCGATCGCCAAGGTGCTGCCCTTCGCCCGCAGCCCGGAGCAGGGCGCCGACACGCTCGTCTGGCTGGCCGCGACGCCGCGGGTCCAGCTCACCTCGGGCGCCTACTACAGCGACCGCAAGGTGGCCCGGCCGACGAAGGAGACGGCCGACCCGGCGCTGGCCGCGCGGCTGTGGGAGGCGAGCCTCAGCGCCGTGGGTCTCGGCTAGCGCCCCGGACCTTGTGCAACCGGAACGGGCGGCGCGGGATGCGCGTCGCCGGGGTCGGGCGGGGCGGGGCGGCCTGGCTGTCCTCGGGCATCGCGGCCGAGGCACCCGCCGGGGTGAGCCGGCTGACGATGCACCGCTCGGCCCAGGCGGCGGCCAGGTCCTCGGCGCCGCCGGCCCCGTTGAGCCGCTTGCCGGCCAGCTGGGGCACGAACTCGGCCCAGGCCTCGTCGCCGGGGGCGATCCGGGTCACCTCGGCCGGGAACGTCACGATCCGCCCCCCGTGGTCGCCGCGCAGGCTCACCTCGGCCGCGGCGGCCTCGGCCAGGCCGGGCACGGCCTGCTCGCCCTCGCCGCTCACGACCAGCAGCGCGCCGCCGAGCCAGGCGCACCAGACCAGCGTCGCCGGGCGGCCGCCGACGGCGACCCAGGCCACGGCGGCCTTCTTCGCCGCCTCTTCGACCAGCGCTTCCATGGGACTCATCCAATCACGGGGCGAGGGCCGTAATCGTGGTACTCCGTGGAGCCGTACCGCAGCGCGCTCAGCCCGGCCGGCCACTCCCCCGCCGGCCAGCCGCCCTTGCGCAGCAACGCGGCCAGGAACTGCTCGGGCTCGGGCAGCTTGGCCCAGACCGAGGGCAGGAAGGTGGCCCGCCGCCCGTCCGCGACGAGGATCAGCCCGTCGACCCCGGGTCGCAGCGTGGCCAGCAGCTCCTCGCGGCCGTCCGCCGCCACCCGCTCCGGCCGGTCCAGCACCGAGACCTTGACGTCCAGGTCGGGCCAGTCGGCCGCGGTGACCGGCGGCAGCCGCGGGTCGTGCATCGCCCGCATGGCGTTGCGGACCACGTCGCGGTGCAGCGCCTGGACCGGCTCCAGGCTGCCGACGCAGCCGCGCAGGGCGCCGGCCCGCTCGAGCGTCACGAAGGAGGCGCCGTCGTCGTGCAGCGGGCTGCCGGACGGGATCCGCGCGGTGAGGCGGACGCCGGTGAGCTGCGCATGGACCGCGTCCGCCGCCAGGCGGGCGAGGAAGAGTCCCTGCGTTGGCGACAGCGTCGCCGTCACGGTCACCCCACCAGCATAGGCGCCCCGGCCAGGGCCAGGACCTCCTCGAGTGACTCGATCGACGGCCCTCGCCAGTCGGGCTCGGCGTGGAAGGTGAGGTGGCCGCCGAGGTCGGGGGCGCGCAGCTGGACGGCGGCCATGCCGAACCGGGTGGCCCCGGACAGCTCGCGGCCGCCGCCGTCACCGACGTAGAGGCACCGGGCCGGGTCGACGCCGAGCTGGGCGCAGGCGGTGGCGTACATCACCGGGTGCGGCTTGGCGTGGCCGACCTGCACGGAGTAGACGGCCGCGTCGAAGAACTCGGCCAGCGGGGTGCGGGGCAGCGCCGCCGGGAGCTCCCACCAGCAGTCGCTGACGACCGCGACGCGCAGCCCGGCATCCCGCAGGGAGCGCATGACGGGTATGGTCTCCGGACGCAGTGGCGCGTCGTCCATGAGTGTGGCCAGCCGCAGCTCGGCCGCGGCCCGCAGCTGCGCGAGGCTCGGCTCGACCCCGAGCTCGCCGCAGAGCCGGCGCAGGCCGGCGAGGTGGCTGCCGTACGCGCCGCGGACGCGGTCGTCGTACGTCCGGTCCAGCGTCGCGACCCAGGCGGCGGAGTCGACGCCGAGCACCTCGGCGGTCCAGCGGTGGCCGCTGCCTCGGCGAACAGCGCTGGTACACGTGTTGAAGTAGTCAAAACAGACGGCTTCGAGCACCGTTCGGCCCCCCTCATATCCTCCGAACGGTCTACACGCCCACAGGAACGACTTGTGTCGGATCAACGACAATTCGCACCATGCGCCAGGTCGGTCTTTCCACGTTTACCGCGCTCGCGATCGCGATCGTCGCCGTCTCCTCGTCGGCGCCGCTCATCGCGTTCGCCGCCGCGCCGGCCCTCGGCATCGCCTTCTGGCGCAACGCGGCGGGCGCGGCCGCCCTGGCCACACCGGCTCTGACCCACCGCCGTGGGCAGCTGCGCGACCTGCTGCGCCCGGGCGCCGGACGGCGCACCCTCGCCGTCACCGCGCTGTCCGGGGCGTGCCTGGCCGTGCACTTCGGCGCCTGGGTGCCCAGCGCCAAGCTGACCAGCGTGGCGATGTCCGTGGCGCTGGTCAGCACCACGCCGGTCTGGACCGCGCTGATCGCGGCGGCCCGCGGGGTGCGGTCGCCGGCCAGCACCTGGGTCGGCATCGCGATCGCGGTCGCCGGGGTGGCACTGGCCACCGGGGCGGACCCGCAGCTGTCCGGGCGGGCGCTGCTCGGCGACGCCCTGGCGCTGACCGGCGGGATCGCCGCCGCCGGCTACACACTGCTCGGCGAGCGGGCGCGGGCCAGCCTGGCCACGACGGCGTACGCCACGGTCTGCTACTCGGTCTGCGCCGCGCTGCTGCTGATCGCCGGGCTGGCGGCGGGGGTGCGGCTGTGGGGGTACGACCGCGGAACCGTCCTGGCCATCGCGGCCATGGTGGCCGGGCCCCAGCTGCTCGGCCACACGCTGGTCAGCTACGCCCTGCACCGGGTGAGCGCCACGACGGTCGCCGTGCTGCTCCTGCTGGAGGTGCCGGGCGCCCTGGTCATCGCCTGGCTGCTGCTGGGCCAGCTGCCCGCGGCGCGCACGCTGCCGGGCATCGCGGTGCTGCTGGCCGGCGTGGCGGTGGTGCTGCTGGGCGGTCGCCGCCGTCGGGGCGGTCCCGATCAGCCGACGAAGGGCGGGACGACCATCTCGCCCGAGGCGATCGGCACCACGTGACCGGAGACGGTGGCCGACACCGCCTCGCCTCCGCTTGCTGTCACGGTGCAGTGCAGCGCCGACGGGCGGTGCATTTCCAAACCCTGGCCGATTTCGTACCGCGTGAGCCCATCGCCCGGCACCAGCCCGCTGCCGACCAGCCACACGCCCAGCCCGAGCGCGGCGGAGCCGGTCGCCGGGTCCTCGGCCACGCCGACGTCCGGCACGAGCACCCGCACGTGCGCGACGCCCCGCTCGGCGTCCCAGTGGAACACGCTGAGGTTGTCCACCGGCCGCAGCAGGCGCAGCTTGCCTACGGCCTCGTCGGTCACCGACAGGAACGTGAACTCCAGCCCGCACCCGGCCTTGCGCGGCGCCGGGCCGACGTAGTCCGCCTCGGTGAGCCCGATCGACTCCAGCAGCGGCAGGGGGTCGAGCGCGGGGCCGATCGTCGGGGTGCCGCCGGTCACCGTGGCCGCGCCGTGCACCTCGTCCACGTGCACCGGCAGGAGCCCCGCACCGCACTCCTGCACCACGTCGGGCCCCTTGATCACGCCGTTGCGGACCAGGGTCACCGCGCAGCCGACCGTCGGATGGCCGGCGAAGGGCAGCTCGGTGCCCGGGGTGAAGATCCGGACGCGGTACGTCGCCTGCTCGGTCGACGGCGGCAGCACGAAGATCGTCTCGCTGAGATTGAACTCACGCGCGATCGCCTGCATCTGCTCGCCGGCCAGGTCCTGCGCGTCGTGGACGATCGCCAGGGGGTTGCCGGTGAATGGGCGGTCCGTGAAGACGTCGACGATGGAGTACCGCAGCATGCTCATATCCGCAAAGCCTAGGCGGCGCGGGGCCGCGGGGTTCGGTCCAACCGCAACGCGGTGGATTCCTTAAGTAGGCTTGAGCCTCGTGAGCACTGCGCCGAGGGTCTACATCGCGCGCCTGGCGACCCTGACCGTGTTCGATCCGAACGGTGACCAGGTCGGCCGGGTGCGCGACGCCGTCGTGCGGCCCCGGGCCGGCGGCCAGCCGCCCCGGGTGGTCGGACTCGTCGCCGAGATGCCGATGCGCCGGCGCATCTTCCTGCCGATCGGGCGGATCACCGCGATCGAGCCCGACGCCGTGGTGCTCAACACCGGCACGCTCAACCTGCGCCGCTTCGAGCGGCGCCCGGGCGAGCTGCTGGTGCTGGAGGACTTCGTGGACCGGCACGTCACCGTGGCCGCCACCGGGCGCACCGGCGCCGTGGTGGACGTGGCCATGGACGCCGACCGGGCCGGGGAGTGGTGGCTGTCGCGGGTCGCGGTCCGGGAGTTCACCGGCCGGCTCACCCGCCGCGGCCACCTCAACCAGCTCGAGTGGGCCGAGGTGACCGGGCTGGCCGGCGAGCCGGAGACCCAGGGCACCGCCGGGCTGCTCGCCGTGCTGGACAACATGCGCCCCGCCGACCTGGCCAACGTGCTGCAGGACCTGTCGGAGACCCGGCGGGTCGAGGTGGCCGCCGCGCTGGACGACGAGCGCCTCGCCGACGTGCTCGAGGAGCTGCCCGAGCACGACCAGCTGGAGATCATCACCGCGCTGGAGCCGCAGCGGGCCGCCGACGTGCTCGAGGAGATGGACCCGGACGACGCCGCCGACCTGCTCGCCGAGATGCCCAAGCCCGAGCAGGAGGTGCTGCTCGACCTGATGGAGCCGGACGAGGCCTCGCCGGTGCGGGCTCTGCTGGAGTACGCCCCGGGCACCGCCGGCGCCGTCATGACCTCCGAGCCGATCATCATGGCCCCCGACGCCACCGTGGCCGAGGCGCTCGCCCGGATCCGGGAGCCGCAGCTGGCCCCGGCCGTGGCCGCGGGCGTCTTCGTCACGCGGCCGCCGATGGCCACGCCGACCGGGCGGTACCTCGGGGTCGTGCACTTCCAGCGGCTGCTGCGGGAGCCACCTTCGGCGCTGCTGGGCGGGGTGGTCGACAACGACATCGACCCGCTCGGGCCGGCTACGCCGCTCGCCGAGATCACCCGTCGCATGGCGACCTACAACCTGGTGGTGATGCCCGTGGTCGACGACAACGACAAGCTGGTCGGCGCGGTCACCGTGGACGACGTGCTCGACCACCTGTTGCCGGAGGACTGGCGCGACCGCGATCACGTCGAGACCCTGAACATCGCCCTGCCCGGCAGCGGCGGACCCCGTGCTTGAGCGCCGGCGGCTGGACCAGCCGCGGGAGGTTCGCATCACGCTGCCCCGCTTCGACCCCGAGGCCTTCGGGCAGTGGTCGGAGGGCATCGCGCGGTTCATGGGGACGGCGAAGTTCCTCGTCTACATGACGATCGTGATCCTTGCCTGGATCGCCTGGAACACGCTCACCCCGCGCAGCTGGCAGTTCGACCCCTACACGTTCACGTTCCTCACCCTGATCCTGTCGCTGCAGGCGTCGTACGCCGCGCCGCTCATCCTGCTCGCGCAGAACCGGCAGGCCGACCGGGACCGGCTGGCGTCCGAGGAGGACCGGCGGCGGGCGGCGGCGCAGAAGGCGGACACGGAGTACCTGGCCCGGGAGATCGCGGCGCTGCGCATCGCCCTCGGCGAGGTGGCAACCCGCGACTTCCTGCGTTCGGAGCTGGCCCGGGTGGCCGAGGAGCTCGACGAGGCGGCCGATCGGCGGGCCAAGGCGGAGCGCAAGAAGGTCCGCAAGGCGCTCGGCACACTGGGCGACCCCCTCGCACCGGACCCCCTCGGCGAACCGGACGATGCGGTGGACTCCGACGAACCGCCGCGCCGGCGGCGCTGAGCATGCATAACGCCGCGTGCCTCAAGGGGCGAGGCGCGCGGCGTGTAAACGATGTTCGCACCGGCTTGGGCACGGGGACAACCCCCATTCGTGTGCCACGTGTGATGCGTTCCTCCCGTCGGGCTTCTCGTCGGGGTCCGGGCCGGTCCCGACGTACCATGGCACCCATGTCAGCCCCGGCCACCACCGTCAAGGACGCGATCACCGCCGCGCTCGCGACCGTCGACGACCCCGAGATCCGCCGGCCCATCACCGAGTTGGGCATGGTCCGCGACGTCACGCTGCGCGAAGACGGCGTCGCCGCGATCGGCATCCTGCTCACGGTGGCCGGCTGCCCCCTGAAGGACAAACTGCGCACGGACATCACCCGCGCGGTCGGCGCCGTCGCGGGCGTCACCGCCGTCGAGATCGACTTCGGCGTGATGACCCCGGAGCAGCGCAAGGCCCTCCAGACGAGCCTCCGCGGCGACGTCCAGGAGCCGATCATCCCGTTCTCCCAGCCCGGCTCGCGCACCCGCGTCTACGCCGTGGCCAGCGGCAAGGGCGGCGTCGGCAAGTCCAGCGTCACGGTCAACCTGGCCGCCGCCCTGGCCGCCCGCGGCCTCTCGGTGGGCGTGGTCGACGCCGACATCTACGGCCACTCGGTCCCCCGCATGCTCGGCGCCGACGGCCGCCCCACCCAGGTCGAGAACATGATCATGCCGCCCTCCGCCCACGGCGTGAAGGTCATCTCCATCGGCATGTTCACCCCGGGCAACGCCGCCGTCGTCTGGCGCGGCCCGATGCTGCACCGCGCCCTGCAGCAGTTCCTCGCCGACGTGTACTGGGGCGAGCTCGACGTCCTGCTGCTCGACCTCCCGCCGGGCACCGGTGACGTGGCCATCTCGCTGGCCCAGCTCCTCCCGTCGGCCGAGATCCTGGTGGTGACCACCCCGCAGGCCGCCGCCGCGGAGGTGGCCGAGCGGGCCGGCTCGATCGCCCTGCAGACCCACCAGCGCATCGTGGGGGTCGTGGAGAACATGTCCTGGCTGGAGCTCCCGGACGGCACGCGCATGGAGGTCTTCGGCGCGGGCGGGGGCCAGACGGTGGCGGACTCGCTGAGCCGCTCGGTCGGCGCGAACGTGCCGCTGCTCGGCCAGATTCCGCTCGACACCCGGCTGCGGGAGGCTGGCGACACCGGGCTGCCGCTCGTGCTGGCCACTCCGGACGCGCCGGCTGCGGCCGCCCTCTCCGCCGTGGCCGACAAGCTGGCGCTGCGCCGCGAGAGCCTGGTCGGCAAGCCGCTGGGCCTGAAGCCCGCCGGCCGCTGACGTCCTGACCGGCCGCCGCTTTCGTCGGCGGCCGGCTCTGCCTGCCAAACGGTTCGCTTTTGCGGGCGTTTTCGACATGTCGGGCACTTCGTGCCGCGACATGTCGGATTTATACCCTGACGGGCGGCATGGCGGAGGGAAGCGACATGTCGGGCGCTGGCGCGCCACGACATGTCCGACTTATACCCTGTCCGGGGAAAGATCGGATCTGGCCCTTACCCACGCCGCCATGTCATCGGATGTCGGACTTGGCGTCCGTCAGGGTATAAATCGGATAAGTCGGGCGCGCCAGCGCCCGACTTATCCGGGGTGATCTTGGCGCCACGGACTCGGCAGGCGTGTTCCAGGGTGTGTGGCGATGAGCGGGCGCTGCTCTTGGCACGACGGCGCTGGCAGGGAGGCCCCCCAGGGCCGACCGGTGTCTGACGGGAGCAACGGTGCCCTGGTTGCGCGGACCGGAGTCCCGAAAAGAATCAGGTGACGTCGTCCCAGGAGGCCTTGATCGCGGGCTGCTGCGGAGCCGGGGTCGGGACCGGCGCGGGCGCCGGGGCGGTGACCGACTTCGCGGCCGACGCGGCCGACTCGGCGTCGCGCTTCACCTGGTCGGCGACGCCGCGCACGTCGTCGTAGATGCCCTGCAGCGGCTTACGCAGCGCGGCCTCGTCCTCTTCGCTCAGCAGGTGCTTGCGCAGGAAGGTCTTCGGGTGGAGGTCTTCCAGCTGGATGTCGGTGCCCAGCTCCTTGCTCAGGTCCCCCGTCGCGTTGCGCGCCATCTGGCGGAGCTGCCGCAGCATCTTCACGCCGTCGCTGATCGCCTTCGGCAAGCGGTCGGGGCCGAAGATGAACAGCCCGACCAGGATGATCACGACGAACTCCCAGCCGCCGATGTTCTCCAAGCCCATGTGCCGGCCCTCTCTGCTCTCTCGGGCTAGATTACGCACTCACCCGGGGGTTCGGGGAGGGCCGGTCAGGTCACTTCGCGTCGGCCACCAAGGTCACGGAGGCCTTGGCCCTCGCCGTGCCGCGCAGGTATCGGATTTCCACGGTGTCCCCGGGCGCGTACCTGCGCACCAGGGCGGTGAGGTCCCACGACTCCTCGATCGGCTTGCCGTTGACCGCCAGGACCACGTCGCCGGCCTTGAGCCCGCCCGCCTCGGCCGGGCCGCCGGCCTCGACCTGGGTGAGCCGGGCGCCGCCGAGCGGGTTCTGGTAGGACGCGTCGACCTGCACGCCCATCACCGTGCGCCGGGCCTTGCCGGTGTTGATGATGTCGGTGGCGATGCGCCGGGCGTGGTTGATCGGGATGGCGAAGGCCAGGCCGACGTTGCCGGCGCTGGACTGGTCCTCGGACAGGGTGCCGATCACGGAGTTGATGCCGACCACGCGGCCGGCGGCGTCGAAGAGCGGGCCGCCGGAGTTGCCCTGGTTGACCGCCGCGTCGGTCTGGATGGCCGCGTAGTAGCGCGAGGTGCCGCCCTCGCTGGTGCGGATCGGGCGGTCGAGGTAGCTGACCACGCCGTAGGTCACCGTGCTGGTCAGCCCGAGCGGCGCGCCGACGGCGACCACCGGGTCGCCGACCTGGACCTGGTCGGAGTTGCCGAACTCGACAGGCGCCAGCTCGCTGTCGGGCAGGCCGTTGGTGTCGATCTTCAGGACCGCGATGTCGGACTCCGGGTCGCTGCCGATCACCTTTGCCGTGGCCACCGTGGCGTCGCTGAAGCGGATCGTGGCGGTGTCGTTGCCGCCCTCCACCACGTGGTTGTTGGTGATGACGTGGCCGTCGGAGGAGACCACGAAGCCGGAGCCGAGCGACGTGCCGTTGCCGACCCGCACGCTGATCGTGACCACGCTCGGGAGCACCTTCTTGGCCAGCGCCGCGAGGGACTCGGGCGGCCGGTTGTTCAGCGGCGCGTTCCCGCCGATCTGGCCGCCGAGGCTGCCGCCCCCGCCGACCGCGAAGACGTACCCGAGCGTGCCGCCGAGGGCCCCGGCGAGCAGCGCCGTGACGATCGACACGACCAGCACGAGCCCGATGCCCACCCGCGGGCCGCTGGAGGGCGGAGGCGGCTTCTCCAGCTCCGGGGCTTCGTCCGACGGGGTCTTGACCACCACGACGGGGGCGTCGGGGTCGCGCCACGGGTCTGCCAGCGCGTCGGACCACCAGCTGTTGGGCGCTGGCTGCGGCCCTGCCTGGGGTGCGCCGGGTGTGGCCCACGTGGGGCGCGCTCCCCAGCCGCTGCTGCTGGTCGGCGCGCCGGGGCCCGGCTGCCGCCAGGCCGAACCGTCTGTCACGATCGGCTCCTCCGTCCGTTTCGCATCCAGCATTACACGACCCGGCATCAAGCATGTGCGGGCGAGGTCTCCTAGGCTTGCGGTCGATCGATTTCTTCTGGACCTTGCGCCAAATCCTCATAAGGGGTGTCCCATTACCGCTTCCGCCCGGACCGCTGACTTCATCGACGGGTACGTGTCCGAGGACCCGGTGCTGACGGCCGCCCGCGAGGGGGCCTACGAGCTGGGCATCACTGCGGTGAGCCGGGGCTGCGGTGCGGCGCTGCGGGTGATCGCGGCGGTGAGCAACGCCAAGGCCGTGGTCGAGGTCGGCACCGGCACCGGGGTGAGCGGCGGCTGGCTGCTGCGCGGGATGCGCCGCGACGGGGTGCTCACCACGATCGACTTCGAGGCGGAGCACCAGCGGGTCGCGCGCCGCGTGTTCTCGGCCGCCGGCAACCCGCCCTCGCGCACCCGGATCATCACCGGGCGCGCCCTCGACGTGCTGCCGCGCCTGGCCGACCGGGCCTACGACCTGGTCTTCGTCGACCACGACCCGGGCGAGTACGCGCCGGTGGTCGTCGCCGCGGAGCGCCTGCTGCGCCCTGGCGGGACGCTCGTGCTGGCCGGCGCCCTGGCCGGCGGCCGGGTCTCCGATCCCACGATGAGAGACGCGGAGACGGTACTGCTGCGTGAAGCCGTCAAGTCCCTGCGCGACAGCGACGCCTGGGTCCCGGCCCTGCTCCCCCTCGATGACGGACTGATGATCGCCGCTCGCGCACAGTAGCCACTCCCCCGCCCTCCCCGAAAACTGTCGTACCCGCGCCCGACGATGCCCCCATGACCGAACTCGGCATCACCACCCAGACTCTCCTGTCCGCCACGACCCCCTTCGACCTGCGGTGCACGCTGCGCGCGATCGCCGGCTTCCAGCCCGGCCTGCGCGACGTGCGGCTCGACGAGCACGGCGTCCGGCGCGCCTTCACCCACCCGTCCGACCCGTCGTCCGCGGTCGTTGCCGGTGTCACCGCGCGCGACGACGGCGCGCCGGGGGTGGCCCTGACCGTGCACAGCGCCGCCCCCTTGACCCCGCCCGAGCTCGACGACGTCGGCGCGCGGGTCTCCGCCTGGCTGGGCCTCACCGACGACCGCGCCGAGTTCCTGCGGATCGCCGAGGCCGACGAGCCGGTCCGCCCGCTGCTGTCGGTGGCGGCCGGCCTGCACCAGGTGCGGTTCGCGAGCCTGGCCGAGGGAGTGGCGTATTTCGCCCTCGTCCAGAACTCCGCCCAGTGGTACGCGTCGCTGCACAAGCGCCGGCTGACCATCCACCTCGGACCGATGGCCCAGGCGGACGGCGAGGACTTCGTCGCCTTCCCCGACCTGTCCACGCTGACCGCGCTGACCCCGGAGCAGTTTCTGCCGTACGTGGGCGTGATGGCGCGGGCGAACCGCCTGGCCGAGCTGATCGGCGGCGTCGCGGCGCTCGACGAGGAACTGCTGCGGCACGGGCCGTACGAGGAGGCGAGGGCCGCGCTGCTCGCCGTGCGCGGGGTGGGGGCCTACACCGCCCACGCGCTGCTGCTGCGGGTCCTCGGCCGGCCCGACGCCGTGCCGCTGGAGATGGAGCAGTTCGTCCGGACCGCCAAGGGGGTGTACGGCGACCCGCCGCCCGCCCCGGACGAGCTCCGGGAGCGCTACGGGCGATGGGTGGGCTGGTGGGCGTACACCTGCCGGACTGCCCTGGGCTGGCTGGACCAGGAGAAGAAGGCGCGGGGGCGGGCCGAGCGGGCGGAGCGGCTGCGGCAGCGGCCCCCGGCGACGCGCCGTCCCCGCTCGCCACGCGGCCGCGCCCGGCTCGGCGGCGCCGCACTGGCCAAGTCGAGCCAGGCATCCGGCTTGCCCCCGGCCCTGACGCTGCCGTCGTGCACGGGGGCTGCGGCCACGAGCGGCGCGGAGGACGGGCGGCGGGCACTGGCCCTGGTCGGCGCCGACGGGGCGGCCGGCCGCGAGCCCGCCCCCGCGGAGGGTGACGCCGGGCCCGACGCCCTCGCCGGCGACTGAGTCCGGGTCGTTCGAGGGATCGCATCCGCCGCCGCGTGTGGCCGCGGCGGCGGGTGCGGTCCTACAGGATGCCCTCAAGCGGGGTCTTGTAGCCCAGGATCCGCTCGGGGTCGGCGTCGAGCACGTCGCGGAGAAGGGTGGCGTAGACGGAGCGGAAGTCGGTGGTGAACTTCAGGTCGCCGTTGTCCAGGTCGGCGAGGCTGGGCTGCTCGCCGTAGAGGCCGCCGCGGACCGGGCTGCCGAGGATGAACATGTTGGACGCCGTGCCGTGGTCGGTGCCGTCGGAGCCGTTGGCGGCGACGCGGCGGCCGAACTCGGAGTACACGGCGACGACGACCTTGCGGCCGGCCTCGGTCCTCGCCATGCGCTCGGCGAAGCCGGTGAGCGCGCCGTCGAGGAGCTTGAGCAGGATCTCCTGCGAGTTGCGCTCCTCGGCGTGCAGGTCGAAGCCGCCGAGCGAGACGGAGAAGACGCGGGTGGCCACGCCGGCCTCGACGCAGCGGGCGACGAGGTCGAGCTGGGTCTTGAGATCGGAGCGGCCGCCGGTCGCGGTGCCGGACGAGGACGAGGCTTCGTCGGAGGCGCCGGACTCGTCGACGCTGTGGATGAGGGCGTCGACCTCGACGAGGTCGGCGAAGGCGCGGGCGGCCCGGGCCTGCAGCGGGGACTCGCCGTCGGAGGGCTTGCCGAGGGCGGTGAGCATCTCGGGCTTCACGCCGCCGGGCAGGGCCAGCCCGCTGACGGGCACCGCGGCGCCGGCCGTGGTGGTGCCGGCGAGCAACGGAGGGAGGACGGGTTCGAAGGAGACGGCGTGGCGCGGGTCGCCGCCGAAGGTGTCCAGCCACCGGCCGAGCCAGCCGGTGTTGCCGGGCTGATCGGGCTGAGCGGTCTGCCAGATGTCCATCGAACGGAAGTGACTGTGGTCGGGCTTCGGGTAGCCGACGCCGCGGACGATGGCCAGCTTCTTGGCGTCGTACAGGCGCTTGAGCCCGGCCAGCCCGGGGTTGAGCCCGAGGGTGTCGTCGAGCTTGAGCACCTCCTCGGGCTTGTACGCCAGCTCGTGGCGGGCCGGGGCGTAGGCCTTGTCGGCGTACGGAATGACGTTGGCCAGTCCGTCGTTGCCCCCGTACAGGGTGACGAGCACGAGCGTCTTGGCGTCCCCGGGCCGGTCGTCCCAGGTGGCGGTGTCGAAGATGTCGCGCAGCGTCCAGGCGCTGCCGGCGGCGAGGGCCGCTCCCCCGACCACGCCGCTGGCGATCAGGAACTTCCTACGGGTGAGGGCGTCCATGCCGCCTCCTTCAACGGTGCGAACGATTGCTGATGAACACGACAGAACTGCATAGGGAGGACCGTTCGCCGCATCCCGGCGCCCGGCCCCGCATCCCGACGCCCGGCCCCGCATCCCGACGCCCGGCCCCGCATCCCGACGCCCGGCCCCGCATCCCGACGCCCGGCCCTGCATCCCGGCGCCCGTCGCCGGCGCCCGGCGCGGTGGTCGCGAGGCTGCGGGCCTCGGCTGCGGCTGGTCTTGACTGGCTGGCGTCCGGACCGCGGTCCACGGGCAGGCCGCATGCCGCCGCGGCCCGCCGGCTCCGGTCGCGCCCCGCCGCACGCCTGCGGTCACGGGGTCCCGGGCCGATGTGGCCCAGGCCGGAGTCCGCCGGGGCTGGATGGACCGGGCCCGGATGGGCCAGGTCGGGTTGGGCCGGGCCGGAGTCGACCGCGCCGCAGTGGACTGGGCCAGAGTCGGCTGGGCCGCGCTGGACCAGACCGCTGTAAACCAGGCCGGCGTCGGCTGAGCCGGGGTGTACCGGGGCGAGATGGGCCAGGCCGGAGTCGACCCCGCCGCAGTGGACCGGGCCAGAGTCGGCTGGGCCACGCTGGACCAGACCGCTGTAAACCAGGCCGGCGTCGGCTGAGCCGGGGTGTACCGGGGCGAGATGGGCCAGGCCGGAGTCGACCCCGCCGCAGTGGACCGGGCCAGAGTCGGCTGAGCCACGCTGGACCAGACCGCTGTAAACCAGGCCGGCGTCGGCTGAGCCGGGATGTACCGGGGCGAGATGGGCCAGGCCGGAGTCGACCCCGCCACAGTGGACCGGGCCAGAGTCGGTTGGGCCGCGCTGGACCAGGCCGTGGACCAGGCTGGAGATGGCCGGGGCGCGGTGGGGCGGGCTGGGATCGGTTGGGCCGGGGTGGTGGGGCATGTCAGCTGACCGCGTACTCGGGGCTGGCAAGGCCCACGGTGAGCAGGCGGCGGGGGTCGGCCGCGGCCGGAGTCAGCGCGGCCAACGTGCGGTCCGTGAACTTGTCGATCACCAGCAGGCGGGCCAGGGCGGCCGGGCGTTGGGCGGGTGGGACGGCGGTCAGGCGGTCCAGGGCCGGCCGCGGGGCCTGAGCGGCCAAGGACTGGGCGAGCTTGATGCGGGCCTGGGTGGCCGAGGTGGTCAGCCAGGCCGCACCGGCGGGCCAGCCGCCCACGCTCGGCGGGCGCAGCGGGACCTGGCCGAGCTGGGTCAGGCCCGACTGGAGCTGCTTGCGCTGGTTGTCGTTGAGGCCGCCGGGGCGGATACCGAGCTGGCGGAGTGCGCCGACCAGCCACTCGACGGGCTGCTTGACCAGTTCGGCGTGGCCGTCGGCGGAGAGCAGCTCGCGCAGCATGGCGGCCGTGGTGGTCTGGGTCTTGGCCCGGTCGAGGGCGGGCTGCGGGATCGGGGCGTCGCTGCAGTACCGCAGCCAGAGCCTCCGGGCGATGAACTCCGGGCTCGCGGGCTGGGCCAGCAGGAGGTCGGCGAAACCGTCGGCGTCGTAGTTGCCGGTCTGGCCCAGGATGGTCTTCGGGCGGGCGTCGTGGCGCTTGGCGTTGAACGAGGCCGTGCCGGACTTGTTGTCGACGACCCAGCCGGTCAGGGCCCGGGCGCCCTCCCGGACATCCTGCTCCGTGTAGTGGCCCACGCCCAGGGTGAACAGCTCCATGAGCTCCCGGGCGAGGTTCTCGTTCGGGGCCTTGTCGGTGTTCTTCTGCCCGTCGAGCCAGACGATGAGCGCCGGGTCGCGAAGCATCGTGTGGGCCTGGGTGGCGAAGGGGCCCAGGGCGGTGCGGAAGAGGGTCTGCTGCTGGTTCAGCATGAGCGGGCCGGACTTGACCTTGTCGGCGGAGGTGGCCCAGTGGCCGTGCCAGAAGAAGGTCAGCTTCTCGTGCACCTGGTGCTCGGCCTGCACCATGCGGTCGAGCCACCAGGCGCCGACCTGGCGGATCTGCTCGGCTCGGTCGGTCTTCTCGTTGACGACCATGCCGAGCTTGGGCAGCGGGGTGCGGTCGGCGCCGGCGTCGGTGGCGGGCGGGTTGAAGAGGGCGTCGAGGGTCGCGGCCGGGCCCTTGGACTCGGCCGCGTCGACCTCCTCCGCCGTGGGCCCGAACGTCGCCCGGCGCAGCAGATGCGCAACCTTCTCACGATCGGCCATGGACCCCAGGCTATGCGGCGTTTGTACGAGCCTCGTTAAGGAAGGCTCAGGCTCCCTTGAAGACCGGCTTCTGCTTCTGCACGAAGGCCGCCGTGGCGTGCTGGTGATCGGTGGTGTGCCCGCAGGTGGCCTGGGCCTCGGCCTCCACCGCCAGCGCGTCGGCCAGCGACCCGGAGCCGCCGGTGGCCAGCTCGCGCTTGATCTGCCCGTAGGCGATGGTCGGGCCGGCGGCGAGGCGGTCGGCGAGCTCGAGGGCGGTCGGCAGCACGTCGTCGTCGGTCTCGGCGAGGCGGGTGAGCATGCCCAGGCCGAAGGCGGTCTGCGCGTCCACCGGCTCGGCGAGCAGCAGCAGTTCGACGGCCTTGGCGTGCCCGACGATGCGCGGGAGCGTCCAGGAGATGCCCGTGTCGCCGGCCAGGCCGACGTTGGCGAAGGCCATGAGGAACGCCGTCTTGGGGCCGCCGACCCGGAAGTCGGCCAGCAGCGCGAGGGAGGCGCCGGCGCCGGCCGCCATGCCGCGCACCGCCGCCACGACCGGCTTCGGCATGCCGCCGAGCAGCGTGGCGATCGGGTTGTAGTGCTCGGTCACGGTCGACAGCGACGCGCCCGTGCCCGCCTCCAGGGACTCGACGTGCTCGCGCAGGTCCTGGCCCCCGCAGAACGCGCGGCCGGCGGCGGCGAGGACGATCGCCCGTACCGTCGCGTCGTCTCGAAGCTCTTGCAACGTGTCGCGCAGGGCCACCTTGAGCGCGTTGTTCAGCGAGTTGAGGGCCTCGGGCCGGTTGAGGGTGACGATCGCAACGCCGTTCTCGGTGCGCTCGACGAGCAGCTCCATCGGTACTCCAAACATTAGAGGGTCAGGCAGGCATCCACGAACCGGTCCGCGGCGGGGCGCAGCCGGTGGGCGTGGTGGTCGAAGAACGCCGCGGCCGCGGTGCCGGCCCAGCGCTCGGGCAGCAGCTCGGGCGGTAGCTGCGGGTCGCGGAAGAGGAACGCGCGCCAGGCGTGCACGAGCGTGAACCGCACCGCGTAGGCGCGCTCGTCGGGCGTTCCCGGGCCGACGGCGGTGACGAGCGGGGTGAGGCGCTCGACGAACTCGTCGTAGGCCGCGGCGATCCCGTCGAGGTCCCAGGCCCTCGCCACGAGTTTGATCGCCCCATCGGTACCACCCGAATGCTCCGCCTCGAATCGGTCGTAGCGCACACCGGCCTCCGTCAGCAGGGCGTCGACGCCCTCCCCCGGGCGCGGGGAGATCCAGGTCGAGCCGTCGATCGAGCCGTACCCGAGGAATCCCAGGTTCGCCACCAGTCTCGCCCGCGCGCCGCGATGCGCGGGCGGTTCGAGCGTGATGAGATCGAATCGGCCAGTCCAGGCGGCCGCGAGACCACCACCCGGCCGCTGGGTGCGGTAGATCCGGGCGCCGGCGGCGTCCAGGCGGCGTGCCGCCTTCGGGGTGATGCCGTAGCCCGGACCGGTCGGCAAACGTAGAGGATGGAGCCAGCCCTGCCGGACCATCCGTGAGATGGCGGTGCGGACGGCGGGAGCGGCGATGCCGAGGGGGGCGAGCAGGCGCACGAGAGCCGCGACCGCGGCCCGCCCTCCGCGCGGGCGGAGATGGTCGCCGTACAGATCAAAGAGGGCCGACCGGGCCTGCATGGCCGCTTATTGTGACAGTTGACCGGCACATTCCGCCAGAAGATGTCACAAGGATCGCGGCCCGGTTTGGGTCTTGGGGCCATCATCAGGGAAAATCAACGGTTGGCGCGTACATCACGGAGCCGACGGGTCCGGCCGCGGCCCCGTGAGCTGGCGCGCCGGGCATGCGGGGACGGCTGTGCCGCCTGATGTCTGGGACATCAGGAAGCGAAGGGAGACAACATGGCGGCCATGAAGCCGCGGACAGGCGACGGTCCGCTGGAGGTCACCAAGGAGGGCCGCGGCATCGTCATGCGCGTGCCGCTCGAGGGTGGTGGGCGGCTTGTCGTCGAGATGACCAAGGATGAGGCCAACGAGCTCAGCGAGGCGCTGAAGACGGCCACCGGCTGAGTCTTCCGGCGTTTGGCTCTAACCTTCGGGTTGAGGCTCTGCTTTCGGGTTGAGACTCTGCTTTCGGGTTACTGGGGTGGCCCTGGTGGTCGCTCCCATCGGTGTGCGCAGAAATTGGAGGGTTCCCCTTGCTGGACATCAGGTTCGCCACAGCCCGCAGCGCCTCCGGCGCGGTCGCTGTAGTCGTCCCGTCCGGCTCCCCTTCTGCCGCTCTCGACCTGCTCAAGCTCGGTCCGGCCGACCTCGAAGAGTGTGCGACGTTCCTGGAGGACGTCGAGCACTCGGGGTCGGCCGGCTCCGTGCACATCTTGCCCCGGCCCGGGCGCAAGCCGTCGCGCCTGCTGTTCGTGGGCATCGGCGACGGAGACGAGGCCGGTTGGCGGGCCGCGGGCGCCGCGCTGGCCCGCAAGGCCCGTTCCGAGCCGTCGTTACGCGTTCTGGTACCGCAGGACACGCTTCCCGAAGCCGTCCGCGGCCTGGCCGAGGGCCTCTGGCTGGCCTCCTACCGCTTCCGCCTGGCCGACGACGCCGAGCCTGACGCGCTGCGCCGGGTGACGGTGGCGCTGCCGGCCGGCACCCCGACGGGCCTGCTCGAGCAGGCGCTCGACCAGGCCCGCGCCGTCGTGACCGCCACCGTGCTGGCCCGTGACCTGACCAACATGCCCAGCGATCGCAAGACGCCGGCCTGGTTCGCCCGTCAGGTGGTCAAGGCCGCCTCCGGCGTGCCCGGCCTGACGGTCGAGGTGCGCGAGCCGGCCTACCTTGCCGCCCAGGGCTTCAACGCGATCCTCGCCGTCGGGCGGGGCGCGGCCACCGAGCGCGGCCCGCGGCTGGTCGAGCTGTCGTGGCGCCCGCGCGGGGCCAAGCGGCACGTAGTGCTGGTCGGCAAGGGCATCACCTTCGACACCGGCGGCATCTGCATCAAGCCGCTGAGCGGCATGAAG